>JAWOCZ010000212.1:0-8500 GCA_046483565.1 Nitriliruptoraceae bacterium
CGGGACCGGGGTCGGTCGAACATGGCAAGGAGCCAGCAGATGAAGAGCAATGTCGATGACATGCCACTCGCCCATGAGGCGCTTGAGAGATGATCCGCGGCCAGGACTGGGGCGGTATGACCAGCGCCTACATGCAGTACCCCACCGGACTGGACTTCTGCCCCCTGCTCGAGGGACTCGAAGCGGACCACTGCCAGTGCCCCCACTGGGGCTACGTGCTCGAGGGACGCATCCGCGTGGACTACCACGACGGCAGCCACGAGACCGTGGGCGCCGGCCAGCTCTACCACTGGCCCGCAGGGCACACCATCATCGTCGAAGACACCGTCCGGATGGTCGAGTTCAGCCCGCACGACCAGATGTCGGCCGTCCTCGCACACGTCGTGGCCAAGCTGTAGGCGTAGCCACGCCGGCGGCCCGCCAAGCCGTCGAGGACTGGGCTGCCGCGGGGGCGGTCCAGCGACCGACCGAGCCTGCCTGACCACCCGACCCGCGGCGATGCGGGACTGCCGAGACAGGCCGTGGTAAAGCGTTCGTGCCATCGACGCACTCCGACACGATGGAGATGTACCCCGCGCTCTCGAGCTGCCGACCGGCACGTCCCCGCACACGCTGCGCCACACCTGGGCATCAGTACTTCTCAGCTTGGGCGTCCCGATCTTCCTGGTCAGCCGGTACGCGGGTCATGCCACGATCCAGACCACCGCCGACCAGTACGGCCACCTCGTCCCGGGCGACGAGCAGGCCGCTGAGTTGATCCGGAACACGCTCGACCGCGCGTTCCGCCCCGGCGCGTAGCCACCCCTGGAAGGAGCGCCTATGGCGCCGCCCGTGGGCCCCGAACCCCGGTCCCGTACCGTGTCTCCACGGCCTTCCAACGGATCAGCGTCGACCCCCAGATCACGGGAGGAGTCCCGTGCATCCGTGGAACCCGCATCCGCGTCGCGATGATCGTTCGGATGGTCGCCGACGGGACGACCAGCGACGAGCTCCTCGAGGAGTACCCACAGCTCACCGCGGACGACATCCGTGAGGCGCTGCGGTTCGCAGTGACCCACGTCGACCAGCGAACGATCGCGCTCGATCATTCGACGTGAGCCTTCTGCAGGAGGTGGCCATCCGGCATCGGGTGGCCGACCACGTCGGACAAGCAGGCCGACGCTCTCGGCCACCTGGCCAAGGTGCACGGCATGAACACTGAGCTACGATGTAGCCCAAAGCAGCTACAAGGAGTGACCGATGTCGTCGAGAAGCACCTCGTTCCGGCTGAGCGACGAGGCCAAGCAGCGCCTGGCCAAGCGATCCGACCATGAAGGCGTGAGCGCGACGGCGCTGCTCGAGCGGCTCATCGTCGAAGGTGTGGACACGCTCGACCACCCGGGGATCGTGTACCGCGGCGCGATCCATGACCGGCGGGCGGCGCTCACCGCCGGTCCCGACGTGTGGGAGGTCGTCGCCCGACTTCGCGAGCTCACGGGCAGCGAGGAGGAGCGCATCGCCACCCTCGCGAAGGAGAGCGAGCTGCACCCTCGTCAGATCCGAACCGCGCTCGACTTCGCTGCCGAGCACCGTGAGCAGATCGATTCGCGCATCCGGCGCAACGAGGAGGCTGCTGAAGCAAGCCGCCGGGCCGCGGAGGAACGCGAGGCCCTGCTCGCGTGACGCGGCTCCTGCTCGACGAGATGCTGCAGCTCCGTGCCGCGGAGATCCTGCGTGAGGAGCACGGACACCGAGCTGCACATGTCTGCGAGTTCGGGCTCGATGCCACCGCCGATGCTGACATCGCCACGTTCGCCCGCGCCAACGACTGGGCGGTGGTCACCGAGAACGTCGTGGACTTCGCTCGCGAGTCCGATCTAGTGCTCGTGTTCGTCCTGAAGCGCAGCCTGCCTGCCGGCGGTGCCCAGGCCGGGGCGCTCGCCGAGCTCCTCGACCGCTGGGTCCGGGAACATCCCGACCCCTACCTCGGCGCTCACTGGCCGCGGTGACCGACGGGTGTCACGCACCTGCCGCGCAACGCTCACGGATGGCTGTCTACTTGGCTGACTCACGACTCACGGACCGCAGGATCCTGGCGTTCTAGCGCCTCTGGCGGCAGACCCTGGTGTCGGAGCTCATCTGCCAGCAGAACACCTTCACCGGGCGGCTGACCGAGGAGAGGCTCGACGAGGTGTTCCTCGGGGCTTCACGGATAGCGTCAGATCCGGGCAGTTGAGGCGGCCCAGCGGCAGCCACAGTCCTCCGCGAGGTCAACCCGACCGGGGCTGCCGTCGTCGGCCGATCGGCGCGGCTCGGACACTCGACTCGGACGTCCTCGCGTAAGAGACTGCTGGACGAGTAAGTTCTCGTCACCACGGAGGGACACACATGGGCATCATCGGCTTCCTGATCGCTGGCTTGATCATCGGGGCGCTCGCACGACTCATCAAGCCGGGCAAGCAGAACCTCAGCCTGCTGATGACGCTGCTGCTCGGTGTCGGCGGTGCCGTCGTCGGTGGGATCGTCGCCAACCTGCTCGGCACCGGCGACATCGGCGAACTCAACGTGCTCGGCTTCATCGTGGCCGTCATCGCCGGCATCCTGCTCATCGGGGTCGCCGAGGGCATGTCATCGGGTCGCAGCAGCAGCTGACCGGTCGCGGCCGACCGTCTGACCCGAGCCGGGCTGTCGGCAGCGAAGGGCAGCAGCCGGGCCACCTCGAAACGCCACCGCGACCGCCAGTCCCCCGAGAAGCTGTGCACACCGTCGGCGATCAGGATCAGGTAGCCGGCGGTCCGAGCGCCCTGCTCAGCCGGAGCGTTCGAGGAGCCCGCGCACGTAGCCGGCCTGGCCGAGGTGCTGGAAGGCATCACCGAGGATGCTCACCAGTCGGACGCCGGCGGTCACCGGCGGGTCGAAGCCGCGGTCGATGACCCGGGCGAGCTCGTCCGCATCCACCTCGGCGAGGTAGCCGTCGATCATGGCGGTCACCGCGTCCTGGTAGCCGACCAGCAACCCGGGATCCTCGACCCGGACGCTGGCTACCTGCTCGCGGCGGTGCCCGTACCCGTGATCGCCGGGCTCGAGGGGCAGCCCGAACCGCTCGACCCAGCCTTCGGCCGTCCACACCTGCTCTCGGTCGGCCAGCTCCGCGACCTGGACATCCTGGATCCGGATGGTGTGCCACAGCAGCCAGGCGAGCGGGTTCGCATCGGCGTCGAGGCGGGTGTGCAGCAGGTGGTCGTCGGCGTCCTCGGCGTGATGCCTGACAAGCGACGGAAGACGGTGGAAGGCATCGGTAAGCAGCGCGTGTGTGTCCATGTCCACCACGCTAGCGGCCCCTCGATCTGCGCCCCCGGCCGGCCAGCGGTGACAATGCACGGGCGAGCAGCACCACCTGCGCGGTTGCGACCGGGCACGAAGGTCCCTGCGGACCGGGTGCATCCACCCTGCCCATGAGGGACGATGGGGCTTGGCCGACGTACCTCGACGTACCTCGACGGGGCTGCGCCGACCTACCTCGACGACCGTGAGGAGCCGTCATGACGGACCGGCACATGCTCGCAGCCGTGCTCACGGGGCACGGCGGCCCGGAACAGCTCGAGGTCCGCGACGACGTTCCGGTGCCGCGCCCCGCGCGGGGAGAGGTACTGGTCGAGGTCAGGGCCGCCGGCGTGAACAACACCGACCTGTGGACCCGGCAGGGGGCCTACGGTCGTGCCGATGATCCGGATGCGGTGGCGGGGTGGCAGGGCGTGCCGCTGGAGTTCCCGCGGATCCAGGGCGGCGACGTCGTCGGGGTCGTGACCGAGGTGGGCGAGAAGGTGGATGAGGCCATCATCGGACGCCGCGTGCTGCTCGATCCGACGAGGTACGCCGAGGAGGCGGACGACGCGGACGACGCGGACGACGCCGACGAGGCGGACGAGCCGACCCTCGAAGCCGTGCTGGGCTCCGAGCTCGACGGCGGCTTCGCCGAGTACGTCGTGATCGCTGCCGACCATGCCCACGACGTCAGCGACTCGCCGTTGAGCGACGAGCAGCTGGCCTGCCTGCCGATCGCCTACGGCACGGCCACCGGCATGCTGGAACGGGCGCAGCTACGGGCCGGGGAGACCGTCCTGATCACCGGTGCCTCCGGCGGTGTCGGGTTGGCGCTCGTGGAGTTGGCCCACGCGCGGGACGCAACGGTCATCGCCCTGACGAGCGCAGGCCACGAAGCGGCCGTCCGCGCCGCCGGCGCGGACCACACCGTGGCGCGTGATGACGACACGGTGGCCGACCGCATCCGCGACGCCGCAGAGGGCCCGCTGGCGGTGGTGGCCGACGTCGTCGGCGGGTGGGCGTTCGAGGAGCTCTTCGAGCTACTGGGCACCGGTGGACGGTGGGTCACCTGCGGCGCGGTCGCTGATCCGGTCGTGTCCCTGGACCTGCGCAGGCTCTACCTCGAGCGTCGGCGGCTGATCGGCTCCACGATGCACACACCAGCGCAGTTCCGTCGCTTGCTGGACGATGCTCGCCACGGCCGGATCGACCCGAAGGTCGCGCGGACCTACCCGCTGACGGAGATCCACACCGCCCAGGCCGACTTCGCCGAGGGTGACCACGTCGGCAAGCTGGTCCTGCTGCCGGAGAGGTGACTCGTCGCCGAGGCCCGTCAGCCCAGGCCCGTCAGCCGAGATCCGGGGGGCGCCACAGGTTGACGCCGCCCTCGGTGGCGTAGCGGTCGATCTCCTCCAGTTCGTTCTCCGAGAACGAGAGCCGCTCGAGCGACGCCACGTTGCTCTCCAGCTGACCCACGCTGCTGGCACCGATCAACGTCGAGGTGACCCGCTCGTCGCGCAGCGTCCAGGCCAGAGCCAGCTGTGCCAACGATTGGCCTCGACTGGTGGCGACCCGATCGAGCACCCGGATCTTCTCGAGGTTCTCCTCGCTGATCAGCTCCGGATCGAAGGAGTCCGCGCTGGCTCGGGCCGCCCGCGAGCCCTCTGGGATCCCCTCGAGGTAGCGGTCGGTCAGCAGGCCCTGTGCCAGCGGGGAGAACACGATGCACCCCGCGCCGACGTCCTCGAGGGTGTCGAGCAGCTGGTCCTCCTCGATCCAGCGGTTCAGCATCGAGTACGACGGCTGATGGAGCAGCAGCGGCGTGCCGAGCTCGCGCAGGATGGCGGCCGCTTCGCGGGTCCGGGCCGAGGAGTAGGACGAGATGCCGACGTACAGGGCCTTGCCCTGCCGCACCGCCGTGTCGAGGGCCCCCATCGTCTCCTCGAGCGGGGTACGCGGGTCGAAGCGGTGTGAGTAGAAGATGTCGACGTACTCGACGCCCATCCGGGCCAGGCTCTGGTCGAGGCTGGCCAGCAGGTACTTGCGCGAGCCCCACTGGCCGTAGGGTCCGGGCCACATGTCGTAGCCGGCCTTGGTCGAGATCACCAGTTCGTCACGCAGGCCGACGAAGTCGGAGGCGAGGATCGTCCCGAGATGCTCCTCGGCCGAGCCGTAGGGGGGTCCGTAGTTGTTCGCCAGGTCGAAGTGGGTGATCCCGAGGTCGAACGCGCGGCGCAGGATGTCCCGCTGCGTCTGCAGCGGACGATCCTCCCCGAAGTTGTGCCACAACCCCAGCGAGATGGCCGGCAGCTGCAGGCCACTGCGGCCGGTCCGCCGGTACGTCATGCGCTCGTAGCGGTCCGGGGCGGGCTGGTAGGGCACGGCGGTAGCTCCCGAGGGCGACGCGCAGGGTGCTGCGGGCCAGCCGGACGCATCCGCCGCCGTCACGCGCCCTGCACCTCACTGTAGCCAGCCGCACCTCCCGGCCGCCGGGCGCGACGGGTGCGACCGACCGGGTACGACCACCGGGCGTGACCGCCGGGCGCAACCGGCGCGACCGCCGGGCGCAACCGGCGCGACCGCCGGCCACCTCGACCGGGGCGCTCAGCCGGCCACCCCTGGCCGGCCCGCATCCCCACCCCACCCAGCAAGCCGCCGCGGAGCGCTCAGCCGGCCACCCCTGACCGGCCCGCGCCCCCACCACGCACCGCGCACCGCGCCTGAACGCGCGCGCCGCGCCGTACCGGACGCTCAGCTGGCCAGCAACGCCTCGGCGGTCCGGCGGCCCGAGACCAGCGCGCCCTGGATCGACGAGGTATCGCGGTGGTCACCGCACACCCACGTCGTCGCGTCGACGCGGACCTCCCGGGCCAGGGTCGGCAGATCCTCGACGTCCTGGCGTGGCTGGGCGTGGGGGATGCGGTAGATCGCGACGCGCTCCCAGTGGGCGGCCGCGGGCCCGTACCACCCGGTCAGCTGTCGGCGAACCGCAGCATCGAGTGCCCGGTCGTCCTCCGGCGGCACCCCGACGGTCGACACCGACACGAGCGCGTCCCCGCCCACGGGCGCGTAGCCGTCGGCCACCTCGCTCATGACGGCGAGAGTGTTCACCGGACCATCCCGGTCGGCGTCCAGCACGAGGTCGGGACCGGTCACGGGCGGCTCGGCGGCGCGGTAGTACACCGTCGCGGTGCCCCGGTCGGGGGCGACACCGCCGGGCAGCCGCGTACCGAGCAACCTGGCGGCGGCCGGTCCCTCGGTCGCCACGACCACGTGCGCGCCCGTGACGGTGTCGCCGTCCGCCACGCTGACCCGCCCGGGGCCCACCGCTTCGACCCGTTCGCCGAACCGGACGGTGTCCAGCGGAAGCCGGGCCGCCAGCTGCTGCGGCAGCTGCTGCATCCCGAGGGCGGGCACGGCCACCTCGCCGTCGAAGAAGCTCCGGAACACCAGTTCCGTCACGCGTGACGACGTGGTCATACCCGGATCGAAGAAGGTCCCGGCCAGGAACGGTGAGAAGAAGCCCGCCGTGATGGCCGGTGAGAAGCCGCGCTCCTCGAGCAACGTCGAGGTGGGGACCTGCGGTCGGGCCGCGACCTCCTGCCCGCCGGCATGCAGCACCGAGTGGCGCCACGCCAGCAGACGGAGTCCATCGGGGATCGTCGTGATCGGTGAGGTCACGGCAGCCATGCTGGCAACGGGGGCGCGCAGCGGATCGGCCAGGCGCCGGAAGCGCCCGAGGTGGCGGAGCACCACGCCGGGAGAGAACGCCCGGAGGTCCAGCGCCTCCAGGTCGAACCAACGGCGAGCGGCCGGGTAGCCGGTGAGCAGGACCTGGAAGCCGCGGTCGAGCCGGTAGCCGTCGACCACGTCCGTGCGGATCCGGCCACCGACGGCATCCGCGGCCTCGAGCACCACCACCTCGCGGCCCGCAGCCCGCAGGCGCAGCGCGCAGGTCAGCCCGGCCAGTCCGGCGCCGACGACGACGACGTCAGCATCGGCCATGCTCATGCCGCCCGTTCGTCGAGCAGCACGGCCTCCAGTGCGCTGACCAGCGAGGTGTGGGTGAAGGTGAACCCGGCGTCCAGCAGCCGCTGCGGTAGGACCCGATTGCTGGTCGTGGCCAGGGTGACCCCCATCTCCCCGTACAGCAGGCGGATCGCGAACGGCGGGATGGGCAGCACCGTGGGCCGTCGCAGCACCTGCCCGAGTGCCTTCGTGAGCTGCCGATTGGTCACCGGCTCGGGACCGACGAGGTTGACGGGCCCGGCCAGCTCCTCATGCTCGGCGAGGAAGCGCAGGGCCCGGACCTCGTCCTCGAGCGAGATCCACGGCACGTACTGCCGACCGTCGCCGACCCGGCCTCCGACGCCGAGTCGGAAGGGAAGATCGATCTTCTCGATCAGCGGGCCGCCCTCGGCGATCACGACACCCGTGCGGGGGTGGACCGTCCGGATCCCGGCGTCGACGGCGGGTTGGGCGGCGGCCTCCCAGGCGACGCATACCTGGGCGAGGAAGTCGTCGCCAGGGGTGGACTCCTCGGTGAGGATCTCGTCACCTCGGTCGCCGTAGTACCCCACGGCCGAAGAGGACACGAACGCCCGGGGTGGTTCGTCGAGGTCCGCGAGGGTCTCCGCGATCAACCGCGTGCCCACCTCCCGTGAGCGGTGGATCCGCCGCTTGGTCTCCTCGGACCACTTCGCGCCGCCGATCGGTTCGCCGGCGAGGTGGACGACGACGTCCACACCTTGGAGCTTCTCGGCCTGGATGCTGCCGGAGGACAGATCCCAGACGACGTCGTCCGGTCCAGCCTTGCTGCTGTTGCGGACGACCCGTTGGACCGTGTGCCCATCGGCCGTCAACGAGGCGATCAGCGCCTCACCGATGAGCCCACTCGAACCCGTGATCGCGTACCTGGCCACCTGCCACCCTCCGCGGTTGGACGACACCTGAGCTTCGCACACCGTCGGCGGGTGGACGGGGTCCGCGGCCCAGGTCACTCGGCCACCACAGGCCCCGCCGTGGCGCCCGCGGGCGACCGCGGACCCGGTGGCGACCCCGCCGCGGGCGACCGCGGACCCGGTGGCGACCCCGCCGCGGGCGACAGCAGGCCCAGTGGCAGCTCACGCCGACCGGTCGACGGGGGGTTCGACCAGCCGACGTGAGCCGGGTGTCAGGCCCCGTGGGACCCGACGAG
>JAWOCZ010000232.1:0-5350 GCA_046483565.1 Nitriliruptoraceae bacterium
GCCCGGGTTCGGGGGGTGTTCCGCACCCGATCCGGTGGGTTGCCGCCGGGCACGGGGCTGCGACCCGCGGGATCGGGTGCGGAACACCCCGGGAACCGGGGCAGAACGCACCCAACCCCCGCGCACGCGGCGGCGACCCGCGGGATCGGGTGCGGAACACCCCGGGAACCGGGGCAGAACGCACCCAACCCGGTAGGGACAGGGTCCGGTGGGGCGGCGGGAGAGGGCGGCGAGGGCGGCACGCGGCGGCAACCCACCGGATCGGGTGCGGAACACCCCGGGAACCGGGGCAGAACGCACCCAACCCCCGCGCACGCGGCGGCGGGCGAGAATGGCGGCGGGCGGCGGCGGGCGGCAACCCGCGGGGTCGGGGCGGGCGGCCGGTCAGGGGCCGGTCAGTCCTTGACCGGTGGCGGTAGCGGCCGGAGGCCGACATCGCGCAGCGCCACGGGGTCGTAGGGCGCCGGGGCATCGGTGAGCAGGCAGGCCCCGGACTGGGTCTTCGGGAACGCGATGACGTCTCGGATGTTGGTCGCGTCCGCCAGCAGCATGACCAGGCGGTCGAGGCCGAGCGCGATGCCGCCGTGGGGCGGCGCGCCGTGGGCCAGCCCGCGCAGCAGGAAGCCGAAGCGCTCCTCCGCGATCTCGTCGCTGATGCCGAGGAAGCGGAAGACCCGCGCCTGGACGTCGCGGTCATGGATACGGATCGACCCGCCCCCGAGCTCGTAGCCGTTGCACACCACGTCGTAGGCGTTGGACAGGGCCTCACCCGGCGAGTCCTCGAACCGGTCGATCCACTCGGGCGTCGGCGCGGTGAAGGGGTGGTGCACCGGGGTCCAGGCCGTGGTCCCCACGGCCTCGCCACGATCGACCACCGGCTCGAACATCGGCGCGTCGACGATCCAGCAGAAGGCGAAGCCCCCACCGATCAGGCCCTGCTCCGCGGCGAGGTGGTTGCGCAGCGCGCCCATCAGCTCGCGGGCGAAGGTGGTCTCCCCCGCCCCGAAGAAGACCGCGTCACCCACTGAGGCACCGGTGGCGTCCAGCACCCCGGCGATCTCCGCCTCGGACATGAACTTCGACAGCGGGGAGCGCAGGGTCCCGTCCGCCTCGACGACCCCCCAGGCCAGCCCCTTGGCGCCGCGGCGCTTGGCCCACTCGACCAGCTCGTCGAACCGGCGACGGGTGAGCTCGCCGCCGCCGGGCAACGCGAGGGCGACGACCGATCCGCCCGATCCGAGCACGCCCTTGAACACCCCCACCTCGGTGTCGGTGAAGACCGCATCGAGGGTGGCGAGCTCCATCCCCTCGATCCGCAGGTCGGGCTTGTCGCTGCCGAAACGTGCCATGGCCTCCGCGTAGGTCAACCGGAGGAAGGGGGTCTCGACCTCCACGCCCATCGTCTCCCGCCACACCGCCGCGAGGACCTCCTCGGTGATACCGATCACGTCCTCCTGGTCGCCGAAGGACAGCTCCACATCGAGCTGGGTGAACTCCGGCTGGCGGTCGGCACGCAGGTTCTCGTCCCGGAAGCAGCGCGCGATCTGGTAGTAGCGCTCGACGCCGGCGACCATCAGCAGCTGCTTGAACAGCTGGGGCGACTGTGGCAGCGCGTAGCTCTCGCCGGGCTGGAGCCGCGAGGGCACCAGGAAGTCCCGGGCGCCCTCCGGCGTGGCCCGGGTGAGCATCGGGGTCTCCACGTCCAGGAACCCGTGTTCCTCCATGACCCGCCGGATGACCGAAGTCGTCCGGGATCGCAGCCGCAGGATCTCGGCCATGCGCGGCCGGCGCAGATCCACGTAGCGATGGGTGAGCCGGAGCTCCTCCGACACCTCGATGCGGTCCTCGACGGGGAAGGGTGGCGTGTCCGACTCGGACAGCACCTCGATCGAGGTGGCAGCCACCTCGACGTCGCCGGTGGCCAGCTTGTCGTTGCGCATCCCCTCGGGGCGGGCGCGGACCGTGCCGGTGACCGTGACGACCCACTCGGTGCGGATGCGGTGGGCGGCCTCGAGCGCCTCCGAGGCCTCGGGGTCGGCGACGACCTGGACCACGCCCGAGCGGTCGCGCAGATCGAGGAAGGCCACACCGCCGTGATCGCGACGGGTGGCGACCCAGCCGGCCAGCGTGACGGTCTCGTCGACGTGGGCGGCGCGCAGCGTGCCGGCGCCGTGGGTGCGCAGCGCACCGAAGGGGGTGATGCTCACGGAAGCTCCAAGGATGAGGGACGAGGCAGGTGGGACGGGCGCTCGCACGGGCGCTGGCGCTCAGGCCTCCAGCAACGCCGCGAGCGTCGACTCGAGCTCGGCGAGGCGGACCGTGCGCTGCTCGCCACTGGCGAGCGCCTTGCAGGTGACGGTAGCCGCGGCGCGCTCCTCGGCTCCGCGGATGACGGCGACGCGGACGCCGCGCCGGTCGGCGTACCTGAGCTGCTTGGCGAGCTTGAGCCGCCCTCCGCCGCTGTAGGGCTCGACGCGGTGCCCGGCGGCGCGGATGCGACCGGCGAGCGCGACGGCATCGGCCGCGCCGTCGTCGTCCATCACCGTGACCAGCACCTCGGGTCCCGCCGGGTCGAGGTCCGCCTCCTCAGCGGCCTCGAGGAGCAGCAGGATGCGCTCCAGGCCGAGCGAGCCTCCGGTGGCCGGCACGTCGCCCGACTGGAACATCCCGATCAGCCCGTCGTAGCGACCCCCCGCGGCGATGGTGGCGTCGAGCCCCTCGTGGACCACCTCGAAGACCGGTCCGGTGTAGTACGACAGGCCGCGTGCCAGCACCGGGGCGTAGGTCACGGGCACGGCATCGCCGACCAGCGTGAGCAGCCGATCGACCTCGGCGAGCCCGGCGATGCCGGTCTCGGATCGCTCGAGCCGGTCCCGCACGGCCGCCGACGGCGCATCGGCCGACAGGTCCGCCTCCAGCGCGGCGATCGCCACCGAGGGGATGCCGCGCTGGCTCAGCTCGGCGGTGACCCCGTCCAGGCCGATCTTGTCCAGCTTGTCGAGGGCCACCAGCGCGTCGCTCTCACGTTCCACGTCGATGCCGTAGGCCTCGACCAGCCCGCGCAGGGCCTTCCGGGAGTTCAGCTGGACCCGGAACCCGCTCAGACCCAGCGCCTCGAGCGCATCCGTGACGGCCACCAGGGTCGCCGCGTCCGCGTTCAACGAGTCGGACCCGATCGTGTCGACGTCGCATTGGTAGAACTCGCGGTAACGGCCCTTGCCCGGACGGTCGGCCCGCCACACCGGCGCGATCTGGTAGCGCTTGAACGGGGTGGGCAGCTGCGAGCCGTACCGGGCCGCGACCCGCGCCAGCGGGACGGTGAGGTCGTAGCGCAGCGCCAGGTCGGCGTCGCCGGAGGCCTCGTGGTCGCCGCGCCGCAGGATCTTGAAGATCAGCTGGTCGCCCTCCTCGCCGTACTTGCCGGTGAGTACCTCGAGGCGTTCGAAGGCCGGGGTCTCCAGCGGCGCGAACCCGTGGGCGTCGAAGGTCCGCCGGATCGCGGCGAAGGCCCGCTCGCGGCGGAGCACGTCGTCGGGGAGCAGGTCGCGGGTCCCGGAGGCCGGGTTGGCGTCGATGGTGGCCATGTGGAGACCTCGAGGTGAGCGGGGCCCGTCGGCAGGACGGGCAGCGGGGCGGATCGGCGGTCGGCGGTGGTGCCGAGCGCGCTTCCGGGCGGGAGGGCGATGGCGAACGGGCGCCGCCCGCCAACGATCGGTCAGGGCTGGGAGCCGTGGGCCTCGATGGCCTGCCGCAGGTAGGCGTTGGTCTCGCGCTCGTAGCCCACCGTGGTGTCCGGCCCGTGCCCGGAGAGCACCACGGTCTCGTCCTCGAGCTCGAGGACGGTCGCGGACAGGGAGCGCAGCATGTCCGCCATCGACCCGCGTGGGAAGTCCGTCCGGCCGATCGAACCCGCGAACAGCAGGTCCCCGGAGAACAGCACGTCCTCGCTGCCCTGCTCCGCCTCGCCGAGGGGGAAGGTGACCGTCGCGTGCGAGAGGTCCCGACCGAGGTAGGTGACGTGACCGGGCGTGTGCCCGGGGTTGTGCACCACGTCGAAGCGCACCCCGGCCATGTCCAGTCGTTGGCCGTCGGCCACGGACTCGAGGTGGCCGGTGGGCGGGTCCCAGCTCAGCCCCAGCTGCTCGGCGAGCAGCTCGAGCGGTGCCCCGAAGGCCGCGGCGGGATCGTCCCACAACCACCGGTCGTCATCGTGGAGCAACACCGGCACGTCGAGGGCGCGGGCCAGGTCCGGCACCGCCCACAGGTGGTCGAGGTGGCCGTGGGTGAGCAGGATGGCCTCGCAGGTGGCGTCGACGCTGGCGAGCATCTCGACCGCCTGGGCCTCGGCGGTCTCCCCGGGGTCGACGACCACCGCACGACCGAGCGCACGGTCACCGACGACGTAGCAGTTGGTCTGCCACCGCCCGAGCGGCGCACCGAGGATGAAGGGATCGGACACGAAGAAGGGCTCCTGCCGGGGACGCACGGCAGGCTACCTGCGCCGGTGTCCCGGTCGGGCCGCCGGGGGACGGCGGGGGACGTCAGGGGCCGGGGGTGGACCGCCGACCCGGTCGGGGCCACGCCAGCGTCAGCGGGCGCCCTGCGGGATGGCGCGGAAGGCGTCGTAGACACCCGAGACCCGCCGGATGGAGCGCAGCGCCTCCTCGAGGTGCGACGGGTCGCCGAGTTCGAAGGTGAAGCGCAGCCGGGCGACGCGGTCCTTGGCGGTGCCCACCTGGGCCGAGGTGATGTTGATGTGCAGATCGCCGAGCACCGCCGTGATGTCGCGCAGCAGGTGCTTGCGGTCGAGTGCCTCCACCTCTATCTGGACCAGGAACGACGCGGTCGTGTCCCCGGTCCAGTCGACGGGTACGAACCGGTCGGGGTCACGCTCGAGATCCGCCACGTTGGAGCAGTCGGCCCGGTGGACCGACACGCCACGGCCACGGGTCACGAAGCCGACGATCTGGTCACCCGGTACGGGCGTGCAGCAGCGGGCGAGCTTGACCAGCATGCCGCTGTCGCCCTCCACCTCGACGTCCTCGCCCCCGCGCGAACCGATCCGGATCGGTGAGGAGAAGGGTTGTTCGACCTCCGGCTCCGGCTCCGTCTCGGTCTGGGTCAGCTCGTCGACGACGTGCTGGGCGACGGTGACGGCAGCGACGTGCCCCTCGCCGACCGCGCGGAACAGCGTCTCGGCATCCTTGTAGTTGAGGCTGTGGGCGGCGTCGTCGAGGTCACCGGAGGCCATCGCCCGGGCGTAGGCGATGCCCTTGCGTCTGAGCGCCCGGGAGACCGCATCCCGGCCACGCACGATCGCGTCCTCGCGTCGCTCCCGGTTGAAGTAGGC
>JAWOCZ010000270.1:0-4216 GCA_046483565.1 Nitriliruptoraceae bacterium
CCACGGCCGTCGGCCGCCGATCATGCGGCGCTCCCGGCGGCGCGGGCCTCGCGGGTGGCGACCGCGAGCGCCTCGTCGAGCTTGCCACCCTGCTTGCCCCCGGCCTGCGCCAGGTCGCCCTTACCGCCGGCTCCCCCACCGACCACCTGGGCCGCCGGGTGGAGGATCGACCGGGCCTGGACGCCCGCCTCGGCCAGGTCGCTGGTGACCGCCGCGATGAGCTGCGCCTTGCCGTCGTCGGTCGCGCCGGCGACCACGACCACGGCCCTGGTCGCCAGCTGTCCCCGGATCTCCGTGGCCAGGCGGCGCAGATCGTCCATCGCCACCCCGTCCACGCGGTGGACGACGAGGGCCAGGCCGTCCTCGCGCATGGCACCTGCCGCCAGCCGGGCCGCGTCCTGGGACAGCGCGGCGCCGCGGGCGGCGGCCAGCTCCTTCTCGGCCGCCTTCAGGCGCTCCAGCAGGCCGGCCACCCGGACCACCGCCTGGTCGGTCGGGACCTCGAGCAGCCGGGCCACCTCCTCGGCGACCAGCCGCTCGTGGGAGAGGTAGGTGAAGGCGTCCTCACCGGTCAGCGCCTCGATCCGGCGGGTGTTGGATCCGATCGACTCCTCGCGCACGACGGTGATGGTGCCGATCTTGGCACCGGTGGGCACGTGGGTCCCGCCGCACAGCTCCTTCGAGAAGTCACCGATCGTGACGACCCGGACCACCTCGCCGTACCTGTCCCCGAAGTTGGCGACCGCGCCGGCGGCACGGGCCTCCTCGAGCGGCAGCACCTCGGTGTGGACGTGTGGGTCGTCGACCACCCGCTGGTTGACGGTGCGCTCGAGCAGGTCGAGCTCGTCGCGGGAGACACGGTCGAAGTGGGGGAAGTCGAAGCGCAGCCGGCCCGGGGTGACCAGCGAGCCGGCCTGCTGGGCGTGGCTGCCGAGGACCTCCTTGATGGTCGCGTGCAGCACGTGGGTGGCCGAGTGGCTGCGTGCGGTGGCCACGCGGCGCTCGCGGTCGACCGAGGCATGCACCTCCTGGCCCGTGCGGACCTCGCCGGCGACGACCCGGGCGCGGTGGACGATCAGGCCGTCGACGGGCTCCTGGGTGTCGGTGACCTCGAGCCGACCGGTGTCGGTCCGCAGGAGCCCGGCGTCGCCGATCTGCCCGCCGCCCTCGGCGTAGAAGGGGGTACGGGCCAGTACCACCTCGACCTCGTCACCTTCGGTCGCGCCACCCAGCAACCCGCCGGCGGTGACGATGGCGCCGACCTCGGATTCCAGGTCCAGCGCGCTGTAGCCGACGAACTCGGTGCTGCCCACCTCACCGGCGGCCGTGCGGTACACCTCGATGTCGATCCCGCCGCCGCCCTTCTTCGCCGCGGCCCGGGCACGGGCGCGCTGCTCCTCCATCAGGGACTCGAAGCGGTCGCGATCGAGGCTGAGCCCGGCGTCCTCGGCGATCTCCGCGGTCAGATCGACGGGGAAACCGAAGGTGTCGTGCAGCTCGAAGGCCACCTCGCCGGGGAAGGTGCGGCGCTCGGCGGTGTCGGTCACCTCGGCGCTGTCGGGGCCCTGGTTGCTGTCGGGGCCCTGGTCGCTGTCGGGGCCCTGGTTGCTGTCGGCTGCCTCGCCGGCCTCCAGCGCCTCGATCGCGGCGTCGAGGCGCTCGAGTCCCTGGCGGATGCGCGCGCCGAAGTCGGCCTCCTCGGCGGCGGCCACCCGGGTGATGAGGTCGCGCTGCGCTGCGAGGTCGGGGTAGGAGGCGGCCATCTGGTCGATGACGGCCTCGACCATCGGCACCAGCAGACCCTGCCCGGCCCCGACGTCGACACCGAGCAGGTGGCCGTGCCGCACGGCGCGTCGCAGCAGGCGGCGCAGCACGTAGCCGCGTCCCTCCTTGGCGGGCAGGACGCCGTCACCGATCAGGAACGCCGAGGTACGGGCGTGCTCCGCGATCACCCGGAGCGAGACATCGGTCTCGGCCCGGCCACCGCCGTAGCTGGCCCCGGTGAGGGCTTCCGCTCGGGCCAGCAGCGGGGCGAACAGGTCGGTCTCGAAGACGTTGTCCACGTCCTGGAGCAGCACCGCCATCCGCTCGAGGCCGAGCCCGGTGTCGACGCTCGGTGCCGGCAGGTCGCCGGTGACGTTGCCGTCGGCGTCCTGGACGTACTGCATGAACACCAGGTTGTAGTACTCGAGGTAGCGCTCCCCGTTGACGGTGGGTCCGCCCTCCTCGCCCCACGCGGGTCCCCGGTCGTAGTTGAGCTCGGAGCACGGCCCGCAGGGCCCGGGCCCGCCGGTCGACCAGAAGTTGTCGGAGGCGTCCTTGCGGACGGCGCCCTCGGGGATACCGACGCGCTGGATGCGCTCCAGCGGGATATCGGTCTCCTCCAGCCAGTACCGCTCGGAGTCGTCGTCGTCCTCGTAGATCGTGACCCAGATGCGCTCCGGGTCCAGGCCGTAACCCTCCACCGACACCTGGTAGCTCCAGCGGATCGCCTCCCGCTTGAAGTAGTCCCCGAAGGAGAAGTTGCCGAGCATCTCGAAGAAGGACAGGTGGCGGGTGGTGCGGCCGACGTTCTCGATGTCGTTGGTGCGCACGCACTTCTGGTAGCTCACCGCACGCTTGGAGGGCGGGGTGGCGTCCCCGAGGAAGTACGGCTTGAAGGGGACCATGCCGGCGATCGTGAGCAGCAACGACGGGTCATTGGGGATCAGGGGCGCGCTGTCGTAGCGACGGGCGCCACGTTCCTCGTAGAAGGCGAGGAAGGTCTCACGGATGGCCAGGGAGTCCACTGCGGGTCCTTGTGCTGCTGGTTCGGGTGCTGCGGAGGGCAGATGGGCGGTCAGGCGCCGAACGCGTTGCGCACGCTCGGGACGTCGAACCGTGCCCGCAGCTCCGCCTCGCGTTCGGCTGCCGCCGTGCGTCCCTCCGCGGCTGCCGACTGCAGCCGCGTGGTGACGCCTGCCGCCGCCCGCCCGGCGTTGCCCGCGAGGTTGCTGGGCTGGATCGCACGCTGGGCGTCGTCCAACCGACGTACGACGTACATACCGATGACGACACCGGCGCCGAGGCCGAGTGCCAAGGTGAACGCGCGCTTCACGTGAGGATCCTGTGGGGGGTGAGGGATGGGTCGTGGCCACTGGATGGGTCGTGGCCACTGTCGGGCGCGGGCCACGGCGGGTCGGCCAGTGGACCACGCCGGGTGGCGGTGTGCGTCACTCGGCCACCTTGCGGCCCGCCTTGGCGGTACCGGCAGCGAACGCCGCCGCCTTGATCAGCGGGTTGGAGACCGTGGCGTGGACCACACCGACGAGTTGGTCCGTGGTGGCAGTGATCGACTGCACGCCCGCCACGATCGTGTCGACGCGGGCGAGCTCGACGTTGACCCCGGTCGCGGTCTCGGTGACCTGCTCGAGGGTCGGCAGCAGCCGGTCGGTGGCCTCCCTGAGGTCACGTGTGGCCTCCTCGAGGAGTCCGACGGTCTTGATCAGGGCGTAGGAGGCCATCACGACCAGCACACCCCAGAAGACGACGGCGAAGACGATGGCCCAGTCCCTGACGGTCACGTGCACTCCGGACGGTCGGTGTCGTTGGTCGTGGTGCCCGAGCGTGGTGCGCGAGCTGGTCGTGCTGGCCGAGTTGGTCGTGGTACGTGGGTTGGTCGTGGTACGCGGGCTGGTCGTGCTGCGCCGCTAACCGCCGGAGGGCCGCTCGTCCCGGTCCGCCTGCCTGGCCCGCTCCCGCAGGCCGGCGAGGTGGTCGGCGACCGGACCTTCGTGCCCGTGTCCGCTCGGCGCGTACAGCACCGTTCCGGTCAGCGCGTCCGGGAGGTAGCGCTGCCCGGCCGCGAACCCGCTCGGGTCGTCGTGAGGATAGTCATACCCCGCGCCGTGGCCGAGCCGTTGCGCGCCGCGGTAGTGCGCGTCGCGCAGATGGGCGGGAACGTCCAGGTTCCCGGCGCGACGCACCACCTCGGTGCCCGTGGCCAGGGCTCGGGCGATGCTGTTCGACTTGGGAGCGACCGCCAGCGCGATCGCGGCGTGGACGAGCGCGTACCGGGCCTCGGGAAGGCCGACCTTGTCGAGGGCGTCGAAGGCCGCCACGGCGAGCGGCAACGCCTGCGGGTCGGCGAGCCCGACGTCCTCCGAGGCGAAGATGACCATGCGGCGTGCCAGGAAGCGCGGGTCCTCCCCCTACTCGAGCTTGCGCACGAGTCAGT
>JAWOCZ010000084.1:0-11867 GCA_046483565.1 Nitriliruptoraceae bacterium
GTCTGCTGCTGGCCGTCGCCGTCGCGGGCTTCGGCCTGACCAGCCTGGCAGCGCTGTCCCCCGGGTTCTGGTGGTACGTCGCCCTGGTGGCCCTGGCCAGGCCCTGCCTGGCCGCCCTCAACGCCGTGGCCGGGGTGGTCGCCGCCGAGGAGTCCCGGTCCGTGGACCGCGCCGGCGCCATCGCGCTGATCACCGCCGCCTACGGCCTGGGCTCCGGGATCGTCTCGGTGGGGCGAGGACTGCTGCCGGGCGACCCGTCGTTCCGCGTCGTGACCGCCTTCGCCCTCGTCCCGCTGCTGGTGCTCGTGCCGCTGCTCGGACCCCATGTCCGCGAGCCCTCCATCTCACGACGGCGCACCCGGCCCGAAGGACGTCCCGGTGCCGTTCCGCGTCCCTACCGGCGGCGGGTGGCCGTGCTGGCGTTCCTGGTGGGGATGATCGCCGTCGCCACCGGACCGGGGTTCACCTACCTGTTCGTCTACGGCGAGCGGGTGCTGGGAGCCGCGCCGCTGCAGCTCGCCGCCCTGGTGCTGGCCGCGGGACCCCTCGGGCTGGCCGGCATCCTGCTGGGGCGGTGGGGTGCCGACCGGCTGGGGCGCAGGATCACCGGCGCCGTGGCGCTGTCTGGCACGGGGCTCGCGGTCGCGCTCGCCTACTCCGGGAGCTTCGCCAACCTGGTGGTCGGCTACCTGGCGGCGGTGCTGCTGGGCGGGGCCTTCGCCCCGGCGCAGGGAGCACTGGCCTCGGAACTGGTCCCGACCGCGATCCGGGCCACGGTGGCGGGCTGGGCGACGGTGACCGGGGTCCTCGGAGCGGTGACCGGGCTCGCCGTCTTCGGCGTCGTCGCCGACGCGACCGGTGGCTTCGCCGTCGCCGCCTGGTCACTGGGCGGCCTGGTCGCGGCATCGGCGTTCGGGTTCCAGGCACTCCCCGAGACCCGTGCTATCGAGCTGGAGGACCTCGAGGGCGGCACCCTCGGGTGACGGGGACGGTCCGGTCGGGCGTCGCCGACATGGGCGGGGTGCGCAACGCCCGGGGACCGGGCCCTCGAGCAGGTCGACGATCGACGAGACCTCGCCGCTGAGCGGCACGCCGGTCACCGATCCGGCACCATGGGCGGGTGGACGCGAGCCTGGCGCAGCATCTGCTGACGCTCCTCGAGGAGCGTCGGCAACGAGCGCTGCGGCGATGCGAGGCCCTCAACAGCGACTTCGACGACATCGTGGAGCGCTCCTCGGAGGCCTCCCGCGATGACGAGCACGACCCCGAAGGCGCGACGATCGCCTTCGAACGGGCACAGGTCGCCGCGCTCGTCTCCGCAGCCGAGCAGGAGCTGGTCGAGGTCGACCTTGCCGTACAGCGGGTGCGCTCCGGGATCCATGACCGCTGCGAGACCTGCGGCGGCGAGGTCCCCCCAGAGCGGCTGCGTGCCCGCCCCGCGACACGGACGTGCGTCGGCTGCGCCCGCACGGACACGGCGGGAACCTGACGGGGGAGGACGACGCCCACCCCGACGACCTCACGGTGGACGTGGACGGCGGCGGTCACACCGGTCACTCGGGCGTGGCCGGTCGTCCAGGCAGGGGCTCGACGACGTGCTGGCGTCGGTGGGCGTAGACGATGGAGGTGCGGACGTCGATGACCTCGGCGCGGGCGGTGAGGTGGTCGATGACCAGGCTGTAGAGGGCGTGGGTGTCGCTGACAGCCACGTGGAGGATGACGTCCTCGTGCCCGGTGACGAGGTAGGCGTCGAGCACCTCGGGGAGGTCGCTGGCGTAGGCGAGGAACGCGTCGATGCGGTCGCGGGTCGGTGGCCGGACGCGCACGGAGACCAGCGCCTGGACCTCCCGCCCCAGCGCCTGGAGGGACACCTCGGCGTGGTAACCGGCCAGGATCCCGCGTCCGTGCAGAGCGCGGACCCGCTCCAAGGCCGTGGAGGGGGAGACACCGGCCCGTCGCGCCAACTCGCGGTTGGTGATGCTGGCGTCCGCCTGGAGCTCGCGCACCAGCGTCTGATCGATCGCGTCCATCGGTCGCCTCCCTCCGGCGCCGCTCGAACATCGTGCGGCGTGCAGGTCCGTGGGGTGCGCAACACCGTAGCGCTCGAGGCTGCATCCGAACGTGACCTCGTTGGCGGGCGGCGCGTGATTGGTCGGGGGGCGTCCGGCCCGCGTGCAGGGGGTACGGCGGGCGTCGCCGTTCGTGCACCCACCAGGCGCCGTGGCCGAACCCAGGGCGTCGAGGATCCACCGATCGGGGCCGCGGCCGAACATCGTACGGACCTGGTGGACGACCGCGCGTCGACACCGACACTGATCCCCACAGCCTCCGGACGAAGGGCGGGAGATGCACACCGTGACGGCAACCCCCACGATGGACAGCGCACAGGTCGAGCGTCTGGAGCTGGCCGACCTCCTCGAGCGTTTCGAGACCACCCGGCGCGACCAGCTGGCAGCGCTCTGCGACACCGCGGGCGACTCGATCCAGCGCCTCGCCGACCGGGGACAGGTGCCCGGCTACCTCGTCGTCGAACCGCAGGACCCGGCGCCCGTGGTCGAGCGCACGCTGCTGGCCGTGCTCCGCCGCCTGTCGAGCGCCCGCCGCTGACCTGGATATCGGCTTGACCGGCGCCTGCCGTTCCGACATGCAGGCGTCCGCGATCGTCAACAGGTATGCAGCGGTGCACGATGCGCCGGCAGGACCTGAGGGGACGATGCGATGACAACGACCTTGTCGGTGTTCCGCAGCGGGGACGGCTCGAAGCTCCAGGCCGGCGAGGCCCTGTTCCGGGCCGGTGATCCCGCGGACGTGGTGTACGTCGTGCAGTCGGGTCGACTCGAGGGTGATGCGCACGCTGGCGGATCGGATGCGGCGGGCGAACGAGCTGAGCACGGGCTCCGGATCGACGGATCGGGCCTGAACCGCGCCCGCCTGTCACCACACCCCCACCCGGCTTGCACCATCACCCGACGCGGACGGTGATCATGACCACGTCCTGCGGCGGCGGATCGCCAGTCCCAGGATCGCCCATCCCCACAGGAAGTACAGGATCTGGAGCCAGTGGGGCGGCCAGCCCAGGAAGCCGACCTGGATGACGATCCACCCGATCAGAGCGGCCCCGACCACGAGGTGGCCAGTCTCGACCCAAGGCCGCCCACGCAGGGCACCGAGCACGACCACGGTCGGCAGGAGACCGTTGACGACCAGCAGCGCCCACCCACCGAAGGCCATGGAGCCGAACGGCAGGTCGGCCGCGGTGTCACCGAGGTCGACACCGCCGGTGATCAGCCCGATCGCGCCACCGAAGGCACCGATCGCGAGCAGGATCTCCAGCCACAGCAACGCGCGCCCGGCGCGACGGAACGAGCGACGCGGCGTCTCGGGAGCGAGCGGTGAAGCCATGCCGTGAGGCTCTCACCGTGGGGCCACCCGCACCACGGCCGGAGGTCCCGTGCCAGGCGACGCCGCCAGGGCCTCGCGTTGGGTCGGCCCAGCGTCGCGGCCGGCCGTCCCGCGATCGGCCACGGTTCGGTTGACGACGGCCCAGCAGGAGGCGGCGTCAGCTCGACCGTGCGCGGTCCTCGGCGGTGGGCGGGGTCGACGGCGAGCGCGCGGATGTAGAAGTCGCCGTCTGCGAGCGTGGCCATGAAGCCCAGCCCACGACCGTTGAACCGTGTGAATGCAGCCATGCGATGCCGCCGCCACCCGGCGGCCGTCCGCAGGGGCTCGTCGGTGAAGTGGCGATGGGCCTCGGTGGTGTAGCCCGAGACCATCCCCACGATACGGCCGGCCTGCTCGGCTGGTATCCCGCCGGGTCCACGACCCCGACGCCACGCTCCTCCTCGAACTCCCCGGGTCGACGACCATCAGGTACGGCGTGACGGTGTGGAACCCGACCCGGTTCGCCGCACCCAGCATGCTGCTCCCCTTCTTCCCTCCCATGCGACGCCACCTGGTACCTGCTCCGGTGGTTTGCCGCTCGCTGCGCAGGTGGACGGGGCACACGCTACTGGCGGCAGTGACCCGGGGCCGGTAGGCAGCCGGCGGCCTTCCCAGCCCGACCGCCCCGGAACTGGGCTCACTCCCAGTTCCGGGGACCGGACGACCAGCGGCGGTCCGGCCGGGCGCTCGTGCGTCAGCCGCCGAGCGCCTGGAACACCTCGTAGACCATGAACGCCGGCCAGAAGATGCCCTGGAAGACCGCGAGGACGTACGCCCAGAAACCCTCCGCCTGCTGGAAGAACCACACCCAGGCACCGAAGATGCCGAGCCCGTAGATCGCCCCACCGCCGGCCGCTCCGGCCTTGCCGTTGCTCATCGCGGGTCTCCTGTCGCTCGGGTGCTCAGTGGTCGTAGGTGATGCCCGGCACCCCGATCACGCGTCGCCGTCGTCGGCGCCGGTGATGAGCTTGACGAGGTTGGCGATGATGGCGATGCCGGTCGCGGCGATCCCGAGCCCGAGGGCGACGCGCACCACCGTCGTCCAGTCGGTGCTGTAGCCGGTGAAATCGAAGGGGAAGACGGCCCACATCCGCAGACCCACCGCCAGCGCGAAGGCCGCGGTGACGCCGTCGGCGAAGGCGCGGAAGCGCACCCCGTGGTGGATGGCCAGCGCCAGGTTCAGCACGATGCTCGCGATGAACGAGGCCGTCACGAGTCCGAGCACCAGCTCGAAGTCGGCGGTGAGGAAGCCGGGCCACCCCCAGTCGAGCAGCTGGTGCGCCACCCAGAGCAGCAGGCCGTTCACCGCTGCTGCGACGAGGAAGCCGACCCGCTTGGCCGCCGTGGACACACCGCGCCGGGGCGGCCGTGACGGGGCCGGAGGACGATCGAGCGCTGCGGACATGCCCGCCTCCCGGGTCGACAGCTCCACCGTCACCGCCACCATCTGGCACCACCAGTGGCCAAGGTCCCCTCTGCACGTGTTGAGCAGCTGGCCGCTTGGTGACGGTGCGGTGCCGCCAGCCGGTGCGACCCGGTGGCCGGTGCCGCTCAGACCGCGGTGGTCGCCGGCGCGCGGTGTCCCCAGGTGCTGGCGGCGTCGTAGGTCTGCACCTGCCAGGTTCGGTCGTCGATCAGCCGGCCACCAGTGCCGTACTCGATCTGGAAGCCCGCCGGGGTCTCGAGGTAGAACGAGGTCATGTGATCGTTGGTGTGGCGTCCCAGCGACGAGACGATCGGCACGCCACGCTCCAGGCACACGTCGTGCGTGCTGCCGACGTCGTCGAGGCTCGACACCTCGAGCATGATGTGGTGCAGGTGCTTCGGTGCCCCGATCTGGACCAGCGCCGTGGCCGAGGCCGAGGTCACCGGCGACGAAGCCGGCGAGGTCGCGTGGGGATCGGAACGGCCGCCGGACCTCCCGGTCGCCGTGGTAGACCTCGGTGGTCACCCCGTCGGGATCACGGGTCGTCACCAGGCCGGTCACGCCGCGGTCACGTGCGTCGGCCTGGGACTGCCGTTCGACGTCGAAGCCGAGCGAGGCGAGCCTGGCCGCGACCGCCTCGAGCGCCTGCGCGTCAGCGACCTTCCACGCGACGCGGGTCCGGTCGTCGCGCAGACCCTGCCGAAGGGCGAAGCGATGGTGGTTCTCGTCCCTGCGCAGCAGCAATGTGTCGGCGCCGTCGGGCCGCTGCGCCAGGACGCCCGGACGTGCGACCGGTGCATTACGCCCCACCGGATCAGTACGGGCTGGCCATCGAGGTGATCGACGCCGACGAACTGCGGGACCGTGTGGCGCGCATACCCAACCGCGGCATCGAACGCGTCGACTTCCTGTTCCTGCTCTACGTCCACGGCGGCCGGTACCGTCACATGGTCGACTTCGAGACCTTCGCGTGCAGCGCCGGCTCCTGCCTGCTGGTCCGGCCCGGGCGGGTGCACCGCTTCGGCGACGAACAGAACTGGGACGGATGGATGGTCATCCTGCACGCCGATCTGTTCGGACCACGACCGCGGACCTCCGCCGCGCACGGAGCCGAGGGCCTGGCTGATCCGTTCGACCTCTCCACCCACCTGCAAACGTCCGAGCCGTCGCAGGAGGCCATCTTCGAGACGATCCACCGGATGCGCCAGGACGCCGCGAGAGCCGAGGATCCGGGTGCCGTCAACCTCCTGCTGCGCGCCCAACTCCAGGTGCTGCTGACGCGACCGCGGCTCGAACAGACCGACCAGTCCGGACGCCTCGGCATCGATCCCATCGCGTTCGAGCGCCACCGGGCCTTCCGCCGGGCGCTGGAGGAGCACTTCCGACGCTGTCACAAGGCCGCGACCTACGCCCGCGAGCTGCACTGCTCGGTGCGGACCCTCAACCGCTCGACCGTCCGGGTCACCGGGCAGACCGCGAAGGCCCACATCGTCAACCGCATCATGCTCGAGGCACGCCGGCTGCTGGTGCACACGACCCTTCCCGTGTCCACCATCCACTCGCACGGTCCCAGGCCCGCGACGGGAGGCAGAAGCAGGAGTTGCGCATGGCGCTGCCATCCAAGCAAGTGACGGTTGCCCGGGCCTCTGTCATCGCGCTCGGTGCGCTGCTCGTGGGCCTGGCGATCGGGATCGTGTTGCCGGCCGTGGTCCCGACGCTCGCTGACCTGGGGCCGGGTGAGTCCTGCACGCAGATCCAGAACGAGTACCACGAGGTGCGCAGCCAGCTCGACGTGGCCGAGGGCGACGACGTCGTTGAGCCAGCAGCTGCGCTGTTCGAGCTCGCGGAGCGGCGTCCGGACTGCTTTGGCGACAAGGACCTGGAGCTGATCGAGGGGTTCCGCACCTTCGTTGACCAGGACGGATGACCGTCAGCCCGCGCCACCGCCGCCATGGGGTGGCGTGACGTCGGGTGCCTCACTGAGGCTGCCACCAGCCTCGAGATGGCGTCGGGTCCGGGCCTTGACCTGGGCGTAGTCGTAGCGCGCCACGAGGATCCTCGTCGCGATCAACACCACGACGATGCCCACTATCAGCCACTCCACGCGCACCCCCGACTCGGCGGCCCCGCCACCGTAACAGTGCCATCGCAGACCGCCAGCGCGACCCAGCGAGGGACCGCCATCTTCCCAGCTACAGCATCGACGACGACCCCGAGGCCACCAAGGCGTCCGTGGACGCGATGATGGCCGCCTACCCCAAGAGCGGCGACATCTCGCCCCCGCCGACGCCGGCCTGGACCGGATCGGGCACTTCGGCTACTCCCGGCCATCGGCCCGGCCCGTCTGGGGCGAGGCGATCTCCTGGCTGCAGCAGCACCCCCACCGCTCGACCCCCCGGAACGTGAACGACACCGCACCGTGCGGACCGACCGGAGTCTCGCGGCCACTGGCCGTGGGGCAGGCCGGGCAGTGAGGGTAGAGAACGGGTCGGGCTGCCCTGGCGCGGGTGGCCGGCGGCGGTCATGCTGAAGCATGCTGGGATGGAGGGGGTGATCCCGGTGCGTGCGCGGACTCGTCGGAGCTGGTGGCGGTTGGTCGGGGTCGCGGTCCTGATGGCCGGGGCGACGATACTGGCCGGGTTCACAGCGCTGATGCTGTTGAACGCGGTGACTTGGACGACGTGGGACGCGCCCGGTGAGCCGCCGTTGTGGCTGGATGCCCTGTCCCTGGCGCTGGTCGTGTTGCTGGCGACCACCCCTGGTGCGGTGGTGGGCCTCGCTGCCGGGCTGCGGCGCTGGTGGGTGGTTGCGGCCATGGCGATGTCGGCGCTGGTGGGCGTCGGGGCTCCGGCGCTGCTGGTCTTGACCCCGATGGGTGATGCCAGTCTCGCGGTCGCGATACCGGGCATGGTCGCCGGAGCGCTGCTCGCGGTGGCACTCGCCGACGCCGCGGATGGCAGCGATCACGGCCCACGTGCCGTCGCAGCTGAACGGCCGCTGCGGTCGCGTGAGAACCGGGTGATCGCGGGCGTCTGCGGTGGGTGGGCTCGGGCCCATGGACAGGAGCCGGCCCGGGTCCGATTCCTGGTGGTCCTGATCGGCATCGTGCTCGCTGTCGCGCTGCCGCCGCTGTTGCTGGCGTTGGTCGGCTACTACGTGTTCGCCTGGCTGAGTTGGCCGCGGGAACCCGCGCCGACCCCGACCAGCTCCGGGTCGTTGGGCCCGCCAGCGGGGATCAGTGGCGGATGAAGCTGTCCGTTGCCGACCTCGCTCGGGGCTCGCAGGGGCGTGAGGCGTTGGGCCCTAGCCCCGCTGAAGCGGTCGGCCCACGCTGACCGGAGACGGTGGACATCGGGGGCGAAGATGACGTCCGCAGTGCGTTCCCCGGCGGACGTGGCCGTGCTCGATCGGGCGGTCGCGGAGCTGGTCGCGAACTCGGATCGGTGGGCACGGCTGCCGGTGGAGGACAAGCGGCGGTACCTGGCTGCTGCCCGGCGGCGGACGCTGCGGGTGATGGACCGCTGGATCGAGTTGACGTTGGCCGCAAAGGGGATCGCTCCGGCGTCGCCGTGGGCGGGCCCGGAGTGGGGTATCGGGCCGTGGTTCTTCTTGCTGGGTGCCACCGCACTCGAGTCGACACTGGCCCAGCTGGAGCGGGACCGTCAGATCGAGGTGCCACGCGTGACCACACGGCCGGATGGTCGCGTTGTGGCGACCGTGTATCCGGACACGATGCTGGATCGTGTCTTGACCGGGCCGACGACGGCCGAGGTCTGGATGCAAGCCGGCGTGACCGAGAGGACCATGGCCGACACGATGGCCCCGGCGTACCGGCGGAGCGCAGAGGACGGGAAGGTCGCGCTGGTGCTCGGCGCAGGCAACGTCGCGGCCTTGGGGCTGTTGGACCTGCTCCACAAGCTGTACCTGGACGGGCAGGTCGTCGCCCTGAAGATGAACCCCGTGGTCGACTACCTCACCCCCGTCCTCGCCGAGATCCTGGCGCCGTGGGTCGCCGAGGGGTATGTGCGGATCATCTCCGGCGGGGCCGACGTCGGCGCCTACCTCGTCGACCATCCCGACGTCGACGAACTGCACCTCACCGGCGGGATCGCGACCCACGATGCGATCGTGTTCGGCACCGGCAGGCAGGGGGCGGCTCGCAAGGCGGAGAACCGGCCGCGGATCGCCAAGCGGGTCACCAGCGAGCTGGGCGGAGTGAGCCCGATCATCGTCGTACCCGGACCCTGGCGCCGAGCCGACATCGCGACCCAGGCCGACAAGATCGTCGGGATGAAGCTCAACAACAGCGGCCACAACTGCCTGTCCCCCCAGGTACTCGTCCTGCCCTCGAACTGGCCGCCGGGCAGGGCGCTGCTTGCGGAGATCGAACGGCTCATGCGGTCGATCCCCCCGCAGCGCGCCTACTACCCGGGGGCCGCAGAGCGCCAACGAGCATGGGTTGACGCCCACCCCGAGGCGATCGAGATCGACGGCATCAACGTGCCGCGCACGCTGCTGTGGGATCTGGCTCCCGACGCGGAGGACGAACCCGCCTTCACCACCGAGGCCTTCGGGCCGATGCTGGCCCAGACCAGCCTGTCCGCCCCGACCCCGCAGGCGTACCTCGACGAGGCCGTCGCCTTCGCCAACGAGCGGTTGTTCGGCACGCTGGCCGCGACCCTGCTCGTCCACCCGGAGACCGAGCAGCGGCTGGGTCGTCGGCTCGGACGAGCCATCGAGGACCTGCGCTACGGCGCCGTCGGAGTCAACGACATGCACGCCTGGGCTGCGCTCCTCCCACAGTGTGCCTGGGGCGGCGCGCCGGGCCAACCCCTCAACGACGTGCAGAGCGGCCGCGGTTTCGTGCACAACAGCCTCATGTTCGACCGGCCCGAGAAGACCATCATCCGCAACAGCTTCCACCTGGCGCCCCAGGCCTGGCGCTACCGCGAGCCGCAGCTGTCCCTCCACCCCCTGTACTCAGCCGCCCACCCCATCGGCCCCGACGCCTGGCGGCAGATGGCCGTGCTGGCCGCCGACCCCTGCTGGCGACACCTCCCACGGCTGCTCACCGCGATGATCCGCGGTCGCTGATGCGAGGCGTCCGTTGCCGGCTGCCGCGCCCCGACCCAGCGACCCCGCGGTCGCTCGTGCGTTCGCCACCATCGATCCCACCGCGTTGCCGACCAGCGACGGCGGCGTCGTCAACGGCGAAGACCCGGAGGCCATCCCGAACACGTGCCAGGACGTCACCAGTGAACTCTGCGAGCTGCTCCAGAGGTTCGGGATAGATGCCTGCGAGGTGTACCTCTTCGTCGATCACCATCTCCGCCAGGTGGACATCTCACGCGCCTGCGAGGTCTGGCGACGCGAGGCCGAAGTCGGCGGCACGTGGGGCCATGTCGTGCTCGGTGTCCACGGCCGCCATGATGCGAACCCGTCGCAGATCGAGGGTCCACGCGGGGCGGTGGAGCTGTGGGACTGGACCGGGCGACAGTACGACTGGGCGGTGGCCGTACCGCACCTGGTCGACCTCGGCGACTGGGGTCCCTACGAGCCCCCGCGACGCCCCACGTGCCGACGGTGCGCCCACCGGGTCGACAGCCGCAGCTTCGCCCGCTGCCTCCTGCCGGACCCGATGCTGCGGAGGTACTTCGGTTCGCCCTAGCTGAGGAGTGTCACGTGTCACGAGCGCCCTCGGCCTGCTGGCCCGGGTCGACAACCGGCGCCTCCACGGTCATGCTTGCCTTCCATCCACCGGTCAGGGCGGACCCGCCGGGACGCTGCCCGAGCGACGCCCTGACCTGCGTGGCGGGTGGGATGCGACCAGGAGCGGACCGTCGATGTCCCTGACCGACCGGACGGCTGCCGCCCCGAGTGGTGAGCTCCCTCCCCGGATGCGTGGCTGGGTCCACGGCGCCGTGGCGCCTGTCGCGGTCGTGGTCGCGGTGCTGTTGTGGGGCGCCGCCTCGCCCGGTCCGTCACGCGTGAGCACAGTGTTCTTCGGCGTCGCTCTGGTCGGCTTGTACTCGATCTCTGCGCTGTACCACATGGGCAAGTGGTCGGTACGTGGACGCCGATGGCTCGGGCGGATTGACGGCGCGATGATTTAGCTGTTCATCGCGGCGACCTTCACGCCGGTGGCGGTGCATGCGCTGGACGGGGCGTGGCGGACGACGAGCCTCGTCATCTCGTGGGCGATCGCGCTGGTGGGGTCCGGTGTGGCGATGTCACCGACCACGCCCCCTGCACGGTTGTCCGTCGCGGCATACATCACGTTCGGATTGCTGGGCGTGATCCCCCTGGTCCGCATCGCCGGTGCGCTCGATCCCGCCGGGACGGCCCTGATCGGGTTGGGTGGCGCGATCTACATCGTCGGTGGGCTGGTCTACGCACGCCGGAAGCCGGAGCCGTGGCCGGCATGGTTCGGCTTCCACGAGGTGTTCCACGTGATGGTCGTGCTCGCCAGCGCCGTGCACGTCATCGCGATCTGGCGTTACGTGCTCCCGCTCGCCTGACACGCCCGACACCCGCACCGCCGTGGGGCCCGCGCCGGCCCCGGTCCGGCGGCCGGGCCGCAGCCGACGTGGGACGTCGGGTGATGACTAGGTTCGAAGAGTCATCGACCTCGGAGTCCAGAACCATGGAGTACCGCCCGCTCGGACGCAGTGGTTGTGCCGTGTCGTCGCTCAGTCTCGGGACGATGACGTTCGGCGACGAAGCCGACGAGGCCACGTCGATCGCGCAACTGGATGCGTTCATGGAGGCCGGTGGGACGCTGATCGACACGGCTGATGTGTACGCCGGCACCGAGTCCGAGGCCATCATCGGCCGGTGGCTGTCCAGCGCGCCCACGGAGGTGCGCGACCAGGTCGTGCTCGCGACCAAGGGCCGGTTCCCGACCGGCGGCGGCCCCAACGATCTCGGGCTGTCACGGCGGCACCTGTCGACGGCTCTGGATGCCTCGCTGCGCCGGCTGCAGGTGGACGCGATCGATCTG
>JAWOCZ010000088.1:0-2616 GCA_046483565.1 Nitriliruptoraceae bacterium
TCCCGGGTCAACGCCGTCATCCCGCCCGTGTCGATCGACGGTCCGACGCTCACGATCCGCAAGTTCTCAGCGGAGGCCTTCACCGCACAGGACCTCGTCGCGTACGGCACGTGGTCGACCCGTGTCGGGCAGTTCCTGGCCGCAGCGGTGGAAGGACGCACCAACATCCTGGTCTCGGGAGGGACCGGTGCCGGGAAGACGACGACCCTCAACGTCTTGTCGAACTTCATCCCCTCCGCGGAGCGGATCGTCACCGTGGAGGACGCGGCGGAGCTCCGGCTCATGCAGCCTCACGTCGTTCGTCTCGAGTACCGGCCGCCGAACATCGAGGGTCGCGGGGAGATCACGATCCGTGACCTCGTCCGCAACTCGTTGCGCATGCGGCCCGATCGGATCGTCGTCGGTGAGGTCCGTGGCGGGGAGGCCCTGGACATGCTCCAGGCGATGAACACCGGCCACGACGGCTCGATCTCCACCGTGCACTCGAACTCCCCGCGTGACGCGCTGTCACGCATCGAGACCATGGTGTTGATGGCGGGGGTCGACCTGCCCATGCGGGCCATCCGCGAGCAGGTCGCGGCAGCGATCCAGCTGATCGTGCACCAGAGCCGTATGCGGGACGGCTCCCGACGGATCACGCACGTCACGGAGATCACGGGGATGGAGGGGGACACCATCACCGTGCAGGATCTCTTCATGTTCGACCACGGTATGGGCTTCGACCAGGACACCGGCCGCTCGCTCGGTCACCTCAAGCCGACCGGGATCCGCCCCCGGATCGCCGACCACCTCGGTGACCTGGGCGTCGCGGTCGACAACGGCTGGTTCGACCCCGAACCCTTCGCCGTCAGGAGCGGTGCCAGGTGATCTCGACCTCGAACCGGGTGGGCCGAAGCGCCCTCGTCGCAGCAGCGGGTCTCCTGCTCCTGTCGCTCCTCGGTGCGGCGATCCCGGCGATCGCCCAATCCGATGACCTGAACGTGGCCGTGCGCGACAGCAGCTTCGAGCCCGACGGATCGACCGACATCATCGTCAACGTGACGGGATCTGCGCGTCCCGATGTTCTGGAGGGGGAGGCGTTCAGCGTCACGGAGAACGGTGACGCCATCTCCGGGCTCCAGGTCGAGCCGGTCCTCGAGAGCACCCAGGTCGACCTCGCGGTGGTCCTCGCACTGGACGTCAGCGGTTCCATGGCCGGCGAGCCACTCGAGAGCATGAAAGCCGCCGCGACCGAGACGATCACCACCCTGACCGAGCAAGGCGTCGCGGTCGGCCTCGTCACCTTCGCGGTCGAGGTCGAGGTCCTGAGTGAGCCGACGCTGGACACGGGATCGCTGACCGGTCTCGTCGACGCGCTCGAGGCTGATGGCGGGACCGCACTGCACGATGCCGTGATCGAAGGGGTCGCGCAACTGGCTGACAGCGGCGCAGTGAACACGCTCGTGGTGTTCGCTGATGGTGGCGACAACGAGTCGGCGGCGACGCTGGACGAGGCGATCGGTGTCGCGGCCGAGGCGGCAGTGCCGGTGACCGTCGTCGCGTTCGAGACGGAGGACTTCAACCCGGATTCGCTACGACCCTTGGCGGACGAGACCGCCGGCGGGTTCTTCACACCGGCTGAACCGGTGGACTTCTCGGCCGTGCTCGCCGACGTGGCGGAGGACGTCGCCTCCCAGTACGTGCTGAGCTACAGCTCAGGCCGCTACGAGACGGATGAGCTGGACATCGGTGTGAGCGTTGCCGCTGGAGGGAGTGAGGCCCAGGCCCAGTTCGTGGTCGCGAACGTGCGCGAGGAGTTCGCGATCGGTACCGCCGCTCCGCCACCGGCGGCGGAGGTGTTCGACGCCGGTGTCTTCGGACGGCCGGGGGTGCTGCTGGCGGCACTGGGCATCGCCTTCCTGGCCGTCGTGCTCGTGCTGCTGCTCCTGTTCTACCCGCGTGGTGACCGTGCCGCGTCACAGACGCTGCGTCGTGGCGTCACGATGGTGCAGCGCGGTGAGAGCGATGGCCGGCTCGAGGGCGGTACCTACGCATCGAGCATCGCCCAGAGCGCGATCGGGTTGGTGTCACGCGCTCCGAAGCCCGAGGGCTACGACGAGCGGCTGCAGAACGACATCGACCGGGCGGGCTGGAACCTGCGCGCGGGGGAGTTCACGACGCTCCGCGTGGTCGGGGCGCTGCTCGGCCTGGTCCTGCTGTGGGCGCTGACGGGCAGTCTGCTGGTCGGCATCGTCGCCGCCGTGCTCGTCGGCTTCGTGCCGCGGCTGCTGCTCACGAACGCTCGCTCACGTCGGCAGGCGAGGTTCATGGCCCAGTTGCCCGACACGTTGCAGCTGCTCGCCGGCACGCTGAAGGCCGGCTACGGCGTCCTGCAGGCGATCGACACCGTGGTCAAGGAGGTGGACGATCCGATGGCCAGCGAGTTCCAGCGCGCCCTCACCGAAGCGCGCCTCGGGCTCCCCCTGGAGGACTCCCTCAACTCCATGGCGGACCGCGTCGGCACCGACGACTTCCGTTGGGTCGTGGTCGCCATGAACATCCAGCGCCAGGTCGGCGGCAACCTCGCGGAGCTGCTCGAGACCGTGGCGGAGACGCTGCGGGGGCGGGAGCAGGTAC
>JAWOCZ010000092.1:0-2729 GCA_046483565.1 Nitriliruptoraceae bacterium
CCAGTTGGATCGCGATATAGGTGCCGCGGTCGAGCGGCGGGTAGGCGAGGTTGCCGTCGATGCCGGGGCCGAGCTGGACGCGCACCACCACACGCCGGTCCGTGGCGAGCACCTCGTAGCCGAGGCTGTAGTCGACCGGCCGACTGTGCTGCACCTCGAGCCCGTCGGCCTCCACCACCTCGATGACGGCAGCGGCCAGCCTGTCGAGATCGACCTCGGGACCTACGGCGTGTGCCATGGCGTAGGGGCGATCGAGCTTGACCTGTTCGCTGGTGACCCCGAAGTCCTCACCGATAGGTTCGACGGGCAGTCCCTCGAGGACGGCGGTGGTGCGATGCTCCAACTCCTCAGCCGACAGTGCGGGCTGCAGCCATCCACAACCAGCCGCCACCACCGCGACAACGGCCAGCAGCAGGGAGACCCGCCGAACCGGAGCCGACCTCATCCCGTACCCCCGGACAGCGTCACGACCTCCGTCACCCAGGTGAACCTAGCCGCCACCTCCGGGCCGTCGATGGTCACCGCACCGCGGACCGACCGTGCAGGCATGCGGGCCACCAGGGCTGGCGTCGCGGAGGCGGCGGGAACCCGACCGGGGGCTGGCTCGTCTCACCTCCCGAAGCGCGACGGGGAGGCTCCCCATGAGGTCACACCGCAGCCGGGTCGCTGCGGCTATGCACCGACCGGCATGGCTGCGAGCCGGGCGTGGGTTGCTGCCTGCCGTGGTGGTGCTGGCCGCCGCGTGTGGCTCGCAGCCGCTCACAATCACCGAACCGGACAGCACGGGAGGCGAGCTCCACCTCGAACCGGGTGAGGTTGAGCACGACAGCGGGCAGGAGGGCCGGATGGACGACCACGTGCTCGAGCAGCCACCGATCGATTACGCGATGCCCGTGATCGTGATCGAGCGGACCGGCGGCGACTTCCCGGACGGGTTCGCCGGGGCCGTGACGATCGCCCCCGGCGGCCAGGTGGAGCGCCGTCTCCCGGACGGCAACGGCGACGTGACCGAGGAGTCCTTCCAGCTCGACGCGTGGCACTACGAACGGATCGCGCTCGCGACCTGGAGCTACGCCCACCACAACCTCCCCGACACCCTCGCGCCAGGGACGTGTGCACCGGAGCGTGATGAGCTGGTCATGACCTACACCTTCACCGACCACCTCGGTGAGACCGTCATCGACACCTGCGACCACGACGTATCCAACGAACCATTCTTCGACGACCTCAACGCCGTGTTTCACACCAGCGGGTCCTGAGCCCCATGCCCACCAGCCACCTGAAGCCACCGCGAGGAAGCCATCACCGATTGCGATTGCCGGCTCATCCAAGGGCGGGCGCCCAAAGCCGGCTTCGCCAGCCCTATTGCACGTTTCCTCGGACAGTCCCCGGTTCGGTTGGATCAGCTGGAGACCTGGCACATCGCATGGAAGGTCGGGGACGCTCAAGGTTCCGGTCGCTGGCCTCTAGCCGGTCGTCCTCTGGGGCGGGACAATCAGGTGATGACGGATGTTGGGAGCCGTCGCGTCATCCCGAACCAAGGGGGAATGATGCGCTGCCTCACCCGATTCCTCCCGACCGTATGGGCGAGGAGCTGGTCAGTGCCTGTGGCCCTGCTCGCGCTGCTTCTGGCCGCCTGTGGTGGTCCGACCGAAGAATCGGCCGCTCCAGCATCGGCGTTGCAGATCGAGGAGGGACCGCTCGTCTACGTGGCCATGGGCAACTCGCTCACCTTCTCGGGGTCGCCCACCTTCATCAACCAGTACTCCGCCATGCTTGAGGAGGACTTTGGCGTCGAGGTGGCACGCCTCTCCCGCACCGTCGGAGGCCAGCGGACCGATGACTTCCTCGAACAGTTGCGCAGCAACGACCGCCTCAGAGAGGATCTTGCGGATGCTGACGTGATCACGCTGCTGATCCCGAACGACGAATGGGCCGAACCGTTCCAAACCGCGCTCGGCGTCGACGGTCGCGACCCGTCCGACTGCGGCGGGGACGACAACCAGCAGTGCCTGCGTGACGTGATCGATGCCTACAAGCAGCAGGTCGATGAGATCTTCGACGAACTGACGGCCATCGTGGATCCGTCAGAGACCCTGGTGCGCGTCCACGACTTCTATCAGTTCCACACGAACGGTACGCAGGAGGACTTCGACATCATGTACCCCTACTGGCGGGAAGCTCAGGAGTACGTCGAGCAGGTTGCCGGTCAGCACGGGCTGCCGGTCGCCCAGGTCTTCGACGACTTCATGGGCACCGACGGTGCCTACGTCGACCTGGTCGCCGAGGGCCTGGTCGATCCTGACGGCGTCCACCCAACAGCAGAGGGCGCCGAACGCATGGCCACGCTGGTGCACGATCTCGGTTACGAGCTGGCCAGTTGACCCGACCATCCGGACGCCTTCTCGGGCGTCGAAGCTGCCTGACCGATCCCCGAAGATCGATCCCTACCCCCGACCGTTGACCACAGCAGCATCAGCGGTGGAAAGGAAACTATGGTCGAGTGGGCGCATCATCCCGCTGAACGCAGTGCGCCCGCAACGGGGATTTCCGGGCGCGGTGGCGTTCGTCGCTCGACACGTCCTGCGACCTCAGGGCCAAGGAGGCGGCTGGTCGCGGTAGGGGAGTTCGGTCAGGAGGTCGAGTTCGTCGGCGACGGAGCGGTTGGCCCGGATCGCTCGGATGCGGAAGGCCTGCCACGTCGCGTCGTCGACGTTCACGCGGGCGGT
>JAWOCZ010000172.1:0-3801 GCA_046483565.1 Nitriliruptoraceae bacterium
GCGCACTCGTCGGACAGGACGTGTTGGAAGGGCGGCCCGTCCTCGGCCCCGAGCGAGACCGGCTGTTCGGTGCGCAACCACACGGTGCGCTGCGGGACCGGGATGTCCCCCCCGGCGGCCTCGAAGCCGTTCTTGAGACGCCGGCGCATCAAGAACGGCTTCGACGCTGCCGGGGTGGAGATCCCGTTCCCGCAGCGCACCGTGTGGCTGCGCACCGAACAGCCGGTCTCGCTCGGGGGCGAGGACGCGCCGCCCTTCGAACACGTCCTGCCCGACGAGGCCGCTGTCGCTCGGGCCCGGTCCGCCGCGCTGCGCGGCGACACCTCGCCGCCGCCGGCGGACCTGGCGGAAGCTGGGGCCGACCTGGACGATGCCCATGATGACGTCCGGTGACGGCGGGGTGACGGCGGCCTCGGTGCTGGCGTCACCGCGGAGCGCAGCCGGGCGCTGCCGCTGACCGCAGCCGGGCGCTGCCGCTGACCGCAGCGGGCGCTGCCGCTGACCTCAGCCGGCGGCGTCGGTCTCGACACCGGCGCCGGGTTGCCCGGGGGAGGGCTGCCAGGCCTTCGCGTCGATCGCCTGCTGGCCGGCGTGGTAGCTGGAGCGCACCATGGGGCCGGCTTCCACGTGGGCGAACCCCAGCTCCACCTCGCCGTACTCCCGGAACCGGGCGAAGGTCTCCGGTGTGACGTAGCGCTCGAGGCGCAGGTGCTGTGCGGAGGGTTGCAGGTACTGGCCGATGGTCAACGTGTCGACGCCCGCGGCGCTGAGGTCACGCATGCAGGCCAGGACCTCGTCATCGGTCTCGCCCATCCCGACGATCAGGTTGGACTTGATCGCCGTGGTCGACGGGAACCGGGCCCTGGCCAGCGCGAGGAACTCGAGCCCCCGGTCGTAGTCGAAGGCCGGGCGGATCACCGGGAAGAGCCGGCGGGTGGTCTCGAGGTTGAAGGCGAACACGTCCGGCTCGGCGGCCACCACCTGTTCCAGCGCGAGCCGAGCGGGGGCGGGATCGTTGCCGTACCCGAAGTCGCTCGGCAGCACCTCGACGCCGACGTCGGGGGTACGGGTGCGGATCTGGCGGATCGTCTCCGCGATCAGCCACGCGCCACCGTCGTCGAGGTCGTCGCGAGCGACCATGGTGATCACCGAGAAGCGCAGGCCGAGGTGCTCGACGGCCTCCGCGACCCGGCGGGGTTCGTCGACGTCGTACCCCTTGGGCTTGCCGGTCTTGATCTGGCAGAACCCGCACCGGCGGGTGCAGTCCTCCCCACCGATCAGGAAGGTGGCCTCGCGCATCTCCCAGCACTCGTAGATGTTGGGGCACGCCGCCTGCGCACAGACCGTGTTGAGCTCGAGGCCCTCCATGAGCTTGGTGACGTCGGTGAAGTTGTCGCCGTAGCTGGCCTTGACCTTCAGCCAGTCAGGCTTGCGACCGCCCGGCAACTGCGTGTCGACCGCCTTGCGGACCACCCCGGCACGTTGCGTGCGTTCCCGGTTCAGACCGCCCGGGAGCACGCTCAGGGTCCGAGCCCCCTCGGGGATCACGGGCTGGCGGACGTCGCCTTCGAGGGTCACTCAGCAAGCCTTCGGGTGCGGGGCCGTGGGCGGCGCCGCGTCCTCGGCCGGCAGCAACCGGTCGCGCGGCGTGTCGACGAGGGTAGCGGCGAACACCTCGGTGAAGGCCGTGGTCACCCGGTCAGCGACGGCATCGAGGTCGGCGTCCACGCCGAGACTGGCCAGGGAGCACACGCCCCGGTCGGCGATGCCGCAGGGCACGATGCCGGTGAAGTCGGTGAGGTCGGGGGTGACGTTCAACGCGAAGCCGTGGCTGGTCACCCCACCGCTGGCGACGCGGACCCCGATCGCCGCGATCTTCTCCTCACCGACCCACACGCCGGTGTAGCCGGGGACGCGCTCCGCGGTCACCCCGAGCGTCGAGAGCGCACGCAGCAGTACGTCCTCCAGGGCCCGGACGTAGTCGACCACGCCCCGCATGCTCGCCAGCGCCAGGATCGGGTAGCCGACGAGTTGCCCCGGCCCGTGGTAGGTGACATCGCCCCCGCGATCCACCTCGATCACCTCGATGCCGCGGTCCGACAACTGGTCGGCGCTGAAGAGCACGTTGCTGCGGTCGGCCCGTCTGCCGAGGGTGTAGACGGGCGGATGCTCGAGCAGCAGCAGCGCGTCGCGAGCCCGTCCGCGCTGCCGTTCGGCGGCCAACGCCTGCTGGAGCTCCCAGGCCTCGAGGTAGCCGATGCGGCCGAGCCGGGCCAATGCCACCGGTCCATCGGCATCGCGGCGCAGCGACGCCGGCGGGAGGCGGCCGGGCCGTCGCGCGTTCATCGGATGATCCTCACCGTCCCCGGACAGCGGTGGCCAGCCGGGAGTCTCTGAGCGGCGCTGTGGACACCGCCGGCCACGCTGGCCCGGTCACCGCTCAGATGCCGAGCTCGGCGGCGAAGTCGTGGGTCTCGAGCACGTACTTGAGGTCCTGCAGGAAGCGTGCCGCGTCCGCCCCGTCCACCATGCGGTGGTCGTAGGACAGGCACAGGTAGCTCATCCAGCGGATCGCGATCGAATCGCCGTAGGCGTCGCTGACGACCACGGGTCGCTTCTCGATGGCGGCGGTGGCGAGGATGGCGACCTCGGGGGGGTTGAGGATCGGGGTGTCGAACAGCGTGCCGACCGAGCCGGTGTTGGTGATCGTGAACGTCCCACCGCTGATCTCGTCGGGCTGCAGCTTCCTGTCGCGGGCCCGCTTGGCGAGGTCGCCGATGCGTCGGGCGAGCGCCGCGACGGTGAGATCCTGCGCATCCTTGATGTTGGGCACGAGCAGCCCGCGTTCGGTGTCGACGGCCATCCCGAGGTTGATGTTGCGGTGGAAGGTCACGGTGCCGCTGTCGGTGTCGATCGAGGAGTTCATCACCGGGTGCCGCGGCATGACCATGGACACGGCGCGGGCGATGAGGGGCAGCGGGGAGAGGCTGACGCCCTCCTGCGCCTTGAACGCGTCCTTCTTCGCGGTCCGCAGGTTCATGACCCTCGTGAGGTCGACCTCGACCGCGGCGGTCAGCTGGGCCGTGGTCGACAACGACGCCATCATCGAGCGTGCGATGGCTTTGCGGACCCGGCTCAGCTCCTGGGTGACCGAGCGCTCGCCGCCGAAGTCGACCTGGGTGGGCGAAGCCGGAGGACGTGAGCGGTCGGCCGGCGCCTGGACCACCGGTGCGGGGACGACCCCGCCTGGCTGCGGTGCTGCGGCGGGTGCCGGGGCCTGCTCGGCGGGGGGCGCCTGCTTCGGCGCCTCCTCGGCCGCCGGTGCCTCGCCGCCGCGCTCTATCGCCCGCTCGGCGTCCTCGCGGGTGATCCGTCCGCCCGGTCCGGAGCCCTCGACCTGCTCCGGGGTGAGGCCCGCCTCGCGCAGGAGGCGACGCACCAGCGGTGAGGTGAGTGCCTTGCTCCCGACCACCTGACCACTGTCGTCGTCCGATGCCGACGAGCGTTCCTCGCCGGCGGCCGGTGCCGGTCGGGCGGGGGCCTCACTCGGCTCGCCGCTGTCGTCGGTCTCGGTGTCGGCGGGTGTCGGCTCGGCGGTGGTGTCGTCGGCCTCCTGGTCGGTGGTGGCCTCCTGGTCACCGTCGGTGTCGCCGCCGCTGTCTTCTGCGGTGTCGGCGGTGTCGCCCTCGCCGATGACGGCGATGACCGAGCCGACGGCGACGGTGTCGTCGACCTCGGCTCTGCGTTCCTTCACGGTGCCGGCGACGGGGGAGGGGATCTCGGTGTCGACCTTGTCGGTGG
>JAWOCZ010000225.1:0-4640 GCA_046483565.1 Nitriliruptoraceae bacterium
CCACCCCCGACCTGCTGCCGTCCGACGACCCCGGTGTCACCGTCTACGCCCCCGACACCGGCCGGTTCGCGTTCCGACCCGGCCTGGTGTTCGCCAACATCGTGCTGGGCGACGAGATCAACCGCGCCGGTCCGAAGACACAGTCGGCACTGCTGGAGGCGATGGAGGAACGCACGGTCACGATCGACGGCACGACCCATGAACTGGCTCGCCCCTTCATGGTGATCGCGACGCAGAACCCGATCGAGCTCGAAGGGACCTATCCCCTCCCCGAGGCCCAACGCGACCGTTTCCTGATGCGGATCGCGATCGGCTATCCCCACGCCGACGACGAACTCGAGATCGTGCGCGCCCATGGGCACCACGACCGACTCGCCGAACTGGCCCCGGTCGCTGACACCGCAGCGGTCGTCCACGCGATCCGTACGATCAGAGCGGTCCGGGTCAGCGAACCGATCGAGCGGTACCTGATCGCGATCTGCCGCGCGACCCGGGAGCACCACGACGTGGAGCTGGGCGCCTCGCCGCGGGCCTCCCTCTCCCTGCTGCGCTCGGTCCGCGTGGCCGCCGCGATCGACGGACGCGACCACGTGGTGCCCGACGACGTGAAGGTGCTGGCCCCCCACGTGCTGCCGCACCGCCTGATCCTGCGACCGAACGCCGAACTGGCCGGCGTGACCGCGGTGGACGTGGTGACCGACGTGCTCAGCGGCATGCCCGTGCCAACGGAGTAGGGCGATGACCAGGCGCGGGATCGGTGCCGGCATCACCGTGGTCCTGCTGTGGGTCGCGGCGCACGCCCTGGGTGTGCCGCAGCTGCAGGTGGCGGCGCTCAGTCTCCTCGCGCTGCTCGTCGGTGCCGTCTTCTGGATCGTCGTCTCCCCTCTCAGGCTCGAGGTCAGCCGCGTCGTCGAACCGGCTGTGCTGCCCTTCGGTGGCCGCGCCCGCATCGCCCTGCTGGTGCGCAACACCGGGCGTGTCCCGACCCCCAGCGCCTGGCTGGAGGACGCCGTCCCCGGCGTCCTCGGCCACCCCCGCACCTACCGCCTCCCGGTGCTCGTGCCCCACCGGATGCTCGATCTGGCCACCGAGCTCGACGGGGTCCACCGTGGCCGCTTCGTCATCGGACCGCTGACCGTCACGGTCCGCGATCCCTTCGGTCTGGTCCAGCGCCGCCGGATCATCGACAGCACCGCCGTCCTGACCGTCCATCCGCCGGTGTGGCCGCTGCCACCGGGGGTCCCGCTGGGCGGGGCGAGTGGCGCCGTCGCCAACGGACCACGGCGCGCCACGATCCACGGCGACGACCTCGCCGATATCCGCGAGTACGTGCGCGGGGACGACCTGCGGGCCGTGCACTGGGCCTCGACCGCCCATCGCGGCAGGCTCATGGTGCGCCGCGCGGAGGAGGCGACCTCGCCCCGGGCGAGCTTGCTGCTCGACATCCGCCGCCATCGGCACGCCGGCACCGGCCCGGACAGCAGCTTCGAGGTCACGGTCGCCACCGCTGCCAGCGTCCTCCACCACCTGTCGGGCCGTGGGCGGGGTGTCACCCTGCTGGACCGTCCGACCCGGGAGCTGGCCGCGCCGAGACCGGCCGACGCGTGGATGCCGACGCTGGCCGGCCTGACCCCGACCGAGGTGGACCTGGGCGCCCTGCTCCGCCAGGTGGCCACCGGTGCGGCCGGCGAGGGCACCCTGATCGCCGTGGTCACCACACCCGACCCCGCGGAACTCTCCGCCCTGGTGCGTGCCGGCCGCGGTGCCGCGAGCCGCCTCGCCGTCCTCGTCGACGCCCCGACCTTCGCCGACGGGACGGCCGGGGACCAGGCGGTCGAGCGGGCGATCGTCGGGCTGCGGGCCGCAGGCTGGCGCGTGACCACGCTGGCAGCCGGTGACCGACTCGAAGAGCGCTGGCGGGACCTGCTCGCCCGCGGCGGTGTCGGTGTGCCAGCCGGATCGGCGGGCGGCTGATGCGCCGCGACCTGCTCCTGACGGCACTGCTCGCGCTCGTCCTGCTCGCCACCGTGCCGAGCTACGACCGCGTCTTCACCGACACCTCGTGGCGCGGTCCCGCCGTCGGAGCGGCGCTGCTCGCGCTGCTGGTCGGCGCCGCATCCCGTCGGTTGCGCCTGCCCTCGCTCCTGACCGGCGCGCTGAGCACCCTGGCGCTCCTGGCCGTGCTCCCGTGGCTGCTCGGTGTCGGTGACGGATGGGGGGCCGGGATCGCAGCGCAGCTCGACGCGCTGCGCCTGACCGGCGGCCAGGGATGGACGGCGCTGGCCGAGGAACCGTCGCCCGCCGCGCCGGTGACGGGACTGGTCCTGCTGACCACGGTCGCGTGGTGGGCCGTCACCGCCCTGACGCACGAGGTGGTGGTACGCGGTGGCCACCTCACCGCCGGGCTGCTCAACCTGACGATCCTGTGGGTCGTGCCCCTGGCGATCCCGACGACGGCCGAGGACTCCCTCCTGCTGGTCGTGCCCTTCCTCGCCGCCAGCGGTCTGCTGCTGCTGGCGGCGGTCAACGCCCGTGACGACGCTCGCAGGGCGATCGCGCTCCCCGCCAGCGGGGTCCTGCTGCTCGCCGGGGCGATCGCCGTCGGGACCACCGCACCCTGGCTCCTGCCGGCCTACGGCGGCGAGGCATGGCTCACGCTCGGTGGCAACGCGACCCCCCGCGGCTACCAGCCGATCGTCGACATCGCGAACCGCCTGAACGCCCCCGAGGAGCGCGAGGTGCTCCGGGTCCGCTCCGCGCAACGGACCTACCTGCGGTTGGCGGGTCTCGACACCTTCGACGGCGCGACCTGGCGGCTCGGCCCATCGGGCGACCCCAGCTTCCGACCAGACCCGTCCCAGCTGTTCCCCGCCGACGGGCCGCTGCCGCCCGAGGAACCGGCTGCCAGCACCGAGGTCGTGGAGGCGGACGTCGAGGTGCTGGAGCTGGAGAACATCTACGTGCCGCTGCCCTACCAGCCCGTCGAGGTGCTCGGTCCCATCCGTAGCGAGATGGTGTGGTCGACGCAGGGCGGGTTCCTGGCGACGTGGGACGAGGTCGAGGACGGTGGTGAGCGCACCATCGGGATCCGTCAGGGGTCGGCCTACCGGGTCCTGGCCGAGCGACCGACCCCGTCGTTCGCAGCACTCACCGAGGTCGAGTTCCCCCCCGAGGTCCTCGCCGCCAACACCGCGCTCCCGCGCGACTACCCGGAGCTCGGCGCCCAGGCGCAGGAGGTCTACGACGCGGCCGGCGCCAGCACGGTGGTCGAGCGGGCACTGGCCCTGCAGGACTGGTTCGTCGGTGCCGAGGGCGGCTTCACCTATGACCTCGACGTCCCGGCGCTGCGGGGCGAGGACGCGCTCACCGGGTTCGTACTCGAGGACCGGGTCGGCTACTGCGAGTACTTCGCCACGGCCATGGCGGTCATGCTGCGGCAGACGGGCATCCCGGCGCGTGTCGCGGTGGGCTTCCTCCCCGGCGAGCGGGTCACGACCACCGAACCCGGCAGCGAGGACGGGCTCGACGAGTACCTGGTGACCACCCGGGACGCCCACGCGTGGGTGGAGGTCCTCTTCCCCGGCTACGGCTGGATCACCTTCGAGCCGACGCCGCGCTCCGACGAGACCCAGTTGCTCCCACGTCAGAACGACCTGAGTCCCGAGGAGAACGAGGCGGAGCGCGCCGAGCGGGAGGCGCGAGAGGACCCCGACGACACCGCGGCAGCGGACGTCCCGGACGACGACCGGACCCTGCCGGGAGGGCTCGAGCTTGCCGACGAGCAGCCCCTGGGGTCCGCGGAGTCGGGGTCGGCAGCGGGATCGGGGCGGCGGTGGCCGGCGATCGCGCTGGTGACCGCGCTGCTCCTCGGGCTGGCGGGGCTCACGTGGTCACTGACCGGCCGACGCCGACGGGGCGCTGCGCTCGCCGATGACCCCAGAGGGGCGGTGCTGGAGGCACAGCGCCGGCTCTACGCGGGAGCCCGACGCGTCGGGCTGGACCGTGCCGAGCACGAGACGGCCCGTGAGGTCATCGCACGGTGGGAAGCCCAGGGCTGGATCGACCGGGGCAACGACACCACGGCACGGCTCGTCCAGGCGGCCGCGTTCGACGGCTCGCTGGATCCGGGGCAGGCCGCCAGCGCCGTCGACACCCTCGACCGGCTCACCGAGACGCTGCTGTCCCGCGTCCGACGACGCGAACAGGTACTGGTGCCGCTGCGACGTGCGGCGACAGCGGCCCGCGGGGCGCACCGCCGGCTGCGGCGGCGTTGGCAGGCGCGTTGAGCCCGGCCGGCGGCGCGTGGCCGAGCCCGGCGGGAAGCTCAGCTGCGGTCGTCCGGCGGGACGAAGGACGGCGAGTCCTCGGAGCGCGCACGACGCGCCGAGAGGCCGAGGATGATGCCGACGAGCAGGAACAGGAAGCCGATGGCCGGCACGATGAGGTTCCACGGTGAGGACACGAACCCGAGCGAGAGCACGGAGACGACCCCGACGAACGCCAACACGATCGCGAGCCGTTGCTGCCCGACCCGCGAGAGTCTGAGCTTGCGCCGGGCGCGCGACGCGAAGCGGGGGTCCTCGGCGGCGAGCTGTCGCTCGATCTCCGCGAGGACGTTCTCCTCATGCTCGGAAAGCGGC
>JAWOCZ010000017.1:0-11997 GCA_046483565.1 Nitriliruptoraceae bacterium
CGAGGTCCTCGCGGAGCTGTTCCTGCTGTTCGGGCGTGATCGCCGGACAGACCCGGTCGTCGCAGAGGTACATCGACACCTCGACGCGACCCGTCCAGTCATCGGTGGCCAGGTCGACCTGCTCGGACAGCAACAGGCTGGCCCCGAGCAGGGTCAGTGACACCGTCACCGACAGGACCACGGCGACGGTCATCATCAGGTTGCGGCGCAGCCCGGTGAAGGCCTCGCGGATCACGTAGGTCCAACGCGCGGTCATCCTGCCTCCCGATCGCCCGACGGTCGTCGGGCACGATGTGGTCGTTCAGCCGCCGTAGCCGTAGACGCCCCGTGACTGGTCGCGGACGACCTGGCCGTCCTCGAGTTCGATGACGCGTCGACGCATCGAGTCGACGATGTGCTGGTCGTGGGTCGCCATGACCACCGTGGCCCCGGTGCGGTTGATGCGATCGAGCAGCTTCATGACGCCGACGGAGGTGGAGGGGTCGAGGTTGCCGGTCGGCTCGTCACACAGCAGGATCCGCGGGTTGTTCACGAACGCCCGGGCCACCGAGACCCGCTGCTGCTGCCCACCGGAGAGCTCATGGGGATGCGCGCGTGACTTCTCCGACAACCCGACGAGCTCCAGGACCTCAGGTACCCGCTTCTCGATCTCACGACGGGACCGGCCGATCACCTCGAGCGCGAAGGCGACGTTCTCGTAGACCGTCTTGTTCTCCAGCAGCTTGAAGTCCTGGAAGACGTAGCCGATCTCGCGCCGCAGCACGGGCACCTTCCAGGAGCGGAGCGTGGCCAGGTTCTTGCCGGCGACCCAGATCTCCCCGTCGTCGGGGAGCTGCTCGCGGGTCAGCAGCTTCATGAACGTGGACTTGCCCGACCCCGATGGTCCGACGACGAAGACGAACTCGCCCTTGTTGACCTCGACGGACACGTCCTCGAGCGCGATGACCTGGTCGTCGGCGCCGCGCTTGTAGGTCTTGGTGACGTTCTGGAGCTTGATCACGTGATCCACCAGGGGGTTCGTGGCGCCGGGGCTGGACCGCGGGGCGCTCGTCGGTGCCCGTCGACACCCTCCACGGGATGGTGCCGAGGTGGTGCCGAGGTGGTGCCGAAGGGATGCTGAGGGGATGCCGAGGTGGTGGCAGGCCGCGCCGGGAGCCGATCCCCGTCCCACCGACGACCCCTACCGCCTGCGAAGCGTACAACCTCGGCGTGGCGTTCCCACGTCGCCGGGTCCGGGGCGAGGGGCGAGAAGTGACGGGCGAGGAGCGAGTGGTGACGGGCGAGGAGCGGATCCGACCGGCTCACGTCTCGCGCGCGCTGGCCTCACGGACACGGCGGCGGAGCTCCGCCTCCATGAACGGGTCCAGCTCGCCGTCCAGGACGTCGGCGACGTTGCCGGTCTCGTGGTCCGAGCGCAGGTCCTTGGCCATCTGGTACGGCGCCAGCACGTAGCTGCGGATCTGGGAGCCGAAACCGACGTTCTGGACCCCGCCACGTAGCTCGTCGAGTTCCTCGGCCCGCTTCTGGCGCTCCAGCTCGGCCAGCTTGGCCTTGAGCACGCGCAGGGCCGCGGCCTTGTTCTGGTGCTGCGACTTCTCGTTCTGGCAGCTGGCCACCATGCCGGTGGGCAGGTGCGTGAGGCGGACGGCCGAGTCGGTGGTGTTGACGCTCTGCCCGCCCGGACCCGAGGAGCGGTAGACGTCCACGCGCAGCTCCTCGTCGGGGATGTCGACCTCATCCTCGACCTCGGGCAGGACGGGGACCACGTCGACCAGGGCGAAGGAGGTCTGGCGCCGCGCCTGGGAATCGAAGGGGCTGATCCGTACCAGCCGGTGGACGCCGTGCTCCACGGTCAGCCAGCCGTAGGCGTCGGGACCGCGCACCTCGAAGGAGGTGGACTTCAGCCCCGCCTCCTCACCGTAGGAGCGGTCGTAGACCTCGGTGTCGAAGCCACGCCGCTCGGCCCACCGCAGGTACATCTTCTGCAGCATCAGCGCCCAGTCCATGGCGTCGACGCCGCCCTCGCCGGCGTGGATCGAGACGATCGCGTCCTCGTGGTCGTACTCGCCACCGAGCATGGTGGCGACCTCCAGCCGGTCGAGTTCGGCCCGTACCTCCTCGAGCCCGGCGACCACCTCGCTGGCCGAGGAGTCGTCGTCCTCCTCCTGGGCGAGCTCGTCGAGCACCTCGAGATCGTCGAGCCGGGCGACCAGGGCATCGAAGCGCTGCAGCTCCGTCTCGATCCGCGACAGCTGGGTGGTGACCTGACGCGCACGATCGGGGTCGTCCCACAGGTCGGGCGCCGCCGCCCGCTCCTGCAGCTCGCCCTGCCGGTCGCGCTTGACCGCGATGTCCAGGTCGGACTCCAGCTGCACGACCCGCTGGCGTGCCGCCACCAGCTCGTCGGCATGGCTGATCGCCATCGGGGCGCTCCTCGGATCGGACGTGGACGCGGTGGCCAGGGCGGGCCGGCGTGAGGTCGAGGATGCTACCGACGATGAGGGGCGCAGCGACGTGCACCTAGCGCACGCAACCCGACCGCAGGTGACCTCGGCCCCGGTCGAAGGGGCGAGGGATCCCGCCCGGCCGCTCGGCTGGAGACCCACCCTGACCACCTCACGGTCCCAGCGAGCATCCCCGATCCTGGAGCATCGCATGGAACTGATCGTCGTCGCCGTCCTGACCGTCGCCACCGTCCTGACCGGCATGGCCGTGACCGAACCCGCCCGCGGGACGTGGCACCCTGCCCCCTCCGACCGGGAGGGGAAGCAGTGGTCGACGCGACACGGCGATCAGCCGGTTCGACACCGCCGGCAGCAGACGCCGCGGTAACCGGCGAGGAGACAGCCCCGCGGCGGATCGAGGACCGCCGGGAGCGCGCGCTGGTGATCGGTGCCGGCAGCTCGGGGCTGACCGCCGCCAAGAACCTGCGAGAGCGTGGTTTCGCGGTGGACGTCGTCGAGCGTGAGGAGCGCATCGGCGGCAACTGGAACATCGAGGGGTCCGCCAGCCGGGTCTACGAGTCCACCCACATGATCTCCTCCAAGCCCTTCACGCAGTTCCCCGACTTCCCCATGCCGGACGACGCTCCGGACTACCTGCACCACACCGAGGTGCTGGCCTACCTCGAGCGCTACGCCGGGCACTTCGGCCTCGAGGAGGCCATCGAGCTCTCCACGACCGTCGAGCGCGTCACGCCGCTACCCCGTGGCTTCGACGTGACCGTCACCGCCGCCGACGGGACCCGCTCCCAGCGGCGGTACGGCCGGTTGGTCGTTGCCAACGGGCACAACTGGTTCCCGAAGTGGCCGTCCTACCCGGGCCAGGACGACTTCACCGGTCAGCTGCTGCACTCGGCCGACTACCGATCGGGCGATCAGCTCGCGGGCAAGCGGGTCGTGGTCGTCGGTGCCGGCAACACCGGCTGCGACATCGTCGTCGAGGCCGGACAACGGGCGCGCGCCGCCTACCACTCGACCCGCAGGGCCTACTGGTACGCCCCGAAGTACGCACTGGGGCGGCCCACCGATCAGATCAGCGATGCGATCTTCGCCCTGCGCCTGCCCCTGCGGCTGACCCAGACGCTCTTCCAGGCGACGGCGAGGCTCGTCGTCGGCCGCTACGAGCGGTTCGGGTTGCCCACCCCTGACCACCGCTTCCTCGAGACCCACCCGATCGTCAACCAGCAGCTCCTCTACCACGTCGGGCACGGGTCGATCACCCCGACACCGGACATCGACCACTTCGACGGCGACGAGGTGGTCTTCACCGACGGCTCCCGGGTCACCGCCGACCTCGTGCTGTTCGCCACGGGGTACCTGATCCGCTTCCCGTTCCTGCCCGACGGGCTCGTCCCGGGCGGTGAGCGACCGCAGCTCTACCGCAACATCTTCCACCCGGAGCGTGACGATCTGTTCGTGGTGGGCCTGATCCAGCCGGACTCGGGGCAGTTCTGCCTCGTGCACTGGCAATCGGTGCTCGTGGCCGCCTTCCTCGAGCTCCGGCAGCGTGACCCGGCCGGCGCCACCGGCTACCTCGCCGCGGCACGCGACCACCTCGACGAACGTTCCCAGGGCGGGATCGAGCTGATCGATTCGACCCGCCACCACGTCGAGGTGGAGCACGCCGACTACGTGCGCACGCTGGAGCGCGAGATCAGGGCGGTGGAGGCCCGCACCGCCGCCGCCCCCGTGGCCGACCACACCAGCGCCAGGGCGGTGCCCGCATGAGCCCCTGGCCGAGACCCACCAGCCACCACGCCCCACGCGAACGCGTGCGGCGCACGCTCGACTGGGCCCTGCCGCCCGCCCCCGTCGAACGGGAACTCATCGAGGCCCTGCCCGAGCACCCCGTCGGGGGACGCCCGCCGCTGTTGTTCGTGCACGGTGCCTGGCACGGGGCCTGGGCCTGGCAGGAGCACTGGCTGCCCGCAGCGGCCGCGGCGGGCTGGCACGGCGTCGCCGTCAGCCTGCGTGGGCACGGCACCAGCGAGCGGCCGACCCACTTCGACCGCACCACGTTGCGCCACTACGAGCACGACGTGCTCCAGGCGATCACGACGCTGCCGGCCCCGCCGGTGCTGATCGGCCACTCCATGGGCGGGGTGGTCGTCCAGCGGGTCCTGGAGCGCTACCGCGCGGCACCGGCCGGGGTGCTACTGGCCTCCCTGCCGCCGGACCACGGCCTGCACGTGGTCCCGTCGCTGCTGCGTCACGACCCGTCCATGCTGCTCCAGGGGCTGGCCGGCCGTCCGGTCACCCCCCGACCCGGCACGCTGTTCGGGCCGTCCACAGCCCCCGCGGACGAGTCCCGCCTCCTCGCCCGGCTCGGCCCCGAGTCCTGGTTGGCGAGCCAGCAGGTCGTCCTGCCCCGGCGCCCGCCGGACGTGCGCACACCCCTGCTCGTGGTCGGGGGCGAACACGACCTGTTCGCCCCGCCCCATGCCGTGGCCCGCACCGCACGGCACTACGGCACCCGTGCGCACCTGTTCCGCGGGATGGGGCACGAACTGCCACTGGAGCCGGGCTGGGACGCGGTGCTCGACCACGTGCTCACCTGGATCGCGGCGACGCTGGAGCCCCGGGGGATCTCAGCCGATCGCTGACCCCTGCTCGACCCCGGGGGCCTCAGGGCCGTGGCAGGGTGGTCCCGGAGTGCGCGACGCCCCGTCGGGGTGCAGGCTGTGGGGGCGGGTGACGAAGAACCCCGGCGGGGTCGAGAAGAACGCCACCGCCCGATCACTCCGTCCGACACCACCGCCCGACCACTCCGTCCGAACCGCGACGACCACGAGACGACACCATGAGCCTCCCACCGCCCACACCCCCACCCCCACCGCGCAAGCTGTACCGCTCCCGCTCCGACCGGATGCTCGGCGGCGTGTGCGGCGGGCTGGCGACCTACCTCGGCATGGACGTGACGGTCGTCCGGCTGATCGCGGTCGCCACGATCCTGCTGCCGGGGCCATCGATCATCGCCTACCTGCTGGCCTGGATCGTCGTGCCGGAGGAACCCTGGATCGCCGCACGCTGAGCAGGTGGGATGCCCCCGACCGCGCGACGCCCGCCGGGATCCCGGCGGGCGTCGCTCGGTCTGCCGAGGCGGCTACGACTTCGTCGCGGAGACGACGACCTCGAAGCTCCACAGCTCGCTACCGGTGGCCGCCGGCCCACGGCTCCCTGTACCCGGGTGTCCCTCATCCGGACCACTCGGCGCCGCCGCTGGAGCACTCCCGGCACCGGGGTGACCCTCAGCCGGGCCGCTCGACGCCGCCGCTGGAGCACTCCCGGCACCGGGGTGGCCCTCAGCCGGACCGCTCGGCGCCGCCGCTGGAGCACTCCCGGCGCCCGGGTGCCCGACGGTCGGGTCGTTGACGCCCTCGTCACGCCCACCGTGGCCCTGCTTGAAGGCGTCCGAGCTCATCCAGGCGTCGAAGGCCGCATCGTCCTTCCAGCGCGTGACGACGAGGTAGCGCTCCGAGCCGTCGGTGGGCCGCAGCAGCTCGAACGACTCGAAACCGTCGACGGTCTCGACGTCACCGGCCCGCGCTGCGAACCGTTCCTCGAGGACGGCGCCGTTCCCCGTCGGGACCTCGAGAACGTTGATCTTCACCACTGACATAGGTGCCTCCATCCCGACACGCCGAGGTGGCGCGTCCTCACCAACTCACTCTAACCACGCGCGACGAGAGCGCACAGGGGCCGGGTGGACGTTCGTCGAGGGACGCGCGCAGCGACAGCAGCACGCACCGTCGTGCGCCCGCGCTCACAGCGGCCCCGGGCCCGGGCCGCCGACGGTCACAGCGGCCCCTGGCCGTCGTCCGGAGGCCGAGGGTGGCCGCTGGTCCGGAGGTCACCACCACTCGGTCCCGGGCGCCCCCTTGAACGGCCCCACGACCCGGGAGGTGATCCAGCCACCGTAGAAATCGCTGTCGCTGGCACGGACCACCTCGCCGTCCACCCGGCAGCGGTCGACGCGGCTCGGGTAGAAGGTCAGATGGTCGGCGAGTGCCTCGAACCCGGGTGTCGGCTGCGGGTAGTACCAGCCGGCCAGTGGCGAGCGACGATCACCGGCGACCAGGTCGACGTAGCCCGCCTGTCCCTTGAACTCGCAGTAGGTGCGGCGCGGGTCGTCGACCAACAGGCTCCGGTCCACGTCCTCGAGCGGCAGGTAGTACGACGGCGGGTGTGAGGTCTCCAGCACCCGGATCGCCCGACGGGTGTCCGCGACGACACGGCCGGCGAACTCGACCACGACGTGCTCGCTGGAGGGGTCGAGCGCCGGAGGTCGGGGGTAGGACCACACCGACTCCTGGCCTTCGCTGACGGGATCCGGTTGAGGTCGGTGCCGCATGCGGTGTCCTTCGAAGGTGGCGTGTGCCACGGGTTCGGAGCCGGCCGCGTCACGGCCGACGTCGGCGGGTCGAGCAGCGTCTACCCTGCCGGACCCGACGACCAAGGCAGGCGAGGTGGCCAGCAAGGACGACCGCGAGGCCCTCCAGCGGCGTTTCGGCGCGCTCGACTCCAAGGAGCGCCGCTCGATCGTGCGCGCGGTCAACCGTGGTCGGGCCGTGGAGGTCCGCAAGCACGCCCCACTGGCGGTCCACATCGCGCACCGTCAGATGCGCTTCTGGAAGTGGTCCTGGGTCATCGGCCCGGCGGTCGGCCTGCTCCAGATCGGACAGCTCGGGCCCGTGGCAGCGGCGCTCAACGCCCTGCTGGCCACCGCGCTACTCGGGTCGATGTCGGCCTTCTTCTACCTGCGGGCCCAGCGCTCGGCGCAGGCCAACCTCGCCCTGATGGGCGGCAAGCGTCCGGGACCGGGCTTCGACGCACCCAAGCCCGGTCGTCGATGGTGGCAGCGCCGAGGGGCCGGTGCGGATCAGGCGGCCGCGGCCGACCGGGGCCGGACCCGGACCTCGGACCGCGACAGCTCCGGGACCAAGGCAGGCAGCGAGCGGACCGGACGGCGCTGGTGGGGCGGACGGGAGACACGGCCGGCGACGACGGCCGGCAGCTCCGGTAGCCAGGGGCACCTGCCGGGCCGGCCCCGCTCGGCGGGCGGCGACACCGGCGACACCGGCGATGGTGAGGCCGGGCCGTCTACCGCTGACGAGCGGCGTGCCGAGCCGCAGCTCCCACCCGAGCGACGCCCCTACCAGCCTCGGGGCAAGAAGCGCCGCGGACGCTGAGCAGCGGCTCGGCCCTGCGCGGCGCCGCGGACGCTCAGCGGCGGCTCGGCGGGCGTGGCTACGGCGACGACGGCGAGGTGTCGGCCTTCGCCAGGGTCGCTCGCGCCACCTCGGCGACGTGTTCGGGGGTGAAGCCGAACTCGGCGAGCACCCGGGCCGACGGTGCGGAGGCCCCGAAGCGGTCCAGCCCCACCACCTCCCCGACGGCCCCGACGATCCGCTCCCACCCGAAGGTGACCCCCGCCTCGACCGCCACGCGCGCGGTCGCGCTCGACGGCAGGACCTCGTCGCGGTACGCCGCATCCTGTGCGAGGAACACCTCGACGGCGGGCAACGACACCACGCGGGCCGACACCCCGTCGGCGGCGAGCAGGTCCGCGGCGTCGCTGCACACCGCGACCTCCGACCCCGTGCCGACGAGCACGACGTCGGGGTCACCTGCCACCTCGGTGTCGCCGTCGGCGGGCACGTCACGGAGCACGTAGCCCCCCCGCGCCATCGCGTCGGCCGAACGGGCGCCGAGGTCGCGGGTCGTCTGACGGCTCAGTGCCAGCAGGGTCGGATGGTCGGCGGTGATCGCAGCCCGCCAGGCAGCAGCCGTCTCGTGACCGTCGGCTGGGCGCCACACGCTGAGCCCAGGGAGCAGACGCAGGCTGGCGAGGTGCTCCACCGGCTGGTGGGTCGGGCCGTCCTCGCCGAGGCCGATCGAGTCGTGGGTCATGACGTACACGACCCGCTGCCCCATCAAGGCCGCCAGCCGGATCGCCGGTCGGCAGTAGTCGGTGAACACCAGGAAGGACGCGACGTAGGGCAGCAGCCCGCCGTGCAGCGCCATCCCGTTGGCCATCGAGACCATCGCGTGCTCACGGATGCCGAAGCGCAGGTTGCGTCCCAGTCGGTCCTCGGCGCTGAAGTCCCCACCGTCGGGCACGTCGGTGTTGTTGGAGGCCGCGAGGTCGGCGGAGCCACCGAACAGCTCCGGCAGGGCCGGTGCGAGCGCGGTGATGACCGCCCCGGAGTGCTTGCGGGTGGCGGCGTCGCCGGCAGGGCTCGGCAGCACCTCGGTCCAGTCGTCGGGGAGCTCACTGCGGACCACGCGTCGCTCGAACTCCGCCGCGAGCTCGGGCTGGGCGGCCTGGTGGGCGCGGACGCGCTCGTCCCAGGCGGTCCGCAGCTCGGCCCCGCGCGCCCGGGCGTCGAAGTGGTCGGCCACCTCGGCGGGGATGTGGAACGGGGGATGGTCCCAGCCGTAGCCGTGCTTGGTGGCGGCCACCTCGTCCTCGCCGAGCGGGGCGCCGTGGACGCCGGCGGTGCCGGCCTTGCCGGGGGAGCCGAACCCGATCACGGTGCGCACCGCGATCAGCGAGGGCCGCGGGTCGGCGTCGGCGGCGGCGATCGCGGCGCGCAGCGCGTCGAGGTCGTTGCCGTCGCTCACGCGCTGGATGTGCCACCCGTAGGCATCGAACCGGGCCAGCACGTCCTCGGAGAAGGCCTTCTCCGTGCTGCCGTCGATCGTGATGCGGTTGTCGTCGTAGAGGTAGGTGAGCCGTCCGAGCTGCAGGTGGCCGGCCAGGGACGCCGCTTCCGAGCTGATGCCCTCCATCAGGTCACCGTCGGAGACGATCGCGTAGACGCGCTGCGGGACGATGCCGATGCCGTCGGGATCGAGTTCGGCCGACAGCCGCTCGGCGGCCAGTGCCATGCCGACGCCGTTGGCGAACCCCTGCCCGAGCGGGCCGGTGGTGGTCTCCACCCCCGGATGGTCGGGGCCTCTCTCGGGGTGCCCGGGCGTGGCGGACCCCCACTGCCGGAAAGCCTTCAGGTCCTCGAGGGTGGGCCGCTCGTAGCCGGAGAGGTGGAGGGCCGCGTAGAGCAGCATGGAACCGTGCCCGGCGGACAGCACGAACCGGTCGCGCGCGGGCCAACCCGGAGCTGCCGGGTCGTGCCTGAGCACCTCACGGAACAGCACGTAGGCGATCGGTGCACAGCCCATGGGCATACCCGGGTGCCCCGAGTTCGCGGCCTGGACGGCATCGATCGCCAGCGTGCGGATCGTGGTGATCGACGCGTCGACCAGATCGGGCGGGGTCTCGGCGGGGCTGAAGGCGGCGGACATGGCACCTCGAGGCAGGGGGAGTACCGGATGCTAGTCAGCGAGTGGGGCCCCCTATCCTCGCCTGACGCCGCCGAGAGGGACCGTCCGTGCCGCCGCTGCCCCAACGCATCACCTACCGCGTCGCCGTCGACCGCGCCCCCGGGGCCTTCGCTGCGGTCGTCGCCGCCATCGAGGCGCGGGGGGCGGAGCTGGTCGGCACGGACACCACCAGCCAGCAGCGGCACGTCGCCTTCCGTGACCTCACGGTCGAGGTCCGTGACGCGGTCCACGCCGACGAGATCGCCGCCGAACTCGTCGAGCTCGAGAGCGTGGAGCTGCTGGCGATCACCGACGAGGTGCTGGCGGCCCACGACCACGGCAAGATCCGCGTCGAGGTGACCCGCCAGGTCAACGGTCCCCGGGATCTGTCGCTGGTCTATACGCCCGGCGTCGCCAACGTCTGCCGCCTGATCGCCGACGACCCGACGGCCGCGTACCGACTCACGATCAAGTCGAACGCGGTGGCCATCGTCACCGATGGGTCGGCGGTGCTCGGCCTCGGCGACATCGGACCGCTCGCCTCGCTGCCCGTGATGGAGGGCAAGGCGATGCTGCTCAAGTCCTTCGGCGACGTCGACGCGTACCCGCTGCTCGTGGACGCACAGGACCCGGACGAGTTCGTGGAGACGGTGGCCCGGGTCACCGGTGGTTTCGGCGGCATCAACCTGGAGGACATCTCGGCACCTCGGTGCTTCGAGATCGAGGGCAAGCTGCGCCAGCGCCTCGACGTCCCGGTCTTCCACGACGACCAGCACGGCACGGCCGTCTGCGTGCTGGCGGCGCTGATGAACGCCGCCACGGTGACCGGCCGGCAGCTCGCGGACCTCAGGGTCGTCGTCCAGGGGGTCGGCGCCGCCGGCGTGGCCATCGTGCAGTTGCTGCGTGCCGCGGGCATCGAGGACATCGTGCCGGTCGACATCGACGGGATCGTGGAGCCCCGCCGGCGCGCCGGTCACGACCCGGTGCGCTTCCGGCTCGCCCGACAGGTCAACCCGCGTGAACTCTCCGGCGGCAAGGAGGTGGCGCTCGCGGGCGCGGACGCGTTCATCGGCGTCTCCGGCCCCGAGAGCCTGCCGCTCGAACTCGTCCGCACGATGGCTGACGACCCGATCGTGTTCGCCCTGGCGAACCCGGTGCCGGAGCTGCACCCCGACCTCGCCGCCGGACACGTGGCGGTGATGGCGACCGGGCGCTCGGACTTCCCCAACCAGATCAACAACGTGCTGGCGTTCCCGGGGATCTTCCGCGGACTGCTCGACGCGGCCGCGACGGCCGTGACCGACGAGATGAAGGTCGCCGCCGCCGAGGGCATCGCGTCGATCGTCGGCGACGACCTCGCCCACGACTACGTGGTCCCCTCCCCCTTCGACCGCGCGGTCGTGCCGGTCGTCGCCGAGGCGGTCGCCCGCGTGGCCCGGGAGCAGGGGCACGTGCGACCCGGCTCGGGTGGTTCGCTGTCGGGTGAGCGGGAGGCTGCCGAGCAGGAAGCCGCACAGCGGGCGGTGCAGCGCGCTGTGACCCGGCGGTTCCACGGGGCCTGATCCGCGCTCGCGCTGCTCGGGCGGCCCGCCCTATCGACGGACCCCGGCCCTACATCCACCACGACACGGGACCCTCACCTCGCTCGGGCTGCTCGGGCTCGGGCTCGGGCTCGGGGTGCGCGGGTTGTTCGGGTTGTTCGCGCTGTTCGGCTTGTTCGCGCTGTTTGCGCTGTTCGGGTTGTTCGCGCTCGGCGGACTGGCATCATCGGAACGGCATGCGGGTCGTCGGCTCCCGCCGGGGACAGCGCCGGGTCGCGGGGCCGCCGGGTCGCGGGGCCGCCGGGTGGCGGACCGCCGGGCCTTCGCGGGGACGCCAACCGGCCAACCCTGGCCTACAACGCACCCCAACCTCCCCACGCCGACCCACCGGGGACGCCAACCGGCCAACCCTGGCCGACAACCCACCCCAACGTCCCCACGCTGACCCACCGGGGATGCCAACCGGCCAACCCTGGCCGACAACCCACCCCAACGTCCCCACGCCGACCCACCGGGGACAGCGCCGGGTCGCGGGGCCGCCGGGTCGCGGGTCGTCGGCTCCCACCGGGGACAGCGCCGGGTCGCGGGGCCGCCGGGCCTTCGCGGGGACGCCAACCGGCCAACCCTGGCCG
>JAWOCZ010000064.1:0-26713 GCA_046483565.1 Nitriliruptoraceae bacterium
CATCGGTGGCCGGCTGGCTGCCCCGCCCACTGCCCGCCCCGCCCGCCCCGCCCACTGCCCGCCCCGCCCGCCCCCCGCCCCGGCGCGCCGCGCGGGGGCTCCTGCGGTCGAGCACGACAGCGGCGCTGATGCGGTGGCCTCGTCGCGAGGGATGCGGTGGCTCCGGCGCGAGGTCGGTACCGTCCCCGTCATCGGAACGTTCCGGACGAGTCCGTTCCGTTCGGCCATGGGAGGGACGGACCGTGCAGCGCGACATCTTCACCGAGGAACACGACGGCTTCCGGGACCTGGTGGCTCGGTTCGTGGCCGACGAGGTGGTCCCCCACCACGAGCAGTGGGAGCGCGACGGCATGGTCCCCCGCGAGCTGTGGACCAAGGCCGGGGCGCTGGGGATGCTGTGCACCGATGTGCCGACCGAGTTCGGCGGTGGTGGGGTCCCCGACTTCCGCTACAACGTGGTCGTCACCGAGGAGCTCGCGAAGGTGGGAGCGTCCGGCGTCGGCTTCCCGCTGCACAACGATGTGATCGTGCCCTACTTCCTCGCCCATGCCACCGAGGAGCAGCAGCAGCGGTGGTTCCCGCCGATGGCCTCCGGTGAGGTGATCACCGCGATCGCGATGACCGAGCCGGGCACCGGCTCCGACCTCGCATCGATGACGACCACCGCGGTCCGCCAGGACGACGGCAGCTACCTGCTCAACGGTGCCAAGACCTTCATCACCAACGGCATCCAGGCCGATCTGGTCATCGTCTGCGCCAAGACCGACCCGACGTCCACGCACGGCGGGATCAGCCTGCTGGTGGCGGAGCGCGGGATGGACGGCTTCGAGCGCGGCCGCAAGCTCGACAAGATCGGGATGCACGCCCAGGACACCGCCGAGCTGTTCTTCGACGACGTTCGCGTCCCGGCGGACAACCTGCTCGGCGAGGAGGGACAGGGCTTCGTCTACCTGATGCAGGCCCTGCCCCAGGAGCGGCTCGGGATCGGGATCGCGGCCATCGCCGGCGCCAAGGCCGCCTTCGACGCGACACTGGCCTACTGCAAGGAGCGTGAGGCCTTCGGACGACCGATCGGGTCCTTCCAGCACTCGCGCTTCACCCTGGCCGAGCTGCACACCAAGATCACGATCGGGCAACAGTTCGCCGACCGCTGCACCCTGCTGCACAACGACGGGCAACTCAGCGTCGAGGACGCCGCGATGGCGAAGTGGTGGCTGACGGACCTGCTCGGCGAGGTGGTGGACGCCGGGGTGCAGCTGCACGGCGGGTACGGCTACATGCGCGAGTACCCGATCGCCCGCGCCTACGTCGACGCCCGTGTGCAGCGCATCTACGGCGGAACGAACGAGATCATGAAGGAGATCATCGGACGCACCCTGGGGGTGTGAGGCCGCGGCGCCTCAGTTCGCGGTGTGAGGCCGCGGCGTCTCAGTTCGCGGTGTGGGCCGCCACGATCGCCGGCAGGACGTCGAGGTAGTGGCCCAGCCGGATCTCGGCGGCGTCGTGGTCCTGCTCCACCAACCACTGCAGGAGCAGACCGTCGATCGTGGCGACCACGAAGCGGGCGAGATCGTCGCTGGCCTCGTCGTCGAGCGTGTCGGCCAGCCCCCGCAGCATGCCCGACACCCTGCTGACCAGCGCCTCGTACTGCTGGACGGCGAGGTGGTGCTTCGCCGGATCCCGCAGCGCGTGCAGCGCCAGCTCGTACTGCGCCAACTGGAGCGATCGCGACCGCTCGAAGTACGGCCAGGCCTGCTGCAGGAACCCGCGGAGCCGCTCGATGACCAGCGACTCACCATCGAGGGGCACCTCGGCCCCGGCTGTCAGCGCTGAAGCCGTCTCGGCCATGCTGGCGTCGATGTCGTGCACGACCCGGTGGATCACGGCCTCGAGGAGCTCGTCCTTGGAGGCGAACACGTAGTGGAACGCCCCGAGGGCGAGACCGGCCCGGTCGGTGATGGCGCGGGTCGTGGCCCGGTTCAGACCCTCCTCCGCGATGACCTCGACGGCGGCGTCGAGCAGTTGCTCGCGTCGTTCCTCGGCGCTATGGCGTGTGTTCGGCCCGGCGCGGCCGTCGCCGGCGGTCTCGGACGACTCGGTGTGCATGTCGTTCCCTCTGGGCCAGGCGTGACGTGGTCGATGGCTGGTCACGGTCATGGTGGGTTGACCGGGACCAGAGGACCAGATGCCGCCGGTCCGGGCGGCGGCTCACCCCGACCGACCGGTCCGCTGGCCGTTCGGTGAGTGCACACCGGCCGGGCACGGTTCCGGCCGGGGGGAATGACCCGGCGGTCCTCCGCGTTCTCCTGCACGACCGCGATCCGTGCGATCGCCGAACCACATCACTTCACCCCCCGAGGAGCCACCGTGGCCACTCCACAGAACCTGACCTCCGACGACTTCCGTGAGACGATCGATGAGAACGACATCGTCCTCGTCGACTTCTGGGCCGACTGGTGCGGCCCGTGCAAGATGTTCGCCCCGATCTACGAGGAGACCGCCGAGGCGTTCGACGACGTCGTGTTCGGCAAGGTCGACACCGAGGAGCAGCAGGAGTTGGCGGCTGCCTTCCAGATCCGTTCCATCCCCACCCTGATGGCGTTCCGCGACAACGTGCTGGTGTTCAACCAGCCCGGCGTCCTGCCCAAGGAGTCCCTGTTGGACCTGATCGAGCAGATCAAGGCGCTCGACATGGAGGACGTGCACCGCCAGATCGCCGAGCAGGAGGGCCAGGCGGCGCAGAACTGACCGATGCGCACCGGGGCGGGGCCTCTGTGCCCCGCCCTTCGTGCGTCCTCGGGCCGGCGTCGCGGGTAGCCAGCGAGGGAAACCGCACCTGCTGTCCCCGCCCGCGATCAGCCCGCTCGTCCGGTCGGGCCCGTTGGGGTTCCCATGACCCGGGCCATCCCGCGTTCGACGGCGTCGATCAGGTAGGGCCGCAGCTGTCCCGGTGCCACGATGTGGTCGACGGAGCCGACCTCACGGGCCCGCTCGATCGAGTGGATGCGGTCGAACTCCGCCGCGACCTCGCCGAGCTTGTCGGTACGCACCTCGCTGCGCAACGTGGCCAGGGAGGTGCGCAACCGTCCCTGGTCGAGCGGCTCCGCCGTCGCGATGCGCTCCCGCAGCGTGACGAGGCGCTCGTCGGCGTCGGTCCGTCGTTGCACCTCGCCGGCGAACACCACGGCGGCCGCCGGCGGTCCCCCGATCACCGAGGCGTGTGAACCCTCGACGGCTGCCACCTCGAGGTGGTCGTTGAGCGCCTTGGAGAACACCACGAAGGCCCCGCCGTGGTACCGCGAGATGACGCAGAACACGATCGGCCCGTCGAAGTTGACGACGGCGCGCCCGATCTCGGCTCCGAGTTCCAGTTGCAGTTCGCGCAACGACTCCGGTGACCCGTCGAAGCCCGACAGGTTGGCGAGCATGACCACCGGCCGGATGCCGCTGGCCGCGTTGATCGCCCGGGCCACCTTCTTCGATGCCCGCGGGAACAGCGTGCCGGCCGTCCAACCGTCGGGCCCGTCGGCGGGCACGGGTCCCCGGCGGGGCAGCGGTCGTGACTCGATGCCGAGCAGGGAGACCGGGTAGCCACCGAGGTGGGCGTCGGTGACCACGGCCACCTCGGCATCCGCCATTTCCTTCCAGCGTTCCAACGGTTCGTGATCGAGGTCGCCGACGGCTCGTAGGACGGTGCGGATGTCGAAGGGCTTCTTGCGGCCCGGGTTGGTCCGTTCGTCGAACACCTCGCCCACCGTGGCGAAGCCGATTCCCTCGATCTGGTGGGGGTAGCCGCGGACGTCACGTCGTCGATCATCGGTGGTCGGCGACGGGCGGGGGAACCGCTCGCCGGGCGCGACGTAGCTGTGCTCGTAGTGCGCGAAGAGCACCTCGATGGCGCTGGCGAGGTCCGGGGCCCAGTGCTGGGCCTGTCCGTTGGGGCCCATGACGCGGTCGTAGCCCCCGATACCGAAGTTGTCCTCGGCCGACACGCCACCGGAGTAGTCCAGCGCCTGCTTCCCCGTGAGCACCATGGCGCTGTCCGGGGTCATGACGAGGATGCCCTTGGTGTGCATCAGCATCGTGGCTTCGGCGTTCCAGTAGGGCTGGGCACCGACGTTGATGCCGGACACGATGACGTTGATCTGGCCACCTGCCTGGGTGAACCCGATGATCCGGCGCAGCACCCGGGCGACACCGTCCATGTTCTCCGTGCCGGAGTCCATCGCGATGCGGGCACCCGAGGACACCGCGAACCACTCGACGGGCACGTCGAGCTCCTCGGCCAGGTCGATCGCCTGGCAGAGCAGGGCGCACTCGGTGGTGGCGATCGAGCCGAGTCCCTTCGTGGGGTCACCGAACAGGGCGACCCGCTTCATGCCCTCCGGGTAACGGTTGGTCCGGGTGGTGACGAGCCCGACCACGATGCCGGCCCGGTTCTGGCCGAACGGCCGCTCGATCGGGGCGAGCCGGCCCGCTGCGTCGAGGTCGTACTCGACGAACCCATCCGCGTGGTCGGCGGGGACGGTGGCACGGTCCCGCGTCAGCAGCGGAAGCAGCTCGTAGGGGTAGACGCTGCCGCGGCTGCGTGCCTTCATGACCTGCCGGGTCATCGCGTCGAAGGGGGCCAGTGGCGCGGTGGGCGGCTCGGTGACGCGCAGCGTGAAGCCCTGGCCCGGGGGCCGCGACATGCGCACGACCACCTCCTCGGGCTCGGTGCCGGGACGCACCAGCCGTGCCTGGACGGTGACCTGCTCGAGACCGAGCCCTTCGGTGGTCGGTGCGACCGCGCGGATGACGGGCTCCAGCTCCGGGATCGGGACCTCGACCGGTGGCCAGACGTGGAGCATGATGCGGTTCCACTCGGGACCGTTGCTGGTCGGCGATGCCGCACGAGCGCGCCGCAGGTCGTCGAGTGCGGAGGCCAGGACCTGCTCGAGTTCCGGGAGTGCGACGACCCGGCCGGCCTGATCGCGCATCGGCGTGAGGTCGCGGACCTCGGCGAGCACGAACAGCCGCTCGTCCTCGGGGTTGTCGTGGGCCCGGGCGTGGAAGAGGTAGGTGTGCTCCGAGGACGGCAGCCGGGTCAGCGCGAAGCGCTCGAAGCGCCACAGGTCCAGCCGGCCCGCGATCAACGGGTGGATGCCCCGTAGGTGCCGCCGCTCCCGGAAGTGGCCGGCGGCGTCGCGGCGGAAGGTCAGGTGTTCGGCGGAGGGCCGCTCCGGGTCGTCGGGGTCGATCCCGGGCGCCACCGTCAGCGACAGGGTCACCCGTCTGAGCGCCGGCGGGAGCGTCGCGTCGTCGAGGTCCGCCTCGAGCCCGGCGGCCAGCAGGTCCAGCTCGGTCGGCGCGTCAGGCCAGGCGATGTACACGTCCGCGACCACGCCGGCGCCCGCGCTTGAGGCATCGACCTCGCCGGCCAGGTCCGCGGTCGCCTGCAACGATTCCGACAGGTCGTCCGCCGTGGCCGCCAGGGCGATGACGCGCCCGTGGCCCCGGGGATCACGGAAGTCGGCGACCACCGCCTGGCCGCCGGCGACCTCGACGGTCCGCACGGTGTCCAGGTCCCGCGTGCGGTAGTAACGCCGGGTCAGCACCTCCAGCAGGGGTGCGAGCCGACCGCCGGTGACCTCGGGGTCCTCGAGCAGCCCCAGCAGCTGCTCCGGGGTGTCGATCAGCTCCTGGATCCGCTGTGGCCGGTCCGCCCGGTCGGGGTCCTCGGCCAGGACCCGGAGGTGGGCACGTGCCCGGTCGTGGACCTCCTCCCGCCGGGCCGCCAGCCGTGGCTGGTCGAAGCACCGGTACCGCGCGCGGCGGGCGAGATCCCCGACCACCGGCTGCCGGGCCCGGGTGGCCACGATCAGCCGGTCGAGGGTCTCACGCAGCTCCTCTCCGAGCGGACCACCGGGTACCGAACCGGCCTTGAGGAGCCGGTCGAGCAGCGCCACGATCACCGGGACGTGCGTCTTCGACCGTCCCTGGGCGAGGTGGATGCGGAACAGTGCCTCCTCGAGCTGTGGTGTGCGGTCGAGGGAGGTGATCCCGTAGTGCGCCAGGGCGCGCCGCAGCTTGGCAACGAAGGAGGTCGGCAGGGCGTCCGCGTCGAAGGTGCGCAGGAAGGCGTGCAGGTGCTCGCGGGCGCTGCGTTGCTCCCCCCGGTCCTCGTCGTCGCCGAGGCGGCGGTTGCGGGACAGGGCGGCGATGTCGGCGTGGATGCGGAGCACGTCGAGCTCGGCACGGACCACCTCGTCGTCGGGTTCGCCGTTGCCCTGCAGCGCAGCGAGCAGTTCCCGGACGGTGTCGTCGGGGAGGTCGTAGCCCAGCGCTGCACGTCGCAGGGCGTCCATGACACGGAGACGGTCCCCGTCGACGGTGGTGCGCTGCGGCTGGAGCCGTCTGAGGTCGACGAGCTCCCCGACCGGTTCCGCGGTCGCTTCGGTCACCGGCTCCAGGCGCAGCACGGGCTGCCCGGCGTCGAGCTGGACGTTGCTCGCCGCCAGCACCTCGGCCACCGTCCCCGCGAACGGCGCCGTCAACGGCGTCTCCATCTTCATGCTCTCGAGCACGGCCAGCGTCGTGCCGACGGTCACCGCCTCGCCGGGGGTGACGTTGACCGACACCACCACCGACGGTGCCGGCGCACGGACCAGGCCGGCGTCGTCCTGCGAGACGCGGTGCGGCACCCCGTCCACCTCGACCAGCTGATCGGCGCCCTGGCGGATCGCGACGATCCGGAAGCGTCGGTCTTCGATGGTGAGACGCCGCTCGTAGCGACGGAGCGATCCGACGGTGGCCAGCACGCGCGTGCCGTCGGTGGCCACGACGTAGTGGCCGGGCCCCGTGCACGCGACCTCCAGGCGGTAGGCGGTGCCGTCGTAGCGCAGGTCGACGGTCCGCGGCAGCTCCGGGGCGACCTGCGGTCGGCCGCGGGCAGCGGAGGCGTAGAAGCGCGTCCGGTCGTAGGTGGACGTCTCGTCGTAGGCGTCGATCGCCGCGGCGACCAGCGCCACGTCCCCGCGGGTGGTGAACCGGTAGCCGTCGGCGGTGCGGCGATCCAGCCAGCCGGTGTCGATGGTGCCGGCCAGCACGTCGGCGTCGCGCAGGAGGTCGAGTAGGAAGGCCCGGTTGGTGGTCCCGCCCTCGACCAGCACGGTGGTCTGGGCCAGCGCTCGCCGCAGCCGCCGGATCGCGGTGTCCCGGTCGGGGCCGTGGGCCAGGATCTTGGCGACCATCGAGTCGTACTCGGCAGCGATCCGATCGCCCTCGGCGACCCCGGTGTCGACCCGGATGCCCGGACCCGCCGGGAGAGTGAGGAGCTCGATACGGCCGGCCGCGGGCGCGAACCCGCGCTCCGGGTCCTCGGCGTTGAGGCGGACCTCGATCGCGTGCCCGGAGGAGACCGGAGGGTGCGCTGCGGGGAGACGTTCGCCGGCGGCGATCCGCAGCTGCCACTCGACCAGGTCGAGGCTGGTGGTCAGCTCGGTCACCGGGTGCTCGACCTGGAGCCGGGTGTTGACCTCGAGGAAGGTCGTCAGACCGGTGTCGGGCTGGTGCAGGAACTCGACGGTGCCGGCACCGCGGTAATCGGCTGCCCGGGCGAGGGCGGCCGCAGCGACCCGCAGATCGGCGTCCTGCTCGGCGGTCAGGGCCGTGGAGGCCGACTCCTCCAGCACCTTCTGGTTGCGACGCTGCAGCGAGCAGTCTCGGGTCCCCACAGCCCACACCCCGCCCTGACCGTCCGCCAGGATCTGGACCTCGACGTGTCGCGCCCCGGTCAGCATGCGCTCCAGGAACACCGTCTCGTCGCCGAAGGCGGCACCGGCTTCGGCCCGCGCGCGGGTGAAGGCGGCCTCGAGGGAGTCGAGGTCCCGACACGCGCGGATGCCGCGACCGCCGCCACCTGCGGTGGCCTTGACCACCAGGGGGACGCCGATGCGCCCGGCGTGGTCGCGGGCCGCCTCCAGGTCGTGGACCGGGCCGTTGCTCCACGGCGCGACGGGAACCCCGGAGCGCTCGGCGAGCTGCTTGGCGCCGATCTTGTCACCGAGCGCCCGCATCGTGTCCCCGGTGGGGCCGACGAAGACGATGCCGAGCTGCTCGCACCGATCGGCGAAGTCGGCGTGCTCGGCGACGAACCCCCAGCCGACCCAGGCGGCATCGACCTCCGCGGCCTGCAACGCCCGCGCCAACTCGTCGTGGTCGAGGTAGGGCGAGCGTGGCCACGGTGGCTCGCCCGGTCCCGGGCCGATGCGCACCGCGTCGTCGGCCTCCCGGACGAACATGGCGTCCCGCTCTGCCGCGGTGTGGAGCGCCACCGTTCGGGGTCCCGTGCCATCAGCCTCGCGCATCGCACGGACGGTGTGGATCAAGCGCATCGCCGGCTCGCCGCGGTTGACGATCGCGATGCGTTCGAACACGACGGACTCCTCGGTCGGCACGGGGTGCGGCCCGTGACCCAGCAGCGGAGGATGCGGCCCCGCGCCGGCGCCATCCTAGACCTGACATCGACGTCAGCTTCAGATCGCTGGCGAACCAGGTCGACGCGAACCGCCGCGCACGCCGCGGCCCACCCCCGCCACCGGTAGGGAGACGGGCCGCAGGCGTGGCCCCGACGAGGTCAGCCCTGCGTGTCGATGGGCTCCTGGCCGCCGTCGGCGTCCTGACCGTCGTCGTCCTGACCGTCGTCGTCGGCCGTCGCCTCGGGGACCTCGACGCTGGGGAGCGTCTCGGCCGTCAGTTCGGCCTCGGTGAGCAGGATGCCGTCGTCGCTGGCCAGGAACCCGGTTACCTCGGTCGTGCCGTCGGCAGCCTGCGCCATGCGACCTCCGGCGACGCCGGTGTCGTTCGCCGCGAAGGTGAAGGCCACGTTGCCACCGGCATCCAACTGCTCGGCGATGTCGGCCTTCAACTCCTCGCGGACCACGGCGGCGCCGAGCCCGGCGACCATCGCCTCGATCATCTCGACCCAGCGGTGTTCGACCACCGCGACCAGCAGGGAGGAGTTCGGGCTGAGCGACTCCGCGAGGTCCTCGACGTTGGCTCTGAACGGCACGTTCCTGACCTTGCCGATCAGCGCCCCGAGGACCCCGCCACCCGCAGCGGTGGCCCAACCGAGAGGACCGGACAGGAGCGCGAGCGTCCCGCCGATCGCGCCCCCGGTGAAGAACCCCCGGCGGCCCCGGTGCTTGGCGTTGGTGATCTTGAGCTGGCCCTCGGCGTCCTTGACGACGGCAGCGGCGTCGACGACGCCGATGAGGCCGGTACGACGGCCCTCCTTGAGTTCGTCGAGGAGGCGCCCGGCCTCCTCGGCATCGTTGAAGGCCGCGACGATGAGTTGCACGGGTGCGGACATGCGGGATCCTGTCAGGTCTCGGGGGCATGCGGCGGACGGGGGTGCGGTCCCGGCCGGTGAGCATACGTTCGCCGGGTCGCGCCCGGACCGCTTCACCCGACCCGGGTGAGGCTTCCGCCGTCACCCGGGGCTGTCACACGGGGCCGTCACCCGGGGCTGTCACCCGGGGCTGCCAAACGGGCCGTCACCCGGGGCTGCCACCCGGGGCTGCCACACGTGGCTGTCACCCGGGGCTGTCGCCCGGGGCCGTCACACGGGGCTGTCGCCCCCTGTCGCCCCGGGCTGTCGCCCCCTGTCGCGATCCCCTCACGTGTCCGTGCGACCCGATGACAGTGGTTGGGGTGAGGACAGCACCACGTCGTGTTGATCGGCGAAGCGCGCTTCGACGATGTCCTTGCCGTACGGCGTCAGCGCGAGTCCGGCGAGCTTGAAGTGCGCGACGGCGAAGGGGATCCCGATGATCGTGATCGCGAACACCAGCGCGAAGACCACGTGCAGGAGTGCCAGCCACCAGCCGGCGATCAGGAACCACAGCACGTTGCCGATCGTCGAGCCCGCGCCAGCGTCGGGCCTCCGTACCACCACGCGTCCGAACGGCCACAGCGTGTAACCGGCCAGACGGAAGGCCGGGACGGCGAAGGGGATCGTGATGATGAGTAGGACCGACAGCAGTCCGGCGATCAGGTAGGCGATCGCCATCTCGATGCCGCTGAACACCAGCCAGAGCACGTTGCCGATCAGCCGCATGCACGTTCCTGACGCCGTCCGGTCTCGGGGCCGTGCCGACCCAGCGGCACCTCACCCACGGTACTGCGGTGGCGGTCCCCGCGGCACGGATGACCGGCTGATGGCTCAGGTCCCGTGTCGCGCGGTGAGGCAGCGCTCGACGGAGCAGATCATCCTGCGGCCGGTACCGTCGCGATACCGCCTCGCCGGCCCTCGCTGGCGGTTGCGATGGCGGCGATCACGGCGGACCACCACCATGGACGGGGGACGGTGTCGTTTGCATCGCTGGCTCGGGCACGGTGCGCCTGCCGATCGGTGGTAGATGGCCCGATCCTGCGTCTCGGTGCTTGGAGCAGAGCCTCGGACCTCGGCGAAGGCCGACAGCCGCCCCTTCCGAACCGTGAGGTGAGCACCCGATGACCGCTCTCTTGCCACAGCGCGCCAGCGACGCGTTCCTGGATCTGGCGTTGGCCGGTGATCGCCCGCAGGCTGTCCGACTGACCCTGGACCTGCTCGACGAGGGGTTCTCCCTGCCGGCCGTACTGAACTCCGTGGTCGGTGCCGCGCAGTGTGAGGTCGGCCGCCGGTGGCAGCGGGCCGAGCTGAGCGTCGCTGACGAGCACCTCGTGACCGGCATCTCCCAGGCTGCGCTGACGGCGCTGTCGGCCAATGGTGACCACCAGGTCGCCGTGGGAACGGTCGTTGTCGCGTGCGCCGAGGGGGACTGGCACGCGCTCCCCTCCCAGATGTTCGCCGAGGCGCTACGTGCTGCCGGCCAGGGTGTCCTCCACCTCGGCGCCTCGGTCCCAGCCGCCGACGTGGGAGAACTGCTCGAGCGTCGTCGGCCCGACGCGCTGGTCGTGACGTGCAGCCTCCCACTGTCCTACCTCGGCGTCGCGAGCCTCGCCGATGCGGCCCACCGCCGGGGCGTCCCCGTGCTAGCGGGTGGCAGGGCACTGAACGCCGCGCGGGCGTGCAACCTCGGGGCCGATGCCTGGGCCGCGGACGTCCCCAGCGCGGCAGAGATCCTCAACGCCTGGCGGTCCGGTCCGCCCGAGGTCGGCACCGACCCGGTCGACCTGGAACCGGCTGCCGTGACGCTCGATCGGCGAGCGAGGGTGATCGCTGATCGAGCCTTGTCCGCGCTGGTCGAGCGTTCCCCCTCGATGGCCGGCGACGACGACCGGCAGCGTGACCGTACCCGTGATGACCTCGTCGCCATCGTCCGCTTCCTGGCCGCTGCGCGCCTGGTCGATGACGACGAGGTGTTCACGGACTTCTCCACCTGGCTGGAGGAGGTACTCATCGTCCGAGACGTCCCCGCCGCCGCCGTGGCCGCGGGTCTGACGGAGCTCGCTCCGCTGGTCCGCGAGGTCGACGAGCACTGCGCTGCGTTGGTCGATGCGGCCGCGGCTCGGTTGGGCTGAGCCGACACGAGCGTGCGGCGCACGCGGCACCGGGACCTTCGCCCTCAGGGTCACGGCCATTCGTCACATCGGCCGCGAAGCTACTACTGTGGTAGCACCGTGGGAGCATTGCGGGGATACGGTCCCGGAGGCCGTGCCCAGGTGGAGTTCCGCGGCGGAGCGCACGTCAGTCGACGTGCGCCGCTCTGGACCCGAGGAGATGCACTATGAGGATTCGAACCGGCGGCAAAGCCGTCGCGTTGTTCGCGGCGCTCGCGATGATCGCCGCCGCGTGTGGTGGCGATGACGCCACCGATGAGCCCGAGGACACGGTCGAAGAGGACACCGAGGAGGAGTCGGAGGAGGAGCCCGAAGAGGAGCCTGAGGAAGAGACCGAGGAAGAGGAAGAGGCTGCTCCCTCCGGTGAAGGCCTGACCCTCGGCTACATCCTGCCCGAGACGGGAGACCTCGCGTTCCTCGGGCCCCCGATGATCTCCGGTGTCGAACTCGCGGTCAGCGAGATCGAGGAGTACGGCACGGACATCGACCTGCTCAGTGGTGACGAGGCCAACGACACCGGGGTCGCCGCCGAGGAGGCCTCACGGCTGCTGGCCGCCGGCGTGGACGCGATCGTCGGTGCCGCAGCGACCGGTATGACGCTGGCCATCATCGACCAGGTCACCGGTGCCGGTGTCGTCCAGTGCTCGCCCTCCAACACCGGCCCCGGCCTGACGGAGTACCCGGACAGCGGCTTCTACTTCCGCACCGCCCCGAGCGACGCCCTGCAGGGCCCGGTGCTCGCGGAGCAGGTCATCGCTGACGGCAACGCCACGATGGCGATCGCTGCCCGTGGCGACGACTACGGCCAGGGCCTGCTGGACGCGACCGTCGCGGCGTTCGAAGCCCAGGGTGGCGAGGTGCTCTACTCCGACACCTACGACCCGAATGCCGGCACGTTCGACTCGGTCGTCGAGGACCTGGTCAACTCCGGCGCCGACGCGCACGTGGTCGTCTCGTTCGCCGAGGGTGGGCAGATCGTGCAGGGTCTGCTCGCGGCGGGTGCGCCGGTCGACTCGTTGTACGGCGCGGACGGGATCGCGGGTGCTGCCTTCGCCGAGGAGGTCGACCCCAACGACCCGAACGTGCTGGACGGCATGACCTTCACCGCACCGTCGAGCCAGTCCAGCTCGGACTTCGACTCCAAGATGGACGAGTTCCGTCCTGACCTGGTCGACCGTCTGTTCTCGCCGCAGTCCTACGACTGCACCAACCTCATCGCGTTGTCGGCAGCGGTGGCCGGGTCCACGGACTCCGGCGACATCCGCGACGAGATGATCGCGGTGACGGTGGGCGACAACGAGTGCGGGAGCTACCCCGAGTGCATGGAGTTCGTCGAGGCTGGCGAGTCCATCGCCTACCAGTCCGCCGCGGGTGACGCGCTGGCGTTCATGGAGGTCCGTGAGGGCTCCGGTGAACCGTCGCGTGGTGCCTACGACGTCAGCCGCTGGGTCGACGGCGAGTTCACGCTGCTCGAGACGGTGACCGGCACGGTCGGCTGACCTCCACTACCACGCTGTCAGCGCTGTCGGTGCTGCCAGACCACGGGCCCGGGGCGTCACGCCCCGGGCCCGTTCGTGTCTGCGGGCGGCGGGGCGGCGCCGGTCTGGGGTGGCGCGGAGCAGCGGTATGCGGCTGTTCTCTGCCACCGTTCGGGGAACCCGGGGCTGGCGCCGGTCTGGGGTGGCGCGGAGCAGCGGTATGCGGCTGTTTCCTGCCACCGTTCGGGGAACCCGGGGCTGGCGCCGGTCTGGGGTGGCGCGGAGCAGCGGTATGCGGCTGTTTCCTGCCACCGTTCGGGGAACCCGGGGCCCACGGCCGCCCGTGCCCCACGGCCAGCTACCGCTAGAGCGCCTTGGCCAGGGTGCCGAGGTAGAGCTCGATCACCTTGGGGTCGCCGAGCAACTCGTCGCCGGTACCGGTGTAGGCGTTCTGGCCCTGGTCGAGCACGTAGGCCCGATCGCAGATCTGCAGGCAGGTGCGGGCGTTCTGCTCGACCATCACGATCGAGATGCCGGCCTCGTTGATCTCCGCGATGCGACGGAAGACGCCGTCCTGGTTGGCTGGGGAGAGGCCCGCCGACGGTTCGTCGAGGAACAACACGGACGGGTCCATCATCAGGGCCCGGCCCATCGCGACCATCTGGCGCTCGCCGCCGGACAGCGAGCCGGCGCGCTGCTTGCCCCGCTCCTTGAGCAGAGGGAACAGCTCACACACGAACGCGTAGCGCTCCGCCCACGCTTTGGGACGGAGGTAGATCCCCATCTCGAGGTTCTCCTCGATGGTGAGCGCGGAGAAGATGTTGCGGGTCTGTGGCACGTAGCTCACACCCATCGACACCAGCTCGTGGCCGGGGCGGTTCGTGATGTCCTCGTCCCGCAGCGTGACCGCGCCCGAGGAGACCGGCACCAGCCCGAACATCGACTTGATGAGGGTCGACTTGCCGGCGCCGTTGGGACCGATGATGCCGACCAGTTCGTCCTCGAACAGGGTCAGATCGCAGCCGTTGAGGATGTCGACGTCCGGGATGTAGCCGGCGACCAGCGCATCAGCGCGCAGGATCGGCTCCTCGCCGGGGTAAGGGGAGGCTGCCTGGTCCTGCTCGCTCACGATGCGCGCCTCTCGTGCCGCTTCCTGCGTTGCGTGGGGGCCTGGCTGTGCGAGGCGCCGAGGTAGGCATCGATCACCGCCGGGTTCGTGCCGATCTCCGAGGGACGGCCCTCGGCGATCACCTCGCCCTGCGCCAGGCAGACCACCCAGTCGGAGATGTCGAACACCACGTCCATGTCGTGTTCGACGAAGACGACGGTACGGCCTTCGTCGTCCCGCAGTCCCTTGACGTGACCGAGCAGCGACTGCGTCAGGGCGGGGTTCACCCCGGCCATCGGCTCGTCCAGCATGACCAGGGCCGGCTCGACCATCAGCGCGCGCGCCATCTCCAGCAGCTTGCGCTGTCCGCCGGAGAGCGTGCCGGCGAACTCGTCGCGCATGTGGTCCAGCTTGAAGCGGATCAGCAGCTCGTCGGCCCGCTCGGTGATCTCGGCTTCCTTGGGACGCCACAGTGGCGGCACCAGCGCGGTCAGGAACCGCTCGCCGCCCTGGCCGACCGCGGCCAGCTGCATGTTCTCCATCACCGTCATGCGCGAGAGGGCCTTGGTCAGCTGGAACGTGCGGACCATGCCCTTGCGCGCCACGAGGTGGGCCGGCACGCCGGCCAGGTCCTCGCCGGCGAGGGTCCACTTGCCACGGTCGGGGGTGTCGAAGCCGGTCAGGAGGTTGAACAGCGTGGTCTTGCCGGCCCCGTTGGGTCCGATCAGTCCGGTGATGAGCCCGCGGGGGATCTCGAGATGGTCGACGTCGACCGCGGTCAGGCCACCGAAGGCCCGCCGGACCCCCGTGATGGTCAGCATCGGGTCGGGCTTGGACACACCCGGTTCGGCGGGCACGCCGGCCAGCGGGTCGTTACCGCGGATCCCGGGGTCAGGAGACATCGAGCTGCAACTCCTTCTTGTCGCCGAGGATGCCCTGGGGTCGGAAGATCATCAGCGACATGATGAGCACGCCGACGAACGTCAGCGTCACGGCACCGACGGACTGGCCGCCGAAGAAGTCCGGCAGCATCCCCGCGTCGGAGAACCGGCGCAGGCCGCTCTGCAGGCTGCCGATCAACAGCCAGAAGATGACGGCCCCGAGCATCGGGCCGAAGGTCGACGCCGTCCCGCCGAGGATCAGGATCGCGAACGCGTAGAAGGTGACCTGAGGTAGGAAGGTGTCGGGTTGCACGGTCTGGAGCGACAGGGCGAACAACGCGCCGCCGAGGGCGCCGATCGCGCCGCCGAGCGCCAGGCTCTGCATCTTGTAGGAGAAGACGTTCTTCCCGAGGCTGCGGGCGGCGTCCTCGTCCTCGCGGATCGAGCGGATCACGCGGCCCCAGGGGCTACGGATCAGCGCCCAGACCAGCAGCGTCATCAGCCCGACGAGTGACCAGCCGACCAGCATCGCCCAGGCGCGGTTCGGGTTCGCGGCCAGCGGGCCGAAGAAGGTGCGGTCCGCGGGCAGCGGGTTCAGCGCGAAGAAGCCGCCACCGAACTGCCGCAGGCCGAACACCCCGCCGGTGACCGGCTCCGCCACCGTGCTGCGGACCAGCAGACGCAGGATCTCGGCCGCGGCGATCGTGGTGATCGCCAGGTAGTCCGCGCGCAGACGCAGGGTCGGGATCCCCAGGATCAATGCCAGGACGACGGCAGCGAGCAGCCCCACCAACACACCGAGCCACAGCGGCCCGCCGAAGGTCGAGACCGTGATCGCCACCCCGTAGGCGCCGACGAGCATGAAACCCGCCTGCCCGAAGTTCAGCAGGCCCGTGAAACCGAAGTGCACGTTCAGACCGATGGCGAGCAGGGCGTAGGCCGCCGCGGTCGGCCCGAGCGCGGTGCGCAGCGCGTCGAAGAAGATGTCACCAGCCATCAGACCGTGTCCCTTCGCCGCGCCACCGACAGGTTCGAGCGCGTCATCCGATCCGCTCCTTCTGGCCGAGCAGACCTTGAGGACGGACCAGGAGGATCACGATCAGCACGCCCAGCGCCCAGACGTACTTCAGTTGGCTCGAGAAGAAGACGGTGCTGACCTCACTGACGAGCCCCACGATGAGACTGCCGAGCATCGCGCCGTACGCGCTGCCGAGCCCCCCGAGGATCACCCCGGCGAACATCAGCAGCAGCAACCGGAAGCCCATCAGGTAGTCGACGCTCTCGATCATCCCGAGGAAGATGCCACCGACCGCGGTGAGCCCCCCACCCATCACCCACACCGACAGGATCACCCGCTGGACGTCGATGCCGGAGGACTCGGCCAGGTCGCGGTTGTCGGCGACGGCGCGCATGCCCTTCCCGAGCCGTGTCTGGGTGAGCATCAGCGCGACGCCGAGCAGGATCACCACGGACAGACTCATGACCCAGAGCTCCACGGGCTGGATCCGCACCGGCCCGACGTCCATCGCGATCTGCAGGGTGTAGTCGTCGAAGGGACGTCGCGAGCCGCCGAAGAAGAACAGGATGACGTGCCGGATCACGAAGGCCAGACCGATGGAGATCACCAGCATCGAGATCAGTCCGGTCCGGCGCTGCCGCAGCGGGCGCCACAGCCAGGCGTCGATACCTCCGGAGATGACCGCGGTCAGCACGATCGCGATCAGCGCGGCCGGGATCAGGTGCAGGCCGACGACCACGTTGAAGGTGTAGGCCAGGAACGCGCCCATCGTCACCAGGTCGCCGTGGGCGAAGTTGATCAGCCCGGTCGTGCCGAAGATCAGGGACAGGCCGATGGCCGTCATGGCGATGATGAGCCCGAACTTCAACCCGTTGAAGGTGCTCTGGGCCAGCTGTTGGCCGAGGCTGGTGGTGGTCACCTCGCGCTCTCCGAGTGCGAACAGCGCGGTGGCGGAAGCGCCTTGGCTGACCCGGATCTCCAGCTCCTGCCGGTCCGGGTCGCGCAGGTCCACCCCCTCCGGCAGGGTCGAGGTGTCGAGCGTGACGAGGTAGGTCCCTTGCGCCGGGAGCTCCACCGACCACTCGCCGTTCTCGTCGGTGGTGCCGACACCGAGCGTCTCGCCATCGAGCGTGGCCACCGAGATGTCCACGCCGGCCACGCCCTCCCCGTCGGCCGAGAGACGGCCACCTATCCGCTCGGCCTCCTGGGCGAGCGCGGACGCGCCCATCGACGCCACGGCAGCCAGTACCAGCAGCACGAGCAGCCCCAGGCGGCTGACACGGGTCACGCCGTCTCCTCACCGTCGAAGGGGGCTCCGGGGTGCGACCCGAGAACCCCTCAGCGGCGCGCTGCGGCCGCTCTGACCGGCTGCACCCTAGTCGGGCGTCCAGCGCACGCAAGAGCGAAGTCGGCGGCCTCCGTCCGGGGTAGTAGGTCCAAGGTGGCTCGATCGGCTCGCCGAGCGGCGTCTGCTTCACTCTTGGTCACGACGCACGGACGGCCCACACGATGACGATGATCACCACCACCGACTACCACACCGCCGGTGAACCCTTCCGCATCGTCACCGCCGGCGTCGCCACCCCGTGGGGACGCAACGTCCCCGAACGCCGACGTTGGGCGCTCGCGCATCTGGACGAGGTGCGGGCGCTGCTGTGTCGGGAGCCGAGGGGCCATGCCGACATGTACGGCTGCTTCCCGACCCCGCCCGACGACGAGGATGGTGACCTCGGCACCGTGTTCTTCCACAACGACGGCTTCTCCACCGCCTGTGGTCACGGCACGATCGCGCTGGCCACCTGGGCCATCGAGACCGGCCTGGTCACCCCACCATCGGACGCCACCGAGCACCGGGTGGTCATCGACGTGCCGTCGGGGCGGGTCGAGGCCTTCGTCGCGCTCGAGGGGGGGCAGCCGACCACGGTCCGATTCCGCAACGTCCCCTCGCTCGTGCACTCCCTGGATCTGGAGCTCGAGGTGGCGGGCCGCACGCTCCACCTCGACGTCTCCTACGGCGGCACGTTCTACGCCAGCGTTGAGGCGGCAACGCTGGACCTCGCGGTCACGCCGGAGCACCTCCCGGCTCTGATCGGCTGGGGCCGTGCGATCCAGGCAGCCGTCGACGCTGTGCTGGACCTCCGGTCGCCGGACGCGAGCGGTGCCACCGGCCTGTACGGCGTGGTCTTCTTCGACCGCCTGGCTGCCGGTCACCACCGCAACGTCACCGTGTTCGCCGATGGCCAGGTGGACCGTTCGCCCTGCGGGAGCGGCACCTCGGCGCGCCTGGCGGTCATGGGTGAGCGCAGTGAGCTCGTCGTGGGGGACACCCTGGTCCACGACTCGATCGTCGGCACGCGGTTCCTCGGTCGGCTCCTGGGCGAGGACGTTGCCGCTGACGGCAGCCGTCGCTGGGACACCGAGGTGGAGGGCCGCGCCGCGCGGACCGGCCAGCACACCTTCGTCCTGGACCCGCGGGACGAGCTGGGGGTCGGGTTCGTCCTGCGGTGAGCGGCCGGACCGGGGTCGCGGCTGGTCGGAGAGGGGAGCGCGTCGAGCATGCAGGTGATCAGCGACGACGAGGTGTGGCGACGGCTGCCGATGTCGGCGGCGATCGAGGCGCTCGACACCGCGATCACCGAGGGCCGGCTCGGCAGCACGCCGCCGCGCCAGCACGTCCACGCCGAGGGGCAGGAGCTGCTGCTCATGCCCTCCTTCCTCGACGGCGGCGCGGGCGTGAAGCTGGTCGGCATCGACCCGGAGAACCCGTCCCGGGGACTGCCACGCATCCAGGGCGTGTTCATCCTCTTCGATCCGCCGGGACTCACCCCCGCAGCGATCGTCGACGCCCGGGCGTTGACGGCGCTGCGGACCGCAGCGGTGTCCGGGCTGGCGACCCGGTACCTCGCGCGACCGGACGCCAGCCGGCTGGTGATCTTCGGCGCCGGTCCCCAGGCACATGCGCACCTGCTCGCGATGCACGCCCTGTTCCCCCTCAGCCACGTCAGCGTCGTCTCGCGCACCCGTGGAGCGGCCGAGGAGCTGGTGACCCGGGCGCGCGAGGAGCTCGGCCTGGAGGCCGTGGTCGCCGGCCCGGAGGCCATCGCGACCACGGACCTGATCTGCACGTGCACGACGAGCCCCACGCCGGTCTTCGATGGCGTGCTGCTGCCCGACGGGGTGCACGTCAACGCCGTGGGGGCCTACCGGCCGGACCTGCAGGAGGTCGACGCCGTCACCGTGGGCACATCGGCGGTGGTCGTCGAGTCCCGCGACGCGGCGCTGGCGGAGTCCGGTGACCTGATCGTCGCGGCCCGGGACGCCGGCTGGGATCCGGGTGGCATCACCGCCGACCTCGTCGAGGTGGTCCGCGATGGCGTCGTGGTCCGCACCGACGCGTCCCAGCGCACCCTGTTCGAATCGGTGGGGGTGGCCTTCGAGGATCTCGTCATCGCCCGGGCCGTGCTGGACGCCGGCGATGGCACGCTCTGACGTCGACGGGTGGCCGGCCCCGCTGGGCAGGGACGGAGCCCGCGCTGGCGGCGACGACGGCTCACCCGCAGAGGGTGACGTCGTAGGTCTCGCTCAGGGCCTACCTTACGGTCCGCGCAGTGTGAGGGCGCCGACACCCGGCCGGTGCCACGACCGAAGCCTCGACGATGACCGAACCCTCCGACACCAACCCGCCCGGCCCGACCGGCGGGGCCTCCACCCCACCCCCGCCGCCGCCGTCGCGACCCGACCCCACGGCCCCCCTCGGCGGCTCGACGCCGTGGGAAGCTGATCCGACCGTGCCCATGGCGCCCACCGGAGCCCCTTCCGAGGCGAGCGGCGGACCATCGGCGCTCCGCGGGATCGTGACCACCGCTGGTACGGGTGCCCCGGTGGAGGGCGCCGAGGTGCAGGTCGCCGACGCCGATGGGCGGGTCGCCGGGCGAGCCACCACGGTGGCCGACGGCCGCTTCAGCGTGGTGCAGCTGCCGGCCGGCAGCTACGAGGTGACGGTCACCAGGAACGGCTTCCTCGCCGACCGCCTCGACCACGACCACCCCGGCGGACGTGTCCACGTCGAGCTGCAGCCGGCACGGATCACCGGCACCGTCACCTCCGCCGATGCCGTCCCGGGCGACCAGGCCATCGCCGAGGTGACCGCGCGCGACGCCCAGGGGCACGTCCGGGCGCGCACGCTGACCGACGCCCATGGTCGCTTCGCGCTGGACGGGCTGAACGGGGGTCGCTACGTGGTGGCGGCGAGCTCCGACGGGTTCTTCACCACCCGGCGCGAGGTCGACCTCTCCCGCCAGGTGCACCCGCTCGAGCTCGAGCTGGTCCCCGCCGAGCTCCTCGGTCAGGTCCTGGCGGAGGGCAACCGCGAACCGATCCTCGATGCCCAGGCCAAGCTGCGCTCGACCGACGGCACCCTGGTGGGGCAGTCGGTGACCGACCCTGGGGGTCGCTTCCTGATCCCGCTCGCCAACCTGCCAGCCGCCGGATCGACGACGGGTACCACCCACCACCTCGAGGTGACGGCGAGCGGCTTCGAGTCGGCCACGGTCGACCTCACGCTGACCGACCAGCCCATCCGTGAGACCTCGGTGACCCTGGTGTCAGCGAAGCGCTCGCCCTGGCTGTGGGCGGGTATCGGCGCGGCGCTGCTCGCGCTGCTCGCCCTGCTGTTCGGTCTGTTCTCCGGCGAGGACGCGACCGTCCCGGATCTGACCGGCGCCACGATCGAGGAGGCCGCAGACCTGCTGGACGCCGAGGAACTGCTGCTCGGCGATGTCACGTTCACCGATGACGATCCGGAGGCGGAGCCGGGCACGGTGCTCAGCTCGGACCCGGAGGCCGGTGCGACCGCGCAGGTCGGCGACGAGGTCGACCTGACCGCGGCCGAGGATCCGAACGTCGAGGTCCCCCGGGTCACCGGCCGTCAGGAGTCGGACGCGGTGCGGCTGCTCGACGCGCTGCGCTTCGATGTGGTGATCTCCCGCGTGGCATCCGAGGAGCCGGCGGGCATCGTCGTCGCGCAGGACCCGGCGCCGAGGACCGAGGTGGCGGTCGGTGGCGAGGTCCGCATCGACATCAGCGAGGGGCCCGGCGAGCCGGAGCCCGAACCGGAGCCGGAACCGGAGCCGGAACCGGAGCCCGAGCCAGAGCCAGAACCCGAGCCAGAACCGGAGCCCGAGCCGGAGCCAGAACCCGAGCCGGAGCCGGAACCCGAGCCCGAGCCCGAGCCGGAGCCGGAGCCCGAGCCCGGCCCGGACGGGGGCGATGGCGATGGCGAGGGACCGCAGCTGCCCGAGATCGACACCGATGGGATCATCGACTCGATCCAGGGGTTCTTCGAACGCCTCGTCGAGTGGTTCCGCGGCCTGTTCAGCGACTGATCCGGCGAGCGCGGACCGCTGAGCTGACGCCGGCGGCGATCAACAGCTGGGCGGCGAGGTAGGTCAGCATCACCCAGAAGCCGTGCGCGGGCAGGCGCATCAGCCCGGCGACCGTGTCGAGCGCGATCAGCGCATCGGAGACCACGAACAGCGCCGCGCCCGTCGCGACCGTCGGGTTGATGCCGGTGGCGAGCACCGCCATCGTGACGATCACCACCGCGTAGACACCCACGGGCAGCCGCAGGACACCGAGGTGGCTCCACAACGCCACCAGCAGTCCCACGAGGACGGCGAGGTAGGGCAGGACGAGTGCGGGACGGGAGAGCACGCTGTCCCCGCGCGATGGCCAGAACGCCAGGGCGTAGGTCAGCTGGGCCACCAGGAACGCGCCCAGACCTGCGAGGAACCACGCCTCGCCACCGGGCATCAGCCCGAGGTCACCGAGCCAGGACCAGGCCAGACCGATGGCGACCAGGGTCCGCAGCCGTGAGCGCGGCGTCACCGTCAGGAACCAGATCAGCAGCGCCGGCATCAGCAGCGGCTTGGTGACCAGATGCAGCCACGCCGCGCCGGTGAGCTGCCCCGCGAGGTGCAGCAGGGCCACGGCGAGGAACGCGCCGAACCAGGGCAGGTGCCTGCTGCTCATCGTGTCCTCGCGACTCGGTGCCGATCCCCGGGCTGGGAGCCTTCCACACCGAGCCGGGCAGCGTCGTGCCGGCGGCGCCGACAGGGGGATGGAAGAGTGGTCGGGGTGGTGGTGTTCCCGGTCCGAACGCCCGGCGTGGCCACCTCGCTGCTGAGCCGGGACCGGTGAGCACGACACACCCTGGAGCACCTCGATGTCACACACCTACGACGTCATCGTCATCGGCGCCGGCCCAGCCGGCGAGAACGCCGCCGATTACGCCAAGCAACGCGGCCTCTCGGTCGCCATCGTCGAAGCCGACCTGGTCGGCGGCGAGTGCAGCTACTGGGGCTGCATGCCCTCCAAGGCGCTGTTGCGGCCGACCGAGGCGCTCGCGGCGGTCAAGCGACTCCCGGCGGCGGCTGCGGCGGTCACCGGCGGGATCGACGTCGATGCCGTCCTGCGCAGTCGCGACGCCTTCACCTCTTCCTGGGAGGACGACGGGCAGGCCCAGTGGCTCGACTCGGTCGACGTCGACCTGCTGCGTGGTCACGGCCGGCTCGCTGGTGAGCATCTCGTCGAGGTGACCGCGTCGGACGGCACCGTCACCCGCTACGAGGCGACCCGGGGGGTCGTGCTCGGCGTGGGCTCGAGGGCGGCGATCCCGCCGATCCCGGGCCTGGCCGAGACCGTGACGTGGGACAACCGCGACGTGACCGAGATCAAGGACGTCCCGGAGCGTCTGCTCGTGCTCGGTGGCGGGGTGATCGGGGTCGAGATGGCCCAGGCGGTGCGCCGGCTCGGCGCGTCCGAGGTGACGATCATCGAGATGCTGGATGGCCTGCTGGCCAACGAGGAGCCCTTCGTCAGCGATGAGCTGGTGGCGGCCCTGGAGGCCGACGGCATCGCGATCGAGCTCGGTGCCCGCGCCGAGGAGGTCGCCCGCGAGGGCACCGACGGACCCGTCACCGTCACCCTGGCCGATGGTCGGGAACTGACCGGTGACGAGCTGCTGGTGGCCGTCGGCCGACGGGCCCCGACCGATGACCTCGGGCTGGACACGGTCGGCGTCGAACCTGGCCGCGGCGGCTTCATCGACGTGGACGACCACCTCCGCGTTCCCGGTCACGACTGGCTCTACGTCGTCGGAGACGCGAACGCACGGGCGCTGCTCACCCACCAGGGCAAGTACCAGGCGCGGCTGGTCGGCGACGGGTTGGCCGGGGTGGACGTCGAACCGGCGTGGGCCGACCACGCCGCGGTCCCGCGGGTGGTCTTCACCGATCCGCAGATCGCTGCGGTCGGACTGACCGAGCGAGCCGCCGGAGAGGCCGGGCACGACGTCATGGCGGTCAGCTTCGACGTCGGCCACACCGCCGGCGGCGCGCTGTACGGCAAGGGCACCAGTGGCACGGTGCAGCTGGTGATCGACCGTGAGCGACGGACCATCCTCGGTGCGACCTTCGTCGGACCCGGGGTCGGTGAGATGCTCCACGCCGCTACGATCGCGATCGTCAGCGAGGTCACCATCGACCGGCTGTGGCACGCCGTACCTGCCTTCCCCACGATCTCCGAGGTGTGGCTCCGGCTGCTCGAGCAGGTGCGCGCCCAGGAGCTGTGATGAACCAACGGTGGCGGTGGGTGCTGCCCGTCGCCGCCGTGGGAGCCGTGGTCCTCGTCCTCCTGGTCATCACCGCCGGCGCCGAGGTGGTGGTCGAGCCGCTGCGTGTCGAGGCTGGCACCGAGGACGACGAGGTGGTGCTCGACGCCGCCCTGTACCTGCCCCCCGGGGCCTCGGCGGAGGACCCGAGACCTGCGGTACTGCTCGGCCACGGCTTCCTCAGCGACCGCTCCGCGGTCGACGAGCCGGCCAGATCACTGGCGGCTGATGGCTACGTCGTCCTGACCTGGTCCTCGCGAGGGTTCGGCGCCTCTGGGGGCGAGGTGGCCATCGCGGCGCCCGGACGGGAGATCGCCGACGTCGCCGTCCTGGTGGACCTGCTGGCAGCGCGTCCCGAGGTGCGCGCCGACGCGGCCGACGACCCGCTGGTCGCCATCGTCGGCAGCAGCTACGGCGGTGGCACCGCGCTCCTCGCGGCCACCGCCGAGCCGCGGTTGGATGCGGTGGTCGCGATCGCTGCGTGGCACTCGTTGACGACGGCGCTGGCACCCAACGGTGTGGTCAGCGTGGAGCCCGGCTCCGGTGCCCCCGCGGCCGGGGTCGTGAAGGCGGCCTGGACGGGTTTGCTGTTCACGGCACGGACCACACCGGGTGCTGCCGGCCCCCCACCTGCGGCGACGTCCGGACCGCCGCCATCCGCAGACGATGCTCCCGGCCTCCCGTCCGCCGGCGCGACGGCGCCGCCGTGCGGACGGTTCACCGCCGAGGTCTGCGACGCCTACCTCGCCGTCGCGACCGCGGGGACGATGACCCCCGGGGCGGCCGGGCTCCTGGAAGCCTCGAGCCCCATCGGAGAGCTCGAGCGGGTGACCGCACCGACGCTGCTGGTGCAGGGACAGAGCGACACGCTGTTCGACCTGTCCCAGGCCGTGGTCAACGCCGAGGCGATCGCCGCCACCGGCACCCCGGTCCGGCAGCGGTGGGTGCCCGGCGGACATCAGCAGGTCGGCTTCGGTGCCGGATCCGAGGAGATCGACCAGGAGGTGCGCGCCTGGCTGGACCGCTGGCTCGACGCCACCGGGGCCGACGCGGCGGACCAGGAACCCACCGGGGCCAGCGAGTCGGCCCTGGTGTGGACCGATGCCGTCACCGACGAGGTCGTCGATGCGGAGCGCCAGCAGACCACCGGGGCAACGCTGCGCCTCGCGCTGACGCCGGACGGTCGGCTCACGGCGGGACCGGACACCGCCGACGACCAGGGCGGTGGGTCGGTGCCGGCAGCACGCACGATCTTCTCCCCGCCCGGTGGCCAGCCGGCTGCGCTGTCGACGCTGCCGGGCGCGGGCGGCCTCGGCGACCTGCTCCCGAGCGCGGACATCGCCGGACAGCACGTCGCCTTCACCGCCGAACCGCGGGACGAGGACGTGGTGCTGTTCGGCGCGCCGAGCCTCGGGCTGACCCTGGACGCCGAAGGTGACGAGGCGCGCGTCTTCGTGAAGCTCAGCGACGTGGCGGCCGACGGACGCACCCGTCTGCTCCAGCAGGCCGTCACCCCGGTGCGTGCCACCGACCTGCCAGCGGCGGTCACGGTCGAGCTTCCCGTGCTCGCCCATCGGCTCCGGGCAGGCCACCGGTTGCGACTGACCGTGGCGACCACCGACCAGGCCTTCGACAACCTCACCGAACCCACGACCGTCACCCTCGGCCTGGACGAGGAGGCGGTGCTCACGCTCCCGACCGTCGAGGTGGCGACGCCTTCGTCTCGAGCGACCCCGATCGTGATCGCGGCGCTGGTCGTGTTGCTCCTGCTGGCCACTGGCGTGCTGCTGCGCCGCCGGCGCAGGGACGCTGAGCCGGGCCGGGAACCGACGGGGGGTCCGGAGCAGGAGCGGGTGGCCGCGGTCCCAGCGCCGGCCGGCGAGGAGGGGACGCCGGGCCGTGGCGGCGAGGAGCGGACGCCGGTTCGTGGCGGCGAGGAGGGGACGCCGGCTCCGGTGGCGCTGTCCGGACTCGGGAAGCGGTACCCCGACGGCAAGGTGGCGGTCGACGATCTCACCCTGGAGGTCGGCGCCGGGCAGGTGATGGGCCTGCTCGGCCCCAACGGCGCGGGCAAGACCTCCGCGCTACGGATGCTGGTGGGGCTGGCGCACCCCACCACCGGCGGCGTCGAGCTGTTCGGGCACCGGGTTCGACCCGGCCATCCCGTGCTCGCGCGTGTCGGCGCGCTGATCGAGGGCCCCGGGTTCGTGCCGGAGCTGTCCGGTCGCGAGAACCTGGAGCTGTACTGGCGGGCCGGGGGGCAGGCGCTCGAGGACGCCGACCTGCCGTGGGCGCTCGACATCGCGGCGCTCGGTGCGGCGATCGACAACCCGGTGAAGACCTACTCGCACGGGATGAAGCAGCGGCTCGCGATCGCCCAGGCGATGCTGGGTCGGCCCGAACTGCTGGTGCTGGACGAACCCACGGACGGGCTGGACCCGGAGCAGATCCGGGCCATGCGCCGGCTGCTGGTGCAACTCGGCGAGGAGGGCCACACGATCGTGGTGTCCAGCCACCTGCTCGCGGAGGTGGAGCAGATGTGCACCCACGTCGCCGTCATGCAGTCCGGTCGTCTGCGCGCGATCGGGCCGGTGGCGACCCTGACCGGTACCACGGCACGGGTCACGATCTCGACCGACGACGGGGAGGCGGCACGTCGGGTGTTGGCGGCCGCGGTCGATGACGGCGAGGTCACGGCCTCGGAGGACACCGTCGTCGTCGCCGGCAGCGAGACCGCGGTCGCGGACCTGGTCGAGTTGCTCGTCGCCGACGGCATCCGGATCGACGCCGTGGCACCCCGCGGCAGCCTGGAGGACGCCTTCCTCAGCCTGACCGCCACCGAGACCGGAGGGGATGACGGATGAGGGTCGAGCTGCGCCGCCAACTCCGCCGTCGCCGCACGGCCGGCGGGCTCGTCGGCATCGCCGCGGTCCCGGTGCTGCTCGCGGTCGCCTTCGCCCTCGCGGGCAACGGCGGCGGCGGCCCGGGTGACGGCGACGGCGGCGGTGGTGACCC
>JAWOCZ010000109.1:0-10667 GCA_046483565.1 Nitriliruptoraceae bacterium
TCCGCTTGCGTGCACCAACAGGACTTCGAAGCACTCGTCGTGCCAAGAACCGGCCACGGGTGACCGGCATATGGCCACAATCGGCACGCGCCGTTCTCGCGTTGTGACCGGTCAGCGGTAGGTTCCCGACCCACGCGAGCGTGGCGGAACTGGCAGACGCGCTGGGTTTAGGTCCCAGTGGGCTTCACAGCCCTTGGGGGTTCGAGTCCCCCCGCTCGCACCCTCTGACCTGCGGCAACGCTGATTCCAGGACTCCTTGCACCGTGATGTCTGCGCGGTGATCGGAAACGGCTGAGATCGTGGTCTGATCGGCTGTTGGGGGTGGTTTCGACTGGTTGGGGGTGCTCGCTTCCACACCCCAGATATGAGATAATTATTCTCATGTTTCGTGATGGTCGGGAGGGGTGTCAGGATGGGGGCGATGACCGCGCAGATGCCGTTGCCGCTTGAGCCCGACGGGGCCGTCCCGATCGGTGACGCCGCCTGTCTCGTGATCGATGAGGCTGGCGGGGCGGTGTGGGTGTGGGGGACGCTGTGGTGGTCGTGGCAGGCCGGTGATCAGGCGGGCCGTCGCCTTGCGGTGGTGCAGCTGGCGACCGCCAAGATCGCCAAGCGGGTCCAGATCGCTGCGGCGTTCGAGGTCACCCCGGAGACGGTGTGGCGCTGGTGCCGGGACTTCGAACGGGACGGGATCGCCGCTCTCGCCCCGGCCAAGCCCGGCCCGAAGGGCGCGTGGAAGCTCACCGACGACATCGTGCAGCGGATTGTCGCCCTCGACGCTGAAGGGCACACGCAGGCCAAGATCGCCGCAACGGTGGGGGTGTCGTCGTTCTCGGTGCGCCAGGTGCTGCGGGACCGGGCGGCGGGCACCGGCCACCCACTGCAGGGCGAGCCTGAGACCGGCAACGACGATGACCTGCCGGTGGTGCCGGATCCGGCGCCGCGGACCGGGGAGCGGCAGGCGGCCCGGTTCGGGCAGCTTGAGGAGGCGGAACCGCAGTTCACGCAAGGGCGGCAGCTGCCGCTGGCCGGGCTGCTGCTCGCGTTCCCGACCTTGGAGGCCACGGGGCTGCTGGAGGTCGCCGAGACGACCTACGGCAAGCTCAAGAACGGCTTCTACGGGCTGCGGTCGGTGCTACTCACCTTGGTGCTGTTGGCGCTGCTGCGTGAACCCCGCGCCGAGGGTGCCACCCGGGTGGTGCCGGCCGACCTGGGACGGATCCTCGCCCTGGACCGCGCCCCCGAGGTCGGCACGATCCGCCGCCGGCTGAGCGAGTTGGCTGAGCGAGGGCAGGCGGGTGAGCTGATGGGCGGCCTGGCCCGCCGGCATGTCGACGCGCACCCGGAAGCGGTCGGGTTCGTCTACATCGACGGGCACGTGCGCGCCTACCACGGCACCCGCAAGCTGCCGAAAGCCCATGTGGCCCGGATGCGGATCTCGATGCCCGCCACTCTCGAAACCTGGGTGGCAGACACCAACGGCGACCCGATCTTCGCCGTTGTCGCCCCACCGTCGGCCTCCACCGCCGCGGAGGTCCGCCGGCTCCTCCCCGACCTCAAACAGCTCACCGAGGGCCGTCGCACGACGGTGGTGTTCGACCGGGGTGGCTGGTCGGTGGACCTGTTCGCCCACCTGCTCGACCAGCAGTTCGATCTGTTGACCTACCGCAAGGGCAAGATCCGTCCCGAACCCGCTGCGGCGTTCACCAACCACACCTGGACCGACGAGCGCGGGGTCACCCACCGGTGGGCGCTGGCGGACCGCAACGTGCGGCTGCGCCTCTCGGCAGCTGGGGCGAAACGTCACGGCCGCAAGACCATCACCCTGCGCCAGATCGTGCGTCGCTCACCGGACGGACATCAGACCCACATCCTGACCTCCCGGTTCGACCTACCCGCCGGCGAGATCGCCGCACGCATGTTCAACCGGTGGCGGCAAGAGAACTACTTCCGCTACGCCCGCCACCACTTCGCCCTCGACGCCCTCGACACCTACACCACCATCAACGACGACCCCGACCGCAGCGTGCCCAACCCCGCCAAACGGGCCGCCCAACGGCGCGTGCGAGACCTCGAGCAGGTCGTGGCCGACGCCGAGGCCACCCTCGGCCGCCACCGCAACGCACCCGAGCAGCTGTCCGGATCGCTCGACGAGCTCGAGGCCACCCTGGACGAGGTCCGCGCCCAGCTCGACCACGCCCGCAAGGCCGCCGCCGACACCCCAGCCCGCCTCCCGCTCGCCCAGGTCGCCCCCGACGCGCGGCTGCTCGACACCGAAACCAAGCTGGTCACCCACGCCTGCCGGATCGCGGCCTACAACACCGAGTCCGCCCTCGCCCGGCTCGTCGCCCCCCACTACGCCCGCGCCAACGACGAAGCCCGAAGCCTCATCCGCGAAGCGCTCACCAGCGCCGGCGACCTCCACATCGCCAACGACACGATCCACGTCGAGCTCAACCCGCTCTCCGCACCCCGACGCACCCGCGCCCTCGCCGCCATCTGTCAGCTGCTCAACGACACCGAGACCGTCTACCCCGGCACCGACCTCGTCCTGCGCTACAGCGTCAAACCCCACCCCGGCACCACATGAACTTCCTCACGGCACCAGGAGTCCTGGGGTCATCGAACGATCGGCGAGCACGGTGTCGAGGTTGATGAGGATGGCCACGCTCAGACCGTCAGTTCATTGTCTTCGCGCAGCTCGAGCGCGACACCGAAGATCCGTTCGAAAAGTGCGACCACGGTGAACAGGAACAGGGTTGCGATCTCGAGCACAATCCAGGCGAACAACAGCGTGGGGTGCATCAGGCCGGACAGGGTCCAGAACCCGGCCAGTCCCAGGGCGAAGTAGCCGGCGAATGCGCCGATGAGCAGCCGCAAACGACGCAGGAGCTTGAGCGTTTCGGTGGAGAACGCCTCACCGTGGTCGACCACGGCGAGGAAGTCGAACACGATCTTGACCGCGACGATCACCGGGACCAGCCCGGCCATCACGGCGACGTAGGTGGGCAGCCGCAGATGGGCCAGTTCGGGCCAGTTGCGTGCGGATTCGAGGCTCGCGAGGTAGAGCAGCCCCGCACCGAGGAGCAGGGCGAACAGCAGCATCCCGAGCAGGACCCGCAGCGTGATTGTTTGGCGTGTCATGGTGGGCCCCGTCACGTGGCCGGACGCGTTTCCGGTAGCGAGACCCTACGCCCAGTGTTTATCGTTAATCAATAAGTGCTGTCAGTCGAGCTGGGCCGACTTCGCTGACGGTCTGCGGCATCTCCCGGCAGCCGTTCTCATCGAGAACGACGACAGACACCGACGTGGATGACCAGTAGCCAACGCCCGTGTCTTCTACCGGCTCTTGCGGGTGTCGTTGGGTCCGCCGGCGCGGGCGATATCCCTTGATGGCATGGCGTGCCGCAGGGACTTGCAGCTCAAGGGGCTCCGGGATTGTCGGCTTCGAGTACGGCTGCACGTCGCTGTTGTTCTGCTCTGGTGGGTCCACGGAAGCCAGCGGTGAGCGCGCAGACGAGGCCGGCTGCGATGAGGGCGAAGCTCAGTGCCCACAGGGGTGTGTCCCCTTCGAGTTGCAGACTGGTGAACTGGCCAGCCATGGTCAGCGCGATGCCGGCTCCCAGCAGGCGACGTTGGCCGGGCGAGGGTCCTGGCCGCTCGCGGTGGATGTACAACCACATCGGCTCGGCCCTGAACGTCTCCACCATCAGGACCAGTCCGCACAGCAGCGTGAACAGCGTGCCCCATTCGATCCAGTTCACCAGAACTCCCCCGTCAGACCCTGCGAGTGTAGGTCCGTGACCGGTGACGTCCAGGATCTGGGAACGCGCTTCCCGTTCGCGAGGCAGCCAGAGCCCGACTCCGGACGTCGCTGCGCCCCGACGGGACCGGTTCGCGTCCGTAGGCGCTACGCCCAGCCCTGGCCCTCGGTAGCGTCGCTGGCGACGGAGCGAAGGGATGGGCGGTGGCGGCCGGCTACTTCGAATCGCCGGAGGCTGCCGCGCTGGCGGGGTGGAGCCAGACGCCGAAGGCCGCTGCACGGGTCGCTCACGTGACGCTCCGCGGGCGACGAGCTGAGGTCGTCCTGGACCTCGAACCCGCTTACCGGGGGTGGGTCTACTGCGTCCACGGGGCAGACGGCTGGCGCACCACCGTGAGCGGCAACGGGCCCACTCCAGACTGGCAAGACGCCACTGTCTACCGATGGGAACTCTGACGACCGGTTCGCAACGCCCGTGTGTTCCTAGGGCCTGCGGCGGTTGTTGGCTACCTGCCGCGGCGATTGTCATGGAAGCCCGACAACACGGTGGAGGCGAAGGCTGTCATCGCGTCGGGTTCAACTTCGTTGGGGCTCGAGGCCCTTCCCGCCGGTCGGCTGCAGCTCGATGCGTTCGCCCATGGAGGCGATGATGGGCCGTGCTTGCGTGATCAATGCCTGCACGGCGTCCAACTCCAGCGATGCTTGATGGGCGTCGGCGCTGTCCCAGAACTCGTCGACCCATACGGCGTCTGGGTCGACGGGCGAACTCACCGAGGAGCACGGCCACATCGTCCTACGCGTCGGTACGGACGACCTCGACGGCATGGCGCGTGTCATGGCAGGACTCGGACTCGACCTCACCGTGCGACGCCCAGCCGAGCTCCGCACGGCGCTGGCAACCCTCGCCGCACGCCTTGCCACCAGCGCCACACGGACCCCCTGAGCGCACGACCACCCGTTGGACTCGCAGCCGTAGGTAGTACTCGAAAGCGAGGCCATGTGTTGTCGCACGCATGACGTCGGGCGAGATCTGCACGTCCCTTCGTCACGATTCTGTCGCGGCTCGGCTCCCGTTGGCGGCCACTGCAACGGTTCAGTCACTCGGTCGGGCTCGTCCCGCGAAGAGCCTGTTCACTCTTTGTGACTTGCCAAACCCATCCTCGACCCAAAGTCACTTTCCGTACTCTAAGGGTCACTGTACGTAATGCGGTGGTGGTGCTGTCCGACCGAATTTACGTTGCGCTGGTTCACCGAGAGAGGCAAGGCAATCAACGGGAAGGGATCCTCGTGAACGCGGTAAACACTGTTCGGCCAACGACGAGAAGGCTTGCACTCATCGCCAGCATCACCACGGCACTGTCGATGGCTGCCCTGCCGAGCGCCGATGCGGCGCTGGAATCGCCGCCCGATCTGTCCGAGGAGGAGTGCGACACGACGCCCATGGTCGATGACTCACAACACCTGACGGTACTCGAGGGGGACGCAACTGCAGCCGCCACCGATGCTGTCGCTGAGGCGTTGGAGACCGGCCAGATCAGTCTGCAGGTCTCCCGAGACCATCTCGCAGCCGACAGCGCGGAGGTCCACGAGATCGTCACTGACGGGACCCCGTTCACCTCGGTGACGTATCGCATCGGTGGCGATTTCAGTGCACTGAGCAACCTGACGGTGGTGCTCGACGAAGACCAGAACATCGTCCAGTACAACGAAGCCCTGTTCAGCGAAAGTAAGGGCGGGACGTTCCAGATCCACTCGTACGCAGATGGAGAACTCGTCCTGGAAGAAGAGACAGACGTCACCTACGTCACCAACTTCATGCTCCAGCGCACTATGGATGACGGCTCTGCCGTGACCCTTCAATCGGCCGGTGGCACCGCTGCCTGCATCGCACTCGCGCTTGGGGTACCCGGATCCATTGGTGCCCTCATCGCGAAGACGTGCGCAGTCTCATGTGCCGCCGCAGCGACCCCGCCCGGCGCAACCGTCTGTGCAGCATGCATCGGAGCCGCAGCCTTGCTGGGAACCGGAGCCGCCGCCGCAGCCGTGAGCTGCTTTCGCTGACAAGGACGCCTGATGTCGAACTCATCGAAGGCGGCTAGCTACGTGCTCGCGGCCGTGATCCTGGGCATAGGCGTTCTCGGAGCCCTAGTGACCCTCACCGTCCCGGCCTACTTCAGCGCCGAGGGCGGCAACCCCGGCAGGACCGCAGGGTTGGCCGCAGGCCTGGTTGTCCTGACGGTCAGTCTGTTCATCGTCAAACGCAACAATCCACTGAACGGCAAGCCCCAAACCAACAATGAACGTGACACATGACACCACCGAACGGCACCGGGGTCGATCACCCCGGTGCCGTTCTACGCGCACCCGGGTCACGGAGGCACCACCGCGGCAAGCAGTGTTCTGCCGGGAACGACGTGTGCAGGCGCGATCACCGAGCAAACGTGCACAAACGCCCGTGCTGGGTACTTGCTGCAGCGGTCTTGCGAGGCACACTCACCCGTGTCTGGGTGTGCGACATGCCAGGGGGCGGGCGATGACCGGTGCGACGCTGGTTCGTCGGGCAGCGGCAACGCTGCTGGCGATCGTCGGTGGTGGCCTCGTCCTGTACGCCTGGTACTTCGTGGTCATTCTCGTGGTCGACCCGATCCTGACCTGGCCTCAGCGCGTGGTCGCGGTTGTCGCTGGGGCTGCGATCACTGCCGGCGCGATTGCCGGTGTACGGGCGCTGCTCGGACTGAAGGTGGCGAGCCTGTGGCTGTCGCTGCCTCCCGCGGTTCTTGCTGTCGCCGTGCTGTCTCTTGGGGTTCTCATCCAGCTTCTCAACGCGAGTGTCTGATGCTCGCGAGCATGCGACCGTGACGGGCAGCCCCGTACACCGGGAAGAATCGCCCGTGTGGTCCACCCGAGTGATGGGTGGGTGCCGTCTGCTCCCGCGCGGTCGTCGGCTCCGGCGGTGGCCGGCAGGGCCTTGCGGCGACGAACTGCGTAGAGTGCGGGTGGTCGTCGAACGGGGGTCGTATGCAGGTCGAAGCCGGCTTGAGCGTCGCCAGACTCCTGCGCCTCGTTGTCGTTCTCGATGTGCTCACGGTGGTCTACAGCCGCACCGTCGGTGCTGAGCTCAACGCATCCTGGCCGCTGAGCAACCAGCTGTTCTGGATCGGCCTCCATGCCCTACTGGCCTACCGGGTGTGGCGCGGTGGACGGCTAGCCTGGACGTTGCTGTTCGTCCTCAAGGCTGGTCCCGCGCTGCTCCTGCTCGCGCTGGCCACCGCCACACCCTCGGATGGCTCGTTCAGCTACGTCGCGCCGTTGGCCCTGGCCGGCCTCACGCAAGCCGGGCTCCTGCTGCTGCCCCGTGTCCGTGCACACGTTCACCCGTCTTCTGGGCTCGGCACCGTTCGGGTAGGCGACGATGCATCGCCTCGAAGGTCTGAACACCAAGCCCGCCAGGGCTAACAACAAGACCAGCGCGGCAGTCCCCAGAACTGACCGACCGCACGTGCTGGTCGAACTGGCACGCCCGTGGCGACCGGTGCGCAACGCCCGTAGGCGTTACGGCGTGTGCTTCACCGAGTCGGGCCACAGTTCCTGATCGACGCGCTTCACCAGCCGCTCGACCGGTTGATCCGCCGTGAGCACGAGGGGCTCGTCGGGCCACGGCTCGTACCCCTGGGTCCGCTGTTCGACCTGGGACCACGTCGGCTCGGGCACGTGGTCGAGACGGCGTTCTCGGGTGCGGAGCCTGCGTTGGTGTTCGGCGATGGTCGGTGGCAGCAGGAGCACGAAACGAGCTACCTCGTCAGCTCGCGCAGCGGCGTCTCGCCATACTTGGCGGGCTGCCTCGCTGTCGTTGACGGCGTCTACGACAACGCTGAGGCCGAGGACGAGGTTCTGTTGGGTAGCGGCGCTGACGGCCTCGTAGGCCGCGACGCCGGTGGTCCAGCCAGGTTCCAGCCCGCTTCGAAGCAACGCATCCTCGACCGTGTCCACCGACAGGTGCACGGCGTGAATCCGCCGGGCCAGCGCTGTGGCGAGCGTGGTCTTCCCGGTCGCGGGCAGGCCAGAGATCACGATGAGCATGATGTCAGTCTGCCATGCCCACCAACAGCGCCGGGAAGCGGGTTGCAACGCGTCGGATCCGCTTGCAGGTTGGGGCGGCTCGATGCCTGCGTCGGGTGGCATCGCCATACATGCTCAGGGGATGTCGATGACCTGCCGGTTGCGCGGGAGTTCGCCTCGGAAGGTGATGGCCATTGCGCTGGCACGTTCGACATCGGTGGAATCCATGGCCTGCACATGGACGTGGGGCTCGGTGCTGTTGCCCGAGTTGCCGCAACGACCCACCACGTCATCGATCTCGACCGGCTGCCCGGCCGACACCTTGAGGCTGCCGCGCTGCAGGTGGCACAGGGCGACGAATCCGCCGGCCCGAAGCGCGATGATCACGTGGTTGCCACCGAGCGCGGTCCAACCGTTGGCGGCTCGCTGCTGCTGGGTCAGGGCGTAGCGGATCGAGGGGATGCCGCGGTACGCCGCGTGGTCGGGCTCGCCGTCGTGGAGGGCGGCGATCACGCCGCGCGCAGGAGCCGTGAGCGGACGTCCGTAGCCCGGGAACCGCTCGGGTGGTTCGGGACGCACCATCGAGCCCAGTGAGAGCGGTGCGCTTCGCCCGCTCTCGTCCACAGGCACGAAGTCGATCGCGTAAGCCGTGGCGAAGCGTCGTGTCCCGTGGCTCGGCACCCGATCCGCGGGGCTGTTCTGCACCAGCCATCGCCCCCGGAACGGATACGCCAAGTCGAGGGTCTGGGACACGGCGAACTCCTCGCTGGACGCTCAGGCCGGATCGCCAGAGCGGCGCTTCGATCGTGCCGTAGCGTGCAAGCGCCGGTAGGCGACGCCTCGATCTTGTACTCACCGCGTACTGGTCGAGCCTCCGTGGTTGCGCATGTTGTGTCGAGCCGGCTAAGTCGCGACGAGTCCGAGCACGCGTTGGACGGTGACCTCGAGCGGCCCGCTCGTGTCGATGATCAGATCGGCGGCTGCGGCGAGCATGGGCTCAATGTCGGCCTTGTCCGCTAGGATCTTGTGGCGTTCGTCGGGGTGTTTGCCGAACGGGTTGGTCGTTCGTGTGGCGAGCCGTTCGAGGGTCACCTGCACCGGAGCCGTCAACAGCACCACGTGATCGAACGAGCCGCGGAACCGTCCCTGGTTGGGGGCACACCCGGCGACGAACAGGGTCTCGTGATCCATTGACTGCAACAGTGCGGCGACCTTGGCGTCGCGCCACACCCAGTCGAGACCCGGCTCGATACCGGGTGGTACCTCGTCGTCGGTGAGGACGCGGTACTCGCACCACTCGGGACCATCGAGGTCAACAGCCCGATGGCCACGCTCCACGAGCGCGCCGATCAGTGTCGACTTGCCAGAGCCAGACATGCCCGTGAGCAACACCCGCGCCACGCTCACCACCTCGAAGCAACCAGTTCGACCCAACGTGTACCACCCGATGGTCGCCGACAGCGGCGAACGTCGTCCAGGCTCAGCCGATCACTGTTTGGCCACCAGCCCTATTCCAGGACCGAGCAACAACGCCTGTCTTCCACCCGCCGGGCAGTCTGTGCGCTCCCGCGGCGTACATCGGCGGTTGGCGACGGAGGTCGTGCTGTTGCGGCACCCTTCGCCGTTGAACGCCGCGAGGTGAGTGGATGCACGACGATGATCTGGAGTTCAGCGATGGGCTTGCGCGCGCGCTGATCGACGCACAGTTCCCTGCGTACGCGGGGCTGGCGCTGCGCCGGCTGCCCAGCTCAGGCACGGTCAACGTGATCTTCCGCCTCGGCACGAACCTGAGTGCGCGGTTCCCGCGACGCGCAGGCGATCCGAACGCAACCCGGACCGCGCTCGAACTCGAGGCGAGCCGTGCTGCCGAGTTCGCCGAACGATCGACGGTCGCCGCAACACGGCCCGTGGGCATCGGCGCGCCGGCGTTCGGCTATCCCCTGTCGTGGTCGATCCAGACATGGGTTCCCGGGGTCACGGCGTCACCGACGTCCGCCGCAGACGCCACCGGGTTCGCCGGCGATATCGCGAAACTCATCGCCGCGCTGCGCGCGACACCCACCAGGGGCCGACGGTTCACGGGCAGCGGTCGAGGCGGCGATCTACGGACCCACAACGACTGGGTCGAAACCTGCCTGTCCAAGAGCCAGCATCTGCTGGATGTCACAGCCCTGCGGCGACTGTGGAACCGCCTACGAACCACACCTCGGAACCAGCCCGACCAGATGACCCACGGGGACCTGATCCCCGGCAACCTGCTCGTGGCCGACGGGCGTCTCGTCGGTGTGCTGGACACCGGCGGGTTCGCACCTGCCGACCCGGCTCTCGATCTGGTCGCGGCCTGGCATCTGCTCAACGACGATGCGCGCGGGCTCCTGCGAACTGCGCTGGCCTGTGACGCAGCCGAGTGGGAGCGCGGTAAGGGCTGGGCGTTCCAACAGGCCATCGGAGCCGCCTGGTACTACCAGGACACGAATCCCGACATGCACCACATGGGCATGACCACGCTGCATCGCCTGCTCGAGTCCGAGAAGTAGTGCCCGGCCTCGATCGTTCCCCCCACAACCATGCGTACATGCCCGCGCTCGACCGCTCGGGCTCAAGCGCCCGGACCGGGACGACGACAGGCTTCGAGCGCAGTATCCAACGCCCGGATCCTCCATGTAGCTGCAGCGGTTGATGTCAGGTGCGGGAAGCGTTCTCGACGGCCCAGGGGCGTGCTTCGTTCGGGATCCCGGTCACGTCCGGCTGCGAACGCGTGGCAGCCGTCCTCCTCCTCGAGTCTCTGCAGAGGACGCCTATCGATCGGCAACTGGAGGAGGCAAGCTCTGCTGATGGAACACCA
>JAWOCZ010000192.1:0-5923 GCA_046483565.1 Nitriliruptoraceae bacterium
CTTGCATTTACGCTGCTGCCGCTGTGCTGCACGCATGCGCGCCGCTCGCGCGGACGACCGTCGTCACCGAGATCGTACAGTGCGAAATTCCCGCCGACGTAGTTCGCCACGGTCAGAACACGCTCAGCCGCATTCACTGCAATGTGGCACGGTCCCGGTCCACAACTCTCGACCGTTCCGATTGAGTCGAGTTGGCCGGAGTCGCCGACGTGGAACGCGGCGACAGTTCCCGACTCTTCCCTTCGGCTTCCGGTTTCCACGGTTGCATAGAGTGCCGAAAATTCCGGAACGTAGCACAGGAACGACGCATTCTCGGGGGTCTCCACCGAACCGGCAATCTTCATGGATCCGTCTGCCGGATTAAGCTCGACTGTATGCAGGGAAGGCGTGTATCCCCCCAGAAAAAAACTCATTTGTATATTCCTCCTTAGGATGGGCCACGGCGCTCGGTAGCACGAATCGAAAAAACCGTGCTACGATTCCGACAATGAACCTCGTACGTTTCGGTGTATCCATGGAACAGGAGCTTGTCGACCGGCTCGACGAGCTCGTCGGGCGGGAAGGATACGCCAACCGTTCCGAGGCGCTTCGCTCGCTCGTGCGCAAGGAGCTCGTTCGCGAGGTCGAGTCCCACGAACAGCGCGAAGTCGCCGGTATTGTAACTCTGTTGTATCGCTACGGCCACCGCATGAAAGAGTCGCCGGTTGATCCCTTTCCCACCCTCTCGATTCAGGCGAACCTTCAGCTTCACCTTCACTCGAGCATCGTCCTGAAAGTCATCGTGGTCCAGGGGGCCGTTTCCGACGTGCAGGGCTGGGCGCGCACGCTCACCACCCAGCGTGGTGTCCTCGGCGACCTCAAGGTTGTCGCCGGCGACGACATGTACGCGGTGCTCGGTCGGGATTCCGGAGAGGGGAGTTCAGGTTGATGTCTATCTCGTGGCCGTTTTCGCGCCGACGCACACAGCCCGACGCCGGCGCCGCAGACTCCTCGCGCGCGCACGCGGCGGACCGCACAACCGCCGCCGGCGCCGCCGGCCCGCCGCGCGCGCACCCCGCGGGCGGCACCACTTCCGCCGGCGCGGCAGGCCCCGCGGACCGCACAACCCCAGCGCGCGAGACTGATCGTCACCCGCAACGGCTCGTGCAGGTAGCGCCGCGCGAGCTGGTCGATCCGTGACGGCAGGGTCGCGGAGAACAGCACCGTCTGCCGCGTGGGCGGGGTTGCCGCGATGATCGCGTCGAGGTCCTCGGCGAAGCCCATGTCGAGCATCTCGTCGGCCTCGTCGAGGACCACCACCTCGAGGTCGTCGAGGTGGAGCGTGCCGCGGGCGAGATGGTCAACGGCCCGTCCGGGCGTGGCGACGACGACGTCGACCCCGCGGGCCAGGGCCTTCAGCTGCCGCCAGATCGGCTGGCCGCCGTAGACGGGCAGGACCCGGGCGTCGACCGCGCGGCCGTAGGCGTGCACCGCCTCGGAGACCTGCATCGCCAGTTCGCGCGTGGGGACCAGGACCAGCCCGGTGGGGTGGACGCCGCGGTCACCGGGCGGCAGCCGCTGGAGCAGGGGCAGCGCGAACGCGGCGGTCTTGCCCGTCCCCGTGGCGGCCTGACCGAGCAGGTCGCGGCCGACCAGCAGGGGGCCGATCGCCTCACGCTGGATCGGGGTGGGCTCCTCGTAGCCGAGCGCATGCAGCGTGGAGACCAGGCGGTCGTCCAGGCCCAGCTCCGCGAAGGAGGTGACGTCGGTCGGAGCGGTCATGGGATGTCCAGGTCGTGGTGCGTGGCGCCGGGCGGGCGCGGGATGGTCGGCGGCGGACAGTGTCGCCTACCGGCGCGCGGTCACGAAGGCCGGGACCGCGGGCGCTGGCTGCGGAGGGGCCACGTCCTCGGTGCCGGCGCTGCGCTGGCTGGAGGGGGACAGGTCCGCCCGTCGCAACGTGGACGGTAGGGGCCGGTTACCGTTCGTGCGTTGCGGCGTTCGTGCGTTGCGGCGTTCGTGCGTTGCGGTCCATGCGTCACCGTGTCGCCGTGTGCCGAGGTCGCAATGTGCCGAGGTCGCAATGTGCCGATGTCGCAGTATCCCAGTGTCCCAGTGTCCCAGTGTCCCAGTGTCCACCCGGAGCGAGGAGCCGAGCATGCCGGTCGTTGCCTGCCCCGTGTGCGGCGAGGACGACGACCTGTCGGGCGAGCGGGTCGATGAGCGCATCCTGCTCATCTGCGGTGCGTGCGGCCATCGCTGGGACCGTGACACCCGGCTGCGGTGTGGCGTGTGCGGCTCGGAGGACATCGAGGGTGTGCCGACCTCCACCTTGGAGGAGGCCGGGCGGGCCGGCGTGCGGACCCCGTCCGGTATCCGGCTCGTGTACTACTGCTGGTCGTGTCAGGCCGACGACGTCACCTCCACCTCGCCGCGGGAGGGTCCCCAGCCGCCTCCAGGACGGAGCCGCGACCTGCGGGCGCTGCGCGCGTCGGACGGGTGAGCGGCGTGCCACTTCCCTTCGAGCAACTCAGCTGGGACGAGACCCCGATGGGGATCCTCGGCCTGCGGCGCCGCACCGACCCGACGCTCCGGGCCGAGGTCTACGAGGTCAAGCTCGGCGACGAGTACCTGATGTCCAGCCACTTCACCGTCGCGGAGGTCGCGCTGGCCACGCTGGGCCTCGAGCGGCTCAGGGGTGACGACCTCGAGGTGGTGGTCGGCGGGCTGGGGCTCGGCTACACGGCGCGGGCCGTGCTCGCCGATCCCCGGGTGCGCTCCTTGGTGGTGGTCGAGGCGCTGCCGGAGGTGATCGCCTGGCACGAGCAGGGCCTGCTCCCCGACGTCGCCGGGTTGGCAGCCGACCCCCGGACCCGGTTCGTTCAGGCCGATCTGTTCGCCGCCCTGGCCGGCGGTGCCGGGTTCGATCCGGGCGGCCCGGACCGCCGCTTCGACGCGGTGTTGATCGACATCGATCACTCGCCGCGGCAGGTACTCCATCCGAGCCACGCCGCCTTCTACACCCCCGAAGGTCTCGAGCCGCTGGTCGATCGTCTGACACCGGGAGGGGTGTTCGGGTTGTGGTCCGACGACCCGCCCGATGAGGCGTTCCTCGACGTCCTCGGGACGGTCTTCCGGGGGGTGGAGGCCGAGGTCGTCACCTTCGACAACCCCCTGGCCGGCGGGACCTCGGCCAACACGATCTACCTCGCGCGAGCGAGCGAGTCACGCTGAGCCGGCGGTCGGCCGTAGCGGCGTCGTGGCGCCTCGGCGGCTGCGTGACCGCGTCTTCCTCGGTGCCTCCGTGACCGCGTGACCGCGTGACCGCGTGACCGCGTGACCGCGTCACCGCGTGACCGCGTGACCGCGTCACCGCGTGACCGCGTCTGCCTCGGTGCCTGCGTCTTCGCGTGGCCACCTCGGCGCCTGGCGGGTGGTGTCAGCTGACGACGCCGCCTGGCGGGTGGTGTCAGCTGACGACGCCGCCCAGCGCCCGGATCGTCTCACGGAGCCAGGGGCCGAGGTCGCCCGGGTGACGTGAGGAGATGAGGTTGCCGTCGACGACCACCTCGGCGTCCTCCCAGACGCAGCCGGCGTTGAGCATGTCGTCCTTGATGGCGAAGAAGCTGGTCGCGCGTCGGCCGTCGATGATCTGGGCGGAGATCGGGACCCAGCCGGCGTGGCAGATGAAGGCGATCGGCTTGCCGGCGCGGTCGAACTCCCGCACGAGCTCGAGTGCGGCCTCCGAGCGACGTATCGCATCTGGCGCGAAGCCCCCTGGCAGGACGAGACCGTCGAAGTCATCGGCGGACAGCCCGTCGATCGCGGCGTCGACCGGGAAGGGACCGTGGCCCATCTTGCCGGTGACCGGCTGGCCATCGGGGCTCGCCGTCGTGACCTGGGCGCCTTCCTCGGTCAGGCGCAGCACGGGATAGAGCAGTTCGGTGTCCTCGAAGAGGTTGGCAGCCAGTACCAGGACGCGGGTGTCGGCGAGGCTCATGGGTGGGCCTTCCTGTGGTCGATGCGACGGGTCGGCGTGCCGCGGGAGCCAGGCCGGGTCTGCTCGGTGCTGGCGCAGGGAGGACCGTGGTGGGGGAGCGGTCACGGCAGGACCAGCGTGCTGGTCGACGGCGTGCGTCGCGGTGTCCGTTGGGACGGACGGCCACCGGTCGGGCACCGCTGGGGTCCTGGCCGGGTGCTGGTCGGGTGCCGCTCGGGTGCTGGTCGTGTGCGGCTCGGCTCCTCGGGACCCGCTCAGCTCCGCCGGGCCCCGCTCAGTTCTGCCGGGCCCCTCTCAGCTCCCTCGGGCCGTGGCGAGCACGTCGTCGGTGGCAGCGGCCGAGGCTGCGCGCAGGCTGGCGTGGGTCGGGGCATCGGGCACGTGGGCAGGACGGTTGGTCGCCATCTCCCGGCGCAGCACGGGCACGATCTCGGTCCCGAGGATCTCGATCTGTTCGAGCACCGTCTCGAGTGGCAGGCCGGCATGGTCGATCAGGAACAGCTGGCGCTGGTAGTCGCCGACGTGGTCGCGCATCCCGGCGTAGCGCTCGATCACCTGCTGCGGGCTGCCGACGGTCAGCGGGGTCTGTGCCGTGAACTCCTCGAGCGTCGGGCCGTGGCCGTACACGGGGGCGACGTCGAAGTAGGGGCGGAACTCGCGGACCGCGTCCTGCGAGTGCTCACGGACGAACACCTGCCCACCGAGCCCGACGATCGCCTGGTCCGCGGCGCCGTGACCGTGGGCCTCGTAGCGCTCGCGGTAGAGCGCGACCATCTGCTCGGTGTGATGCTGGGGCCAGAAGATGTTGTTGTGGAAGAAGCCGTTGCCGTAGAAGGCGGCCTGCTCGGCGATCTGCGGGGTTCGGATCGAGCCGTGCCAGACGAAGGGCGGGACCCCGTCGAGGGGCCGCGGGGTGGCGGTGAAGCCCTGGAGCGGCGCTCGGAACCGGCCCTCCCAGTCGACGACGTCCTCCCGCCACAGGCGGTGGAGCAGGGCGTAGTGCTCGATGGTGAGGTCGAGGGCGTCGCGGATGTCGTAGCCGAACCAGGGGTAGACCGGCCCGGTGTTGCCACGACCGAGCATCAGGTCGATCCGGCCGCTGGCCAGGTGCTGGAGCATCGCGTACTCCTCGGCGATCCTGACGGGGTCGTTGGTCGTGATCAGGGTCGTCGCGGTCGACAGGACGAGCCGCTCGGTCCGTGCGGCGAGGTAGCCCAGCAGGGTCGTCGGGGCAGAGGTCACGAAGGGTGGGTTGTGGTGCTCGCCGGTGGCGAAGACGTCGAGTCCGACCTCCTCGGCCTTGAGCGCGATGGCGACCATGGCCTCGAGGCGCTCGGCCTCGGTGGGCGTGCGGCCGGTGGTCGGGTCGGGCGTGATATCGCCGACCGAGAAGATGCCGAACTGCATGGAGGGCTCCTTCGCGCTGCTAGAAGTTGCGAGCGCAATCACTGCTGACGGTACCGGCATACCGAGCCGTCGGCTGGGCGGCGTGGGCGGCGTGGGCGGGGTGGGGCGCGTCGGCGGTCAGGGGTGGCCGGCTTCCGTCCCCGCGTCGGCCGGGTGGGTGCGGCGGGGTAGCGCGGCGGTCAGGGGTGGCCGGCTTTCGTCCCCGCGTCGGCCGCCGTCCCCGCGCTGGCCGACGACGGCCCCCGGCTGGCTGGACGTGGCTGGGCTGGGCGGCGTGGGCGGGGTGGGGCGCGTCGGCGGTCAGGGGTGGCCGGCTTTCGTCCCCGCGTCGGCTGGGTGGGTGCGGCGGGGTAGCGCGGCGGTCAGGGGTGGCCGGCTTCCGTCTCCGCGCTGGCCGCCGTCTCCGCGCTGGCTTTCGTCCCCGCGCTGGCTGCCGTCCCCGCGCTGGCTGCCGTCTCCGCGCTGGCCGGCCACGGCTGACGACGGCCGGCTCCGGCTGCCTGTCGTCCGCACGACGGTCGGCCCACGCCCGCCGCT
>JAWOCZ010000217.1:0-13684 GCA_046483565.1 Nitriliruptoraceae bacterium
GGATCGGTGATCTCGTGCAGGTCGTCCACCACCAGCACGAAGGGCGGATCCTGCGGCCCGATGAGCGCGCCGAGCTGCCTGATCAGCGACTCGTCCACGCCCGCCACGGCCGGAGCTGACGACAGCTCGGCGATCCCAGGATCGAAGGCGAGCGCCGGGTTGGCGCGCAGCGCAGCGAGCAGCGTCGTCCAAAGGCTCGTGACGTCGTTGTCGTTGCGGTCCACGGTCGCCCAAGCCACGCGATCAGCGACCGTCGGGGTGCTCCGCATCCACCTGGTGAGTGTGAGCGTCTTGCCGGCGCCGGGCGGTGCGACGAGCACGGTGACCGGTGCGGGGGGGCCGGCGAGCATCCGCGACGCCCGGGTCTCGGCCACGTCCATGGCGGGCAGTTCCGGCGGCGCGACCTTGGCGAGGGGCACACGGTCGCGCACCACCCCCCTGCCGCCCGCCGAAGCGTCGGACACGCTCACCCTTCCCGTCGGCCAACCTCGGAACCCGAGTGGGCCGGGTCGGGGCGAGACTAGTGCCCGATCGTCACAGGGCCACGACGATCCGGCGTCCCGTCACCGGGATCGCAGGTCCGGGGGATCGACTTGCGCGGTAGCGGGAGTCGGGACGCAGCCCGGGGGATCGTCGCGCAAGCTGACCGAGCGGGTTCAGCCCTACCGTGCCGTCTCCTCCGAGCCTTCCTCCGCGGCCTCCTCGGTGGTCTCCGGCGGCGCTTCCTCGGTGGCCTCCTCCTCGGGGACCTCTTCCTCCCCGTCCTCCAGTTGCCGGCCGAGCTCCTCGATGGCGGCGATGGTCTTGCCCGCGTTGGACTCCGCCTGCGCTGTGGCGTCGGTGGTCGCCTTCGCGGCATCGGTGATCTCGGTCACGGCGGTACTGAGTTCGCGACTGTGCTCGATGCTCTCCTCGATGGGACGACGCAGGCGGTCGTAGAGCTTCTTCAGAGCGAAGCCGGTCAGCCCGGCACCGGCGCCATAGACGACGAACCTGAGCACGTTCTCCGGCTCGAGGGCCCGTTGCCACCACGTACGACGCCGTGGCACCACGTCCGCGAGCTTGCTCATGGCAGCGAGGCCGAGCACCTTCTTGGTGGCCATGGGGGATCCTTGGGATCGGGGTCGTTTTCCACCGTAGGCCCGCCGGAGTGTGTCCATCCCGGTCGGACGACCAGTCATCGTCATCGGAACAGGCGGCCCGCGCTTCGGCTCGAGCCCGCGCTCATCCACGACCGGGGCCCACCGACCAGATCGAGGGGCTCGCGCTGCCCTGAGCAGCGTGATACGGACGTTACGAGCATCCGCAGGAGGGAGTACTGGTGGGGATCCTCGGGCCGACCAGATCGGGAGCGCCCAGCAGACTCGAGCCGGCAGAGGTCGTCCGTCGCGTCCACACGCTGCTGGCACGGCACGCCGTCGCCCTGCCCGTCCGTCTCTGGGACGGCACGGAGCTCGGGCCGGAAGACGCTGACTTCCGGGTGGTCCTGCAGCACCCCTGGTCCTTGCGGTCGCTCCTCCCCCTGGACGATCTGTCCGCTGGGGAGGCCTACGTCTTCGAGGACATCGACGTCGAAGGGTCGGTGACGGCGGCCCTGCGGGTGGTCTCCCGCCTGCCCGGCAGGGAGGTTCTCGGATGGTTCGAGCGCATCCGGCTGGTCCGCAACGTGCTGGCGCTCCCGCGTCCGCCGGAGCGTGAGTCGTCGGTACGCGCTCGCGTCGCGGGCCGGCTGCACTCCCCCGCGCGGGACCGCCAGGCGGTCCGTTTCCACTACGACGTCGGCAACGGGTTCTACGCGCACCTCCTCGATACGAACCTGGTGTACTCCTGCGCCTACTTCGAGGAGGAGGCGCCGGAGGATCCCGCCGAGGATCCACGCGCGCTCGACCGCGCCCAAATCCGCAAGCTCGACCTGGTCTGCCGCAAGCTCCGGTTGCGTGAGGGGGAGTCGCTGCTCGACATCGGCTGCGGTTGGGGCTCGCTCGTGTTGCACGCCGCCCGACACTACGGCGTGCGGGCGCTCGGCATCACCCTCTCGACCCGGCAGGCGGAGCTCGCCCGCGAGCGCATCGCAGCCGCGGGGCTGGCCGACCGGATCGAGATCCGTGTCGAGGACTACCGCGAGACCCGCGGTTCGTTCGACGCCGTCGCATCGATCGGCATGTTCGAGCACGTCGGTGAGGAGCGCTTCGAGACCTACTTCGCCCGGGCGTACAGCCTGACCGCGCCCGGCGGCCGCTTCCTGAACCACGCGATCACCACGGGAGCCCGAGACGAGATCCGTAACCTGGCACAGGAGCGGCGCAGTTTCATGGGCACGTACGTCTTCCCCGACGGCACGCTCGCCCCCGCACACGTCGCGGTCCGGCTCATGGAGCAGGCCGGCTTCGAGCTCGTCGACGTCCAGCAGCTGCGCAGGCACTACGCACGCACCCTGCTGCACTGGATCCACAACCTCGAGACCAACGCCGAGGCGGTACGTGCCGAGCACGGTGAGATCCCCTACCGCGTCTGGCGGGCCTACATGGCCGGATCGGTGGTCGGTTTCGAGTCGAACACGCTCGGGCTCGCGCAGATGCTGGGCGTCCGCGCAGCGGCGGACCTGCCGCTGACCCGCTCGTGGATGGAGCCGAGGCTCGAAGAGCAGCCGGCACGGACCTCGACGCACACAGACGACGCTTCGGGGCGGGATGGGCGTTGATCGCGGCGCGACGGTCGCAGGACACCCTCCTTCTGACGGTGCCCGAACCCAACCATCCATGGTCGCCTGCGTGAGGGAGCCGACCGTCGATCGATCGATTGGAAGTCTGAGCCATGAGAGCCGCACGCCTGCACGCCTACGGAGAAGCACTGCAGATCGACCAGGTGCAGACCCCGGAACCGGGGCCGGGAGAGGTACTGATCAAGATCACATCGAGTGGTGCCTGCCACTCCGACCTGCACGTGATGAACGGCGAGCTGCCGATCCTGCCGGAGTTGCCGTGGATCCTCGGTCACGAGAACGCAGGCTACGTCCACGCGCTCGGACCTGGAGCCGAGGGGGTCGAGGTCGGGACACCGGTGCTGGTCTGGGGTGGCTGGGGCTGTGGCCGCTGCCGCGTGTGTCGCGCGGGCGATGAGCAGGTCTGCGATGTGATGCGGTGGGGTGGGATCGGTGCGCCCGGCGGGTACGCCGAGTACCTCGTCGTGCCATCGACCAGGAACCTGATCGCCATCGACGACCTCGATCCCGCGACGACAGCACCGCTGACCGATGCTGCGCTGACGCCCTACCGTGCCGTCAAGCACGCCCTGCCGTGGATGGTGCCGGGCTCGACCGTCGTGGCGATCGGCATCGGTGGGCTCGGACAGTACGGCGTCCAGTTCATCAAGCGGTTGAGTGCCGCCCGCGTCGTCGCCGTCGATACGGCCGAGGACAAGCGGCGGCTCGCCGAGGAGTTCGGTGCGGACGTGACGCTCGACCCGGCGGAGGTCGATGTCGTCCACGAGTTGGAAGGGATGACCGGGGGCGACAAGGCCTCGGTCGCGATCGACTTCGTCGGCGCCGACTCCACGATGGCCACCGCCGCTGCCAGCATCGGGCAGCAGGGCCTCTTCGTCCTGGTCGGGCTCGCTGGCGGCTCGACCCCCGTGTCCTTCATGGGACTCTCCCCCGAGGCGACCTTCCGCACGAGCAGTTGGGGCAACCGCAACGAACTGGCCGAGGTGGTGTCCATGGCACAACAGGGCCTGATCACCGGTGACGTCGAGCAACACCCCCTCGAGGACATCAACGAGGTCTTCGAGCGGCTCGAACGCGGCGAGATCGCAGGTCGCGCGGTCCTCAACCCCTGACTGACGAGGAGCCGAGCCAGTGGCGAGCTGCTGCGCCATACTTCACCATGCGCGGTGCCCAGCCATCCCCGTCGCAAGCCGGCTCCGGCTCCGCCCGGAGCCCGCTGCTGCCTACCGTGCCGGCACGCCCCGAGCACATCATCGACGTGTTCGTCTACGTCGTGGTCCTCAACCTCGCGATCGAGTACCTCCCAGCGGTGATCAGCGAGGGCTTCACCCTGTCGCTGCTCACCGCGGTCACCACCGTCCTCGCCGTGACAGCGCGCGTCCGAGGGGGCGGTCGCCAAGGACCTGCTTGGGCAGGGTTGGAGGTTGCGTGACCGGTGTGGTTGGTTGCCCATCAGGCAGGGTCCCGACCCTGCTACCGCACCGAGCGTCCCGCAACCACGGGAGAGACCATGTGCGTCGATGCCACGGATCTTCTCGTCGCCGCCCCGCGCCCCGACCTCGGGACCGAACCACCGGAGGTCCTCGGCCTCGAGCCTGTCGATGAGCTGCGGATCACGAGCCTGGTGGACAACTCGGGGGATCTGCTGGCGGGCGATCAAGGGCCCGCACGCCGGACCTCGTTGCTGTCGGCCGCGCTTCCGACGCGCTCCACCCACGTCCAGCAGGGCGGAGAGGTCCCCGACGTGCCGCTCGCCGAGCACGGGTTCTCGGCGCTGGTCGAGCTGACGCGTCGGGGGCGGACGTGCCGTGTCCTCTTCGACGCAGGCCTGACACCCGATGGGCTCGTGACCAACATGCGCCGGCTGGACATCGACCCCACCGACATCGACGTGATCGTGCTCAGCCACGGTCACTTCGATCACACCACGGGTCTGGACGGCTTCATCCGGGCGGTCGGTCGCGTGAACCTGCCGGTACTCATCCACCCGCACTTCTGGCACCGCCGGCGGATCGAACTACCCGGGCGTGAGCACGTCGAGTTGCCGACCACCAGCCGTCGGGGGTTGGTCGACGCCGGCTTCGACATCATCGAGCGGCCCGAGCCGTCGTTCCTGCTCGACGGTGCGCTGCTCGTCACCGGCGAGATCGATCGCACGACCCCGTTCGAGCGCGGGTTCCCGGTACACCAGGCCCACGATGGCACGGACTGGCGTCCCGACCCGCTGATCCTCGACGATCAGGCCTTGATCGCCCATGTACGGGGTCGGGGCCTGGTCGTGATGACCGGTTGCGGCCACGCGGGCGTGGTGAACATCCTGCGGTACGCGCGACGGCTGACCGGTGTCGACCGCATCCACGCCGTGCTCGGTGGCTTCCATCTGGCCGGCCCGCTCTTCGCGCCGATCATCCCACCGACCGTCGATGCGTTACAGGAACTGGCGCCCGACGTGATCGTGCCGGCCCACTGCACGGGTTGGGCCGCGATGCACCGCATCGCCACCGCCCTCCCCGATGCCTTCATCCCCAATGCGGTGGGAACACGCTACGACTTCGCGACGGCAGGCTGAACCCTCCCGGCCCGCGGTGACCACGGAACGATCGACTGGGGCGCACGCCCCTAGTACGGTCTCCCCGTCGCGTCGTAGCGTCGTTCGAGCCGGATGCAAGGAAGGGAGCGGCCGAGCGGTCGCTCGTGGAGCGGGAGCACGCTGATGGCGACCACGCGGATGTCGACGGCTGATGTGGCGTGGCTCCACATGGACCGTCCCACCAACAACATGGTCGTCAACGGGGTCATGTGGTTCGACGAGCCCGTCGACTGGGATCGCCTCCGCCAGGTCTTCGAGGAGCGGTTCCTCGGCCCCTACCCGAAGTTCCGCCAACGGGTCGTCGAGCCACCGCTGTCGCTCGGACGCCTGCGCTGGGAGGACGATCCCGCCTTCGACCTCGACCGCCACCTCATCCAGGCGCGTCTGCCGGCCCCTGGGGACCGCTCGGCCCTCCACCGCTACGTGAGCCAGCAGATGAGCCGGCCTCTGGACCGCGAGCGCCCGCTGTGGGAGGCGCACCTGATCGATGGCTACGAGGACGGCGCCGCCGTCTTCCACCGCATCCACCACTCCATCGCCGATGGCATCGCACTCATCCGGCTACTGCTCTCCATGACCGATGGCCAGGCGGATGACGAGCTGTTCGTTGCCCCCGGCCTCGACGAACCGGAACGTGACCGATCGCTGTCAGGGCGCGTCCGCGGCCTGGTGTCAGATGCGGTCAAGGTCTCGGGACAGCTCGCTCACGAGGGCATGGAGGTCCTCGCGCAGCCGTCCAGGGCCGTCCACCTGGCTGAGCTGGCCTCCGCCGGGACCACGGCTCTGGGCAAGGACCTGTTCCTGCCACCCGACCACCGGACCGTGCTGAAGGGCCAGATGGGCCTCAACAAGCACGCCATGTGGTCGGACCCCTTCGACCTCGCGGCCGTGAAGGCCATCGGACGCGCTCACGGTGCGACGGTGAACGACGTGGTCTGTGCCGCGGTCACCGGAGCACTGCGCACCTACCTCGAACACCGCGACAGCCTCACCGAGGAGATCCGGGCGCTCGTGCCCTTCAACCTGCGTCCGCTGGATGAGCCACTCCCGCGACATCTCGGCAACAAGTTCGGGATCGTGTTCCTCCCGCTGCCCGTTGGCGTCGCTGACCGTCGGGAGCGTCTGGCCGAGATCAAGCAGCGGATGGACGCGATCAAGAACTCGGCGGAAGGCGTGATCGCCTACGGGATCCTCAGCGTCATCGGCATGACCCCCGTGCAGATCGAGAAGGTGGTCGTCGACCTGTTCGCGAGCAAGGGCAGCCTGGTCCTCACCAACGTCCCCGGGCCGAGGCAGCCGGTCTACCTCGCGGGCACCAGGGTGGCCGGCATCATGGGCTGGGTACCGGCATCGGGAGGGGTCGCGGTCGGGATGAGCATCTTCAGCTACGACGGTGAGGTGACCGTCGGGGTCTCCGTGGACGCCCGCCTGGTCCCCGATCCGGAGCGCCTGGTGGAAGCCTTCAACGCCGAGCTCGCAGCGCTGCTACAGGAGGAGCATCACCCGGAGTTGCACATCGGCTGACCACCCGACCCGTGCGGACACCCGTCCTCGCCGAGACGACCGGGCCGGGTGGCTGGTGCCTGGGGCTGGACCTGTCCGAACGGATGCTGCTGCGCTCGTCCCGGCGGCTGGCCCGGTGGGAGGTGTCCGACCGAGTCACACTGGTGCAGGCCGACGCGGTCCGACTGCCGCTGGCACCTCGATGCTTCGACGTGGTCTACCTGAGCTTCACGCTCGAGTTGTTCGACGCCGACGATCTGGCGGCGACCCTGCAGGAGTGCGCACGCGTCTTGCGGCCGACCGGACGACTCGGCGTGGTCTCGCTGGCGATGACCGACGACCCACCACCGATGACCCGGCTCTACCTGGGGGCACGGCGATGGTTGCCGTCGCTCCTGGACTGTCGACCCATCCCCACCGATCAGTTCCTCGTGCGGTCCGGCTTCACGGTGCTGGCGCGGCGGCAGCCGTCCATGTGGGGCCTGCCCGTGGACGTCATCGTGGCACGTCCCGCGGTGGCGGCGCAGTGACGGTGGACGGACCGACCGGGACGCGACGCCTGCCGTTCCGGGCGGCCCCCGGCCGTGCACCCGCCGCTGTAGGGTCGGTTCGCTCGTCCACCCGGTCAGTCGAGAGGGCCCCTCGATGGAACACGCTGAGAGCAGCACCCGCACGCTGCAGGAGGCCGTGCAGGAGCCTCGCAGGCATCGTGACATGGGGTTGGCCATGGAGCCGATGCCCAACTACAGCGAGACTCCCGATGGACCCAACGGCCAGCCGATCCAGTTCTGGGCCGCGTGGGACCTCGCTGACCGGCCACGGCGCATCGCCCTGTTGCTGGACGACTGCCAGGAGGAGTACCGACCCTACGCGGGCGGGATCCTGCCCAACCTCGAGCGGCTGGTGCACGCCTTCCGTGCGCTGCGCGCTGACAGCGACGGCGTGGCCATCGCCTGGAGTGCATGGAGCCGCATGTTCGACGACGGCATCTCCAACGCCATGGACCGCTGGTACGGCCCGCGCGGACTGCGGCCGGACCAGCCGGAGAACGCCGCCTACATCTTCACGGGAGCTGAGGGCCTCGAGACGCTGGAGGAGATCGCGCCGACCGAGCAGGAGCTCTCGGAGGGATGGTTCTACCTCGGCAAGCACCTCGACATGTTCTGGACCTTCGATGAGCACGGCGAGTCCTACCTCGACCGGAAGCTCAAGGCCCTCGACATCGACACCATCGTGATCGCCGGACTGTGGACCGACGAGTGCGTGCTCAGTACCGCCTACGCGGGGAACTCCCGGGGGTACGACGTCGTGGTCGTCGGTGATGCCGTGGCGACCGCCACCTCGCACCACGACACCGCGTTGACCGTCGCGAACGGCACCGTCGCCAAGGTGCTCACGACCGACGAGGTACTGAGCTACCTCGCGAACGAGTTCGTCACCGGCGAACCGGGAGCGGTCAAGGGCACCGCGCACCCGGATGGGCGCAAGGCCGACTGATCCGACGAGGGCGTCGGGACACCGATCTGTCCTGGGCCTAGGATGCCGTCGCGGCGGTCGCCGCTGTTGCGTCCGCGTCGTCGGAGTCGAGGCCCCATGCAGAGGTGGTTGCCGCTGGCGGTCCTCGCGGCTGCGCAGTTCGTGATGGTGCTCGACCAGGCCGTGATGAACGTCTCGATCAGCCAACTGGTCATCGACCTGGACACCAACGTCACCGCGATCCAGGCGGTGATCACCCTGTACTCGCTGGTCATGGCGATGTTCATGATCGCCGGCGGCAAGATCGGGGACCTGATCGGGCGCCGTCCCGCCTTCGCGGTCGGCCTGGTGATCTACGCGATCGGCTCCTCCGTCACGGCGTTGGCACCGAACGTGATCGTGCTGGCCATCGGCTGGTCGATCCTCGAGGGGCTCGGCGCGGCACTGGTCATGCCGGCCCTGGCTGCGCTCATCGCCGGCAATTACGAGGGCCGGCAGCGGGCCATCGCCTACTCCGTGATCGGCGCGGTTGCCGGTGCCGGCATCGCGGTCGGCCCGATCGTCGGGGGCTGGGCGACGACCACCCTCACGTGGCGCGTGGTGTTCGTCGGCGAGGTCGTCATCGTGGTCGGCGTGCTCGCCAGCATCCGGTTCCTCCGCGACGCCCCGAGCGACAGCACCCGGCCCCGGCTCGATCTGGTGGGCGTCGTCCTCTCCGCTCTCGGTCTCGGCCTGATCGTGCTCGGCCTGCTGCAGGCCGGCACCTGGGGCTGGCTGGTCCCGAAGAACTCGCCGATCACCCCCTTCGGCTTCGCGCTGACCCCCTTCGTCGTCGCCGCGGGCGGCCTCGTCCTGCGGCTGTTCGTCGGCTGGCAGCGCCGGCGTGAACGCGGCGGAGCGGACCCCTTGGTGCATCTGGACCTGCTGCGCATCCCGACGCTACGCAGCGGCCTGCAGTCGCTGCTGGCGCAGAACCTGATCCTGATGGGCGTGTTCTTCACGGTCCCCCTCTACCTGCAGTTGGTGCTCGGCCTCGATGCGCTCGAGACGGGCGTTCGTATGCTGCCGGTGTCGATCGCGATGTTCGCCGCAGCGATCGCCGGGGCGCGACTGCGCACTCGGTTCTCGGTGCGGTCGGTGGTCCGCGCCGGGTTCGCCTCCACGATCCTCGCGGTCCTGTGGCTGCTCTCGACGGTCGAACCGACCCTGCTGGAGCTGCGCTTCGCGGTGGCGATGGCGTTGCTCGGCGTCGGGATGGGGCTCATCGCCTCCCAGCTCGGCGACGTGGTGCAGTCCTCGGTGGACGTCTCCGGACGCAGCGAGGCGGGTGGGCTGCAGTACACCTCGATGCAGCTCGGCTCTGCCGTGGGGGTCGCGCTGATCGGCGCGATCGTGCTGTCCGGCCTGGTGTCCAACTTCCTCACCCAGGTCGAGGAGGACCCGCGGGTGCCGGCCGCGGTCGCGGAGCAGACGACGATCGCGGTCAGCGCGGGCGTGTCCTTCGTCTCCGCCGACCAGGTGCGGGCCGCAGGGACCGAGGCGGGGCTCGAGCCCGCGGTGGTGGATGCGCTCGTGGACGACTACGCAGTGGCCCAGCTGTTCGCCCTCAAATCCGGGCTGCTTGCCTGCATCCTGCTGGCACTGCTCGCCGTCCCTGCCACCCGCCGACTCCCCGCGGAGCGACCGGCCAGCGTGACATCGCGGGGAGTGTGGTGATGGAGGACGTCTCCGGTTCGAGGTACAGGTTGAGCGGTGTCGACGTCGACCGGATGGTCGACAAGCTGCTGTTCGCCGGACCGGACCTTGCGCGCAAGCGGTCGGCATTCTGGGTGCTGCTCGGGCTGGCCGCCGTCATCGCTGCGGCGGGGGTGTTCTCGGACTCGGTGGCGACGGTGATCGGGGCGATGATCGTCGCACCCTTGATGACGCCGATCCTCGGGACCGCCCTGTCGTTGGTGCTGGCCCGCAGGAACTCGATGCTGCGCAGCCTGGTGTACGTCGTGGGTGGGGCCCTGCTGGTCATCGCGGTGGGCTTCCTGTTCGGCACCATCGATCCGGTCGGCCTCGTCTCCGAGACCAACACGCAGGTGATGGGTCGGGTCAATCCCCGGCTGATCGATCTGATCGCCGCGCTGGCGACCGGCTCGGTCGGCGCGTTCGCCCTGGTGCGCTCGGACATCTCCGACACCCTGCCCGGTGTCGCGATCGCCATATCCCTGGTGCCACCCCTGGCGGTGGTGGGCCTGCTGCTCGAGGCCGGCCGGTACCCGGAGGCCCTGGGCGCGTTGCTGCTGTTCGGCACCAACGTGACCGCGATCATCGCGACGGGGACCTTGGTTCTGCTGCTCTACCGGGTGCGCGAGGTGGCGCAGGACAGCGGCGCGGAGGTCGGTGAGCTCAGCGGACGCACCCTGGCCATCGTCGCCGGGTTGGTCGTGCTGGTCGCCGTCCCCCTGTCGATCGGTACCACCCGGGTGATCTCCGATCGAGTCTCCGAGGCCGAAGTGACCCCGATCGTCACCGAGTGGGCGCAGGCCGGTGACTGGCGGATCGCCTCGGTCGAGGTCCGGGACGGCACGATCCGCCTGATCGCCTTCGGCCCCCCACCGGAGTTGGATCCCGAGGAGCTGCGTGCCGAACTCGACGCCAACGGCATCGATCTTGACCTGGTCGTCAACCTCGTCGCCGGTAGGCAGCGCCGACTGCCCGCGGATGGCGATGTCCCGCCTCGGTCGTCTTCCTAGCCGAGCAGCGGTGATCGAGCGGGTCGCCACGACCCGGCCGGGGAAACTCCGCGTACGATCGGTACGACTGACCGGCTCGTGCGCCCGAACCCCGACCTGGGACCGCTCATGCGTGGCCCGTTCACCGGCTCCAACCGGCCCCGGTGACTTCGGCACCACGGGCGGCCTCCTCGCAGACGCGGACGTACGGATGATCGACGAGGAGGGGGAGCCGAGCCCGGGGCTCTACGCCACGGGCAACAGCAGTGCCTCCGTGATGGGACGGATCTGCCCCGGTCCGGGCGCGACGCTCGGGCGGCGGTGGCCTTCGGGTACCGGGCGGCCCAGCACCTGGCGACAGAGCCGGACTGCACACCCGATGCCCTCCGAGGTGGGAAGGAGCAGCGATGGGCCAGGGGTCGGCGGGAACACCGGACGGGGCGTCCGATGAGGTGCCGGACATCGCCCCGTCCGTGCGTGGGGCCCGCCTGGGACTGACCGGCTTGTTCCTCGCGAGCGGCCTGACGCTGGCTTCGTTCCTGTCCCGGATCCCGTCGGTGCAGAACGACCTCGGGCTGCCTGCTGCCACTCTCGGGCTGGTCCTGCCGGCCCTGTCAGTGGGCGTCGTGACCGGCCTACTGCTGGCGGGACGCGTGATCGGGCGCACGGGCAGCCGACGTCTGATGCTGGCTGGGGTCCTGACCGCGGCGGTCGCGCTGCCACTGACGGGCCTGGCGGCGGGGCCGCTCACCTTGGCGTCGGCGCTGTTGCTGCTCGGCCTCGGTGCCGCCTCGATGGACGTCGGGATGAACGCCCAGGGCATCGCGGTCGAGCGCTCCTACGGCCGCTCGATCCTGATCGGCATGCACGCAGCCTGGAGCGTCGGCACGCTGATCGGCGCACTCGCCGGCAGCTTCGCGATCGCGAGCGGCATCCCGGTGTGGGCGCACCTGGCGATGGTGGCCGTGCTGGTCGCCGCGCTCGGGGTCCTGGCGCTGCGACGGCTCACGGTCGACGACCGGGTGACGGCCACCACACCAGCCCGGTTCGCACTACCGCGGGGACCGTTGTTCCCGCTCGCGCTGGTCGCCTTCGCCTCGATACTCGGCGAGTCCACCGCGGGCTACTGGGCCGGCATCCACCTGCGTGACACCGTTGCGGTGGCCCCGGGCCGCATCGGGTGGGCGTTCGTGGCCCACACGGCCGGCATGGTCGGCGCCCGACTCATCGGCGACCGACTGGTCGGCCGGTTCGGCCGTCACGCCGTGATCCGGGCCAGTGGCCTCCTGGCCGGTGCCGGCTTCCTCGTGGTGGCCACCGTGCCGGTGCTGCTCGGTGGCGTGGTGGGGTTCCTTCTGGCCGGTCTCGGACTCGGCTCCCTCGTGCCGCTGGCCTTCGCTTCCGCCGGCCGCGTGGTCACGACCCCGGGTGAAGGGGTCGCCGCGGTGCTGGCCGTCGGCTACCTCGCCTTCCTCATCGGTCCACCGGTGATCGGCGCCCTGGCCGACACGATCGGGCTGTCGGCCGGGTTCCTCCTGGTCGCGGTCGTGATCGCGCTGCTGGCCGCCAGGCCACTCCCGGTGTCGAGTCCCACCACGACCCCGTAGTACCGGCGAGCGACCACCGGCCGGAGCCAGCAACGGCGGCTGGGGAAGACGGGACGATCACCCTCGACCTGCCATCGAGACCTAGTGCGAACGCGGGCCCGGACGCCCCGCTCGTGCACCGATGTCGCACGGCGAACGCCAGCCCATGAAGTGCAACTCGAGGGTTGCGGATCGACTGACTCTCGAGTCAAGCATGACCGTGGATCTCGATCATCGGGCCCGCACGGCGTGGCCCGCCTCCTCCAACACCGCGATCCCGGCGGCCAGCTGATCATCGCGCAGCAGCAGCCAGTCAGTGTCGAAGGTCGAGATCACGAAGATCGGGACCCGGGCCGTCGCCAACGGCGTCGCCAGCGACGAGAGCACACCCGTCAGCGAGAAGGACAGCGGCCCCCGTACCGACAGCGCCCGCCAGCCGCCCTCGGAACGGACGCCGGCCGGGACGACCTCCTCCGGCACCACGATGGACAGCTCTGCAGGCGTGCGGGTGACCGACACCAGCCCGCCTGCTGCAACCGCCGTCCACCCCGGCACGGCTTCGTCGGCTCCGAGCCGGCAGATCGCCAAGCGCGTCGTCGACAGCTCGAGTTCCACTTGACACCTCGCCGTCCTGTGACGGTGATCAGCGACCTCAGCCCCGACGGGACGGGCCACAGACGGCGCCAGGGCAGGACCCAACCCTAGATCACGGGGCGGGTCAACTCGGGACGCTTCGCGCTGACACCGTCACCGCTCGACACCCCGCGCAGCCGACGACCGATCCACGGAGCGAGGTAGCGGATGGCCCAGCGCAGATCGGCGGCGAGGCGCCGGTGAACAGGTGGACGGCGCGTCGCGAGCAGGTGCTGATGCCACCACCCGACTTCCCCACCGAGTCGGTCCGGATCGGTCACACCGAGCGCCTCGAGGACGCCCGCGGCGACGCGGACGTGCCCTGCGGGTGCGAGGTGGAGCCGGTCCTCGTGCCACAGCCGACGGTCATGGAACGCACGCTGCCGGGCGACGTCGACGAGTACCGCACCATGTCGTGCCGCGGTCGTACGCACCTCGGCGTTGAAGGCAC
>JAWOCZ010000271.1:0-7923 GCA_046483565.1 Nitriliruptoraceae bacterium
CGACGCAGCGCCGACCCCGACCAGCCCGAGGGCAGCACCGGGTTGTGCACCGAACGCCATCGCGGTCGGGATGCCAAGGAACAGCGCCGCGCCGCCGAGGATCGTGGCAACGGCGCTGTCGGTCTGTGGGACGCTGCTTCGGCGGCGCGTCTCGAAGGCGACGACGGCCGCGATCAGAGGCGCCACCATCACCAGGCACAACGCGATCCACCACAACCGACCCAGCCAGAAGCCGGGTTCACCCGGCACCCCTGCGTCGATCGGTGCCCCGAGCCGCTCGCCCAGCCACGCCGCCGGCAGCTCCGCGAGCTTGTGCCACAGGTACAGCACCATGCTGAGCGCACCGAGGACCGCGACCATGCGCTCGATCGAGCGGTGCCGGAGCGCCCGACGCGCCGGCGCCTCGAAGGTGAGGACCGCTCCGGCCTGCACCCACATCACGCCGATCAGCGCGAGGGTGGGCGGCAGCACGTTGCTGCTGCCGGCCAGATCACCACCCACCATCGCCACCGGGTAGCCCACGGCGACCGCCACACCAAGCCACGCGAAGCCGAGCAGCAGCAGGCCGAGTCCGGTGCGCAGGCCACCGAACCGACCCCGCTTCCACGCGATGCCGAGCTGCTGGGGTAGCAGCCACACCGCCAGTCCGTTGACCCAGCCGATCCCCCCGGGGGTGCTCGTCACCAACGTGCCGAGCTCGCCCAGCTCCGCCGGCGAGGTCACCCCGCCCCGGATCACGTCGGCGAGGAACGCGATCGCGAGCAGCCCTGCGACCGCCGTGAGCCCGTAGCGCTGATCGGCTCGGATGCCGAAGGGCAGGAACGCCTGGACGGCGAGCAGCATGACCAGGAACCACAGGTGCACCGTGAGGGACTGGTCGAGGGGTCCGAGCAACCGGCCACCGGTGAACCTCGCGATCGTCGCAAGCACCGCCAGGACGGCGAGGTAGGTGACGGTCGGACGGGCCAGCCCCAGGGCTCGTCCCGCCCACCAGTGCAGCTGACGCTCCCCGGTCTCCAGCCGTCGGAGCGCGCCCGGGGTGCTGACCGCCGCCGAGACGAAGACGAACAGCGGTACCACCTGCAGGAACCACGAGAGCACTCCGGCGCCGTCCCAGACGGTGAGCAGGTGCTCGGTGTCGACCATGCGGCCGTCCGCCAGGCGCGGCAGGGTCGCGATCCAGTGTCCGAACACCACCACGAGCAGCGCACCGGCGCGCAGCGCGTCCGGGTACCGATCGCGTTCGGGCCCGCTGGCCCCATCCGAGCCACGACCGTCCGACCGTTCATCGCCAGCAGGCTCGCTGGGTACCTCGAAAGCACCGTCCCCGTGCTGCGCGTCGCCAGCCGCTGAAGCATCGTCCGGTGCCGAGCCGCTCATCGGCGTGACCTCCCAGCGGACCAGCGAAGTCACGGAGCGTGAGCCGAAGCCGGGCCGTTCACGACCGCAGACTACGCCCCGGTAACACGGTCAAGCGGTTGGTGGCACACCCCGATCATTTGCACGCGCTGCGGGCGTCGGCCTCCCACGCCGGGCGCATCCTGCCGTGGGGCGATCGTCTCGGCCACGGTGTCCGTCCTCCGGCAAGGTGTTCGTTCTTCTGCCCGACCCGCACCACCTTGCAAGCGGTCGGTCAGAGCGCGGTCCCTGCTGGTCAGGATCCGTCGAGGCTTCGATCGAGCAGCGACGCGTACTGGTCGCGACGCATCGGCTCTCGTGGCGAGAACGACGTGGGCCCACTGCCCTGGGTGATCCCGGCGTGATGCAGAGCCGCGATCGACGCTTCGTGCCTCGTGCCGCGGATGTCGTCGAAGGGGTGCTCCAGCCCATCTCCGGACAGCCCGAGGGTGGCCGCGAGCATCGACGCGATCTGCTCACGCGTCACGTCGCGGTCCGGCCCGAAGGTTCCGTCGTGGTACCCGGATGCGACGCCCGCTCCCACGACGGCACGGATGGCCTCGGCGTGGGTCGAGGTGTCGATATCCGAGAGCCTGACACAGTCCACCGCGCAGGTCGAACCGTCGAGACGGAAGGCGCGCGTCAGGAGCGCTGCGACTTGTCCCCGCGTGACCGGGCTTGCGGGTCGGAAGGTGCCATCGGGATGCCCACGTATGACCTCATGCTCCGCCATCCGAAGGATCGCGTCACGGTGGACACCCTCTGGGACATCGTGGAAGCTTCCGCGGGACCCATCGCCGCCGTCGCGTGCCTCCGGCGCATCGGCACCACCATCGTCCGCCGCTGGCGGCGTCCCATCATCCGGTCCCTCGGTTGGGGCGGGCTGCTCTCCGTCGTCCTGATCGACGGACTCATCGCCGTCCGACGCCACGGCGACGTAGGGTCCGACAACAGATGTGGTGCCCTGGTTCGGCACCGTGACCGTTTCGCATGCAGGTGCCTCGTAGCCATCGACCGCACCGAAGCAGACCTCCCGCTCACCGGCCAGCACCGGCAGAACGACCGCGCCACGATCACGCGCGACCCCGTCGACGATGATCATGCCGCTCGCTCCGGACGGTTCCGTCGTGACGGCCAGGGTGCCGGCCGGATGGAACTCACCGACGTGCGTGAGTGCTCGGCCGTCAGTGAGTCCGACCTTCTCACACGGCGGTGAGAGGTAGCCGTCGGCGGAACCGAAACACACCGTGTAGGACCCGGCCGGAAGCTCGAGTCCACGCACCAGGGAAGTGTTCCGCTGCACCCCATCGATCATGACCTGAGAGGCAACATGAGGCGACGTCTGGACCGTCAGCAGGCCATGGCCCTCCTTGAGGTCCGATCCGGCACTGGACGCCGTCGCGATCATGGCGAGCGTGGCGATGGCCACGCCAGCCAGACAGAACAACGCGACCATCGAACGGGAGAGAGCGGTCTGCATGCGCGTGTCCAGATCCGGTGACATCGGTAGGCTCGTCTTCGACGCGTCAGCGGCACCACTTGAGAAGCATCCATGAGCTGACCGTGACGGCGAGGCACACGGAGCCATATGCGCCTGAGGTGGCCGGTGGCGATCGGCGTCGTCCTCGCCGTGGGAGTGCTGATCGGACTCGCGACGGTCGTCTCCCGCACCGATCAGCGGCCCGCCGATTTGCGTGTCGTGACCCGCCCGCTCGTCGGCGCGGAGATCTCCGTAGACGGTGTCTCCCGCGACACCGATGCGATCGATGGGTTGCCACTGCCCCCCGGGGTCCACCGGATCTGCTTCGGCTACGTCGAGGGCTACCTCCCGCCGAGCTGCCGGGAGGTGAGGCTCACCGCCGGGGCCACGGAGGTCGTCGAGGCCACGTACGAACCAGCGGGCACGCTCCACGTGACCGTCACGCCGACGACCCTGTCCGCACAGATCGAGGTGGACGGGATAGCTCGTGACGATGCCCCGATCACGATCCCCGTCGCTGAGGGGACCCACCAGGTGTGTGCAGCGGAACTCGACGGCTTCGAGGTCCTCGACTGCGTCGAGGTGGAGGTGCGCGCCCCGCAGCAGACCTCCGTGACCTTCGAGTACCTCCCGACCGTCGAACCGTGACCGGTCTAGACCGCGTTCCTACCGGAAGAAGGTCACCTTCGTCCGCGCTTCGACGAACTCGCCAAGCGCCTCACGACAGCCCTGATGAGCCTCTGACTGACCTACCCGGCGTCGCAGCGCCTCGGTGGAGGGCCCATCCCGTCGGGCACGACCCGGATCACCGCCCACTTCCGGTAGTAGCCTTCCCTGATCTAGAACGCGGAACCGCCCCCGACCACACTCATGCAGGTCAGGGGCGGTTTCTCGCGAGAGGCGGGGACGGGAATCGAACCCGTGATAAAGGATTTGCAGTCCTCTGCCTTACCACTTGGCCACCCCGCCGGGGCCCGGCGAGCCTAGCGGCCACGCGCTCCGGCTGACACCTCGCGGCTGTCCACACGACCACGCCACTGGTCACCTGTCACCGCCGGATCGGTCGCTCACTGCCGGATCGGTCGCTCGCCGCTAGCTGCATGCAGGCTGCGCCGGGCCACACCGCCCCAGGATCTCGCGATCGGCCCGGTCAAAGCAGGGTCAGAGCAGGCGGCCACCGAAGCTCACGGCAGTTCGGAGAACCCGTCCAGGGCCGCGCCGACCGTCTCACCGATGCGATCCAACTCCGAGGCCGCGGCCAGCGGTCCGCGACCACGGCTCGACCCCAGCCACCACGCCCCGCCGACCACGCCAGCCCAGCCGAGCAGGCCGGCGAGCTTCCAGACCGACCGCCACTCGTCGTGGGGCCGGTGTGGATCGACCCCGTGCCAGCGCCCGATGGGTCGGCCCACCGAGATCAGCTGATCGGACGCCAGGCGTGCGGCTCCACCGGCCTCGGACCGTCGCCAGTCCGGATCGACGTGGGCACGTTGGATGGTCCGCGCCGGATCCTGGGCGACGGCCGCGCGCAGCTCACGTCCCACCCCGCGGCCGGCACCAGCGGCCGCCTGGCGGAGGAGGTTGGTAGCGAGGCTCATACCCGCCACCGTAGCCGCGCTCCGCCCCTCGACGCGCGGGCGTGCTCCAGGCCGGAACCGACCGCAGCGCTCACCGGCCCTCGGCCAGCGACGCCCGCAGGCGCTCGAAGGCCGCGAGCCGCGAGGGGTGGATCTCGGCCTCGGCCAGCTGACAGCCAGGCTCACCGCTGTGGGTGCAGTCGTCCAACCGGCAGCGCAACGCCGCAAGCTCCGGGAAATGGCGCCCGAGCTCCTCCGGGGCCAGCGAGCCCAGCCCGAAGGAGCGCACCCCCGGCGTGTCGACCAACCACGCGTCGAGACCCGGCGCCTCCAGGGCCCAGGCGGCCACGGTGGTGTGCCGCCCGCCGTAGCGTCCGAGCTCACCGATGGTCTGGGACGCCCCCGGGATCAGCCGGTTGAACAGCGACGACTTCCCGACTCCGGAGTGGCCGGTGAACGCTGTCCAGCAGCCGGCGAGCAGCCGCTCCAGTGCGTCCATCCCCTCCCCCGTGGCCGCCGAGGTCACCCGCACCGGCACGCCGATCGCCTCGTACCGGTCGATGACCTCAGCCACCTCGGCCACCTCGGCCACCTCGGCGTCGTCATCGATCAGGTCCCGCTTGTTGATGCACAGGAAAGGCTCGACCCCACCGAGCGATGCGGCGACCAGCACCCGGTCGAGGAACCGTGTCCCGACATCGAGGTGGTCCGCGGCGACCACGATCACGATCTGATCGGCGTTGGCGACGACCACGCGTTCGGTGTCATCGGTGTCGTCGGCGGTGCGGGTCAGGACCGTGTCCCGTGGCAGGACCTCGACGATCCGGGGCTCGTCACCAGGGTGCTTCGCGGGCCGGACCTTGACGCGATCGCCGACCGCGGCCTTCTCCCCACGCATGGTCCCGGCGAAGCGCGCCTCCATGATCTCGCCTCGATCGACGATCGTGACGCGCCCGCGGTCGACGCCGACCACGCGGGCGATGTCCAGCGCGTCGATGCGCTCGCGCGCCGCCACGGACAGATCGCGGGATCGGCGGGTGAGGAGGTGGTGATCCTCCTCCCACTCGTCCTCGAGAGCTTCGATGTCGATGCGTGGCATGGCCCCATCCTGCCAGACCAGGACGGATCCGGTTGGCGGTGCGCCGGCGAGGTACCCCCGCCCCGCGACGCGGGCCCGGACACCGCGGAAGTCACGCCGGCGCCACGCACGCCTGCCCACACCGCCTGCCCGGCTCGGAGCTCCACCCCGGTGTCGCGACCTCCGCTCATCCGCGGCTACCGTCGACGTCCGCGCTCAGACGATCCAGGAGGTCCGGCGTGTCCAACGGGGGCGACGAGATGTACGACTACGCCCGCGCGGCGGTCGAGGGGGCACTGGCGGCCGGCGCGACCTACGCGGACGCCCGGGTGGTGATCCGCCGCCACGAGGCGCTGCGGGCCCAGAACGGACAGCTCCAGATCGCCACCCACGACGAGGACGGCGGTGTCGGGGTGCGTGCCCTGATCGGCTCGTCGTGGGGCTTCGCCGCCACCTCGGAGCTGACCGACACCGCCGCCAAGCGCGCCGGTGCCGAAGCCACCGCCACCGCGAAGGCGTCCGCTCTGGTCCCCGGCAGTGGCCTCCACCTCGCCGATGTCCCCGCCGCGCAGGACACCTACACGACGCCTTTCCGTGAGGACCCTTTCGCGGTCCCGCTCGACCAGAAGGTCGCGGTCGTGGTCGACGCGACCCGCACGATGCACGAGGTCGACGGGATCATGGTCGCCACCGCCCAGCTGATGTTCTGGGACACCGACAAGTGGTTCGTGTCCTCCCAGGGCCACCGCATCCAGCAGCGCATCGTGGAGACCGGCTGCGGGATGGATGCCACCGCCGTCGGTGACGCCGAGACCCAGCGCCGCAGCTATCCCCAGTCCTTCGGGCACGTGGAGACCGGTGGTTACGAGGTGATCCGTCGCTTCGACCTGCCGGGCCACGCCCAGGAGACCGCCGAGGAGGCCGTCCAGCTGCTCAGCGCCGATGAGTGCCCCACCGGTGAGCTGGACCTGATCCTCGAGTCCTCGCAGCTCGCCCTGCAGATCCACGAGTCCGTCGGCCATGCGATCGAACTCGACCGCATCCTCGGCTGGGAGGCGGCCTTCGCCGGGACCTCGTTCCTCGAGCTCGACCAGCTCGGGACGCTCAGGTACGGCTCCGAGCTGATGAACATCACCGCGGACGCCACCATCCCCGGCGCGCTGGCGACGTTCGGCTACGACGACGAGGGGACGCCGGCACAACGGGTCGACATCGTCAGGGACGGCACCTGGGTCGGGGTGCTGTCGGGGCGGGACTCCGCCCACCTCGCCGGCCTCCCACCGGGCGGCATGGTGCGCGCCGACGGGTTCAACCGCCTGCCGATGGTGCGCATGACCAACGTGGGCCTGACCCCGGGTGACTCCTCGATGGAGGAGATCGTCGCCGAGACCAGGCACGGCGTCGTGATGGCCACCAACCGCTCCTGGTCGATCGACGACCGACGCCTCAACTTCCAGTTCGGTTGCGAGATCGGGTGGGAGGTCAAGGACGGCAAGCGGGTCCGGATGGTCAAGAACCCGACCTACACCGGGATCACGCCGAGGTTCTGGGGCTCGATGGACATGCTGGCGGGCGGCGACGAGTGGTTCCCCTGGGGCGTGCCCAACTGCGGCAAGGGCCAGCCGATGCAGGTCGGCCACACCGGCCACCCCGCCGCACCCGCCCGCTTCACGGGTGTCCGTGTCGGTGTGAAGGCCTGAGCATGACGACCTCGATGACGACCGCCGTGACCTCCCTCGACGATCTGTTGGCGCTGGCCGACCGCGTGGTCGCGTTGGTGCGCGCCCACCCCGGCCCGACCGTGGCCGGATCGGACGCCGACGCCGCCACCGGGTCGGACGTCGACGCCGACGCCGACGCCGCAGCAAGCGCTGCCCCTGGACCGGACGCCGACGCCGACGCCGACGAAGGTTCGGGGTCCGACACCGAGGTGGAAGCCAACGTGCGGGTCACCCGTGCCCGCCACGGCCTGACCCGGTTCGCGAACTCGTTCATCCACCAGCACGTCGGCGAGGACACCGTGACGGTGTCGCTGACGGTGGCGGTCGGGGGCCGGACCTCGTCGGCGAGCAGCACCCGTATCGCCGACGACGAGCTGGCCCGGCTGGTCGACACCGCGCTGGCAGCCGCCGCGCTGCAACCGGTCGATCCACTGTGGCCGGGCGCGACCCCGCCCGCCGAGCTCGGCTTCACCGGCCAGTACGACGACGCCACCGCCGAGGCGACACCCGACGAGCGCGCCGCCGGGGTGGAGTCCTTCGTCGCCGCCGGGCCGGAGCTGCGAGCCGCCGGCTACCTCGACAACGCCGCCAGCTGGGTCGCCTTCGCGTCGACCGCCGGGCAACGCGTCGCCGGCGCGACCACCCGCGCCACGCTGGACGGGATCCACC
>JAWOCZ010000138.1:0-2632 GCA_046483565.1 Nitriliruptoraceae bacterium
CGACCTGGTGGTCAGATCTGGACGGCTACCGCGATCTGCTCACGACGGCGGTCCGCAAACTCGTCGAGGACTTCAAGCCTGCTCTGGAGGAGACGCTCTCGCGGCCATGAGACGCTTCACGCCTGAGGGAAGGTGGGATTGACGGCGCGAGTAACGGCGTTTCGCCCGGGCGACCACGGAAAACAGTGGAGCAGTGGGGACGAGAAGTGCCGAAAACTGGCAGCTACGGACCGTTTTTGTCGTTCGCCACGCTGATGGGACCACCCGGTGGCCACGAGCTAGGGACCACCTCGGGCGGGTTGCCGGTCGTAGTGCGAGCATCATCAGCAGCATGATGGTTGTCAACGACGTGCCTCCTTCAGGGTGGTCGGGTCGTCGGTGAGGGTGGGTTTCTGGCGGCGCCGGTAGGACTCGCCCTCGACGACGAGTTCCCAGGCGGAGGACTGGAGCCGGTCGATCGCGGACTGGGCCAGGAGGGGGTCAGCGAGCGCGGCGAGCCACTCGTTGGGGTCACGGTTGGAGGTGACGAGGGTGGCCGACTTGAGGTGGCGTTCGACGACGAGCTCGTAGAAGTCGGTGGTCTCGGTCGGGTCGAGGGCTTGAAGGGCGAAGTCGTCGATGATCAACAGGTCGACGGCGATGAGCCGGCGCATCTCGATGTCGTGGGTGTGGTCGAGCCGGGCGGCGCGGAGCCGCTTGAACAGCCGGTCGGCCCGTTCGGCGTGGACCTTGCGGCCACGTCGGCAGGCGATGTGGCCGAGCGCGTGGGCGAGGTGGGTCTTGCCGACCCCGACGGGTCCGAGGATCAACGCCGAGTTGGCGTTGTCGACGAACCGCAGCGAGGTCAGCTCGGCCCAGATGTGGGTGTCGTAGGTGACGGCTGCGTCGCCGTCCCACGCCTGAAGGGTCATGGACGGGTCGAGCTTGGCGGTCCGTGCCCGCAACGTCGCGGACTGCTGGTCGCGGCGGGCGACCTCGTCGGCCAGGACGAGTTCGAGGAACTCGGCATGGGTCAGTTTCGAGGTCCGGGCGAGGGTGAGCCGTTCGGGCAGGGTGTCGAGGGTCTTGCCGAGCTTGACCCGCTTGAGCAGGCTCTTGAGCTCGGGGGTGACCGCGGTCGCGGTGGTGGGGGCGGTCATCGGCCGGCCTGACGGGTGACGGCGAACTCGTCCGGGTCGCGGGCGAACCGGCTGGCGGCCGCGACCACGGTCCGGGTGGGTGCGGGCGGGTCGGTCTCGGCGGCGCGGGCGACGATCCGGGCGATCAGCCCGACGTCGATCGCTTCGCATTCCAGCGCGCGGATGCAGGCCTGGTTGACCGGTTCTGCTCCGAACTTCTTGACCAGCCCGAGCAGGCGGTAGACCTGACGCATCTTGGTCCAGGGCAGCGGGATGTCGAGCAGTGCGGTGGCGTAGGTGCCGATCGCCTCGCCGTGCCGGGCGGCCATCCGTTGGAGCTTGTCGAGGTCGCGCATCGCGTAGGCGGTGACCTCCGACGGCAGGTCCGCCTCGTCCGTAGAACGCCTCCCAGGGGGCTGTTTGGGGTGGATCTTGATGACCTGGCCGCGGTGCAGCACCTTCACTAGCCGGGAGTCGGCACGGACCGTGACCTGCTCGCCGATCAGCGCGCCAGGGATCGAGTACAGCGCTTTGCCGACCTGGATGTGATGGTCACGGTGGACCTTCGCTGTGGTCCACCTGGGCACGTCGTAGCGCTCGGTGGGTGCCGGCAGCAGCACGTGCGCTTCCTCGAGTGCGAACACCTCGGCCGGGCGGGCGCGGATGGTGCCGTGGATCCGCATCCCGGCCTTGATCCGGCACCAGTCGACGGCACGTCGTTGCGCGTCGGCGAGGTCGGCGAACTCCTCACCGGCGAAGAACGAGTCGCGCACGAACGTCACGGTCCGCTCGACGCGTGGCTTGTCCTGCGGGCTCCTGACCCGGGCCGGATCGATCACGAACCCGCGGGCCTGTGCGTACTCGACGAAGGTGACGTTCAACCGCGGGGTGGTCGGATCGGCCCGGTCAACGATCGTCTTCATGTTGTCGGGGATGATGACCTTGAACACCCCGCCGAAGAACTCCCACGCGGCCTCACACCCGGCGATGACATCCTCGAGTTCCTGGCGCCACGACAACCACACGAACGTGTGCCGCGAGAGGTGCGCGGTGAAGATCAGCGCCCACAACGCACGCCGCCGACCCGCCTCCGGATCGAACATCATCCCCAGCCGGCCGAAGTCGACCTGCAGCTCATGGCCCGGCTCACCATCGACCACCGGCACCGTGCCGTCACGGCCCCCGAACCCGAGCTCATCAGCGGCATAGCGGTGCAAGGTCCGGTAGGGGACCACCACCCCACGACGCGCCAGCAGATCCCCGACCTTGGTCAGCTTCAGGTCCTTGTCCAGCCAGGCCTTGATCCGGTCGTGCTCGGCACGGCACGCCTCCCACGCCACACCATGCCCGGCCGGACGCTCCGGACGCACCGCCTCGATCACCGTCCCGAGCAACTCGTCGGTCAGCTGACCCTCACCGCCGTCACGGACCAGCCCCGCCGCCTGCGCAGCCTCGATGTAACGCCGCACGGTCTTGCGATCGGCACCGACCGTCTCCGCGATCGGACGCAGCCC
>JAWOCZ010000160.1:0-44612 GCA_046483565.1 Nitriliruptoraceae bacterium
CGCGGCGGACACCACGCGGCGGACACCACGCATTGGGTGCAGAACACCCCGGAATCCGAGGCACCACGCACCCGAACCCCCGCACGCGGCGGACACCACGCGGCGGACACCACGGACCGCGACCCGCGTGCCGGCCGGTGCCGGTGTCGGTGGACCGTGGACGTAGGCTCCGCAGCCCACGACCGGGAGGGACGCCGTGACCGTGCGTTGCGAGGTGGACGACGAGGACATCCTGACCGTCACGCTCGATGACGGGGACAAGAACACCCTCAGGCCCGAGACGTTCGACGCGCTCATCGCTGCTCTTGACGACCATCCGCAGGCCGTCGCGGTCCTGCTGCAGGGCCGAGAGGGGGTGCTGAGCGCCGGCCTCGACCTGCACTGGATGATGGAGCACGGCCGCGACGGTGTGGAACGGCTGCTGATCGGGTTCGGCACCTGCCTGATGCGGTGGTGGACCGATCCACGGCCGACGGTGTGTGCCGCGACCGGGCACGCGGTCGCGGCCGGCAGCATGCTGGCGATGGTCTGCGATCACGCCGTGGCGACCGAGGGCGGCTTCTGGGGGCTGACCGAGACCCGCGTGGGGCTCGAGGTGCCCGACTTCGGCATCGCGTTGGCTCGGGCCAACCTGCCGCCGGACCGCCTCGAGGACCTGTTGATCCCCGGCGAGCGCATCGATGCGGCCACCGCGGTGGCGGCGGGGTTCGCGGACGTCCTCGCCCCCGATGATGCGACCACGGTGTCCCTCGCCCGCAGCCGGACCGAGGAGCTCGCGGCCCTGCCCGCCCGTGCCTACGCGGGCACGAAGCGGCGGCTCCGTGGCACGGCGGCGGAGTCGGTCCTCGCCGGACTGCACGACGACATCTCGGTCCTGACCGCGCACCTGGCCTGACCAGTCCGGCCGGGCTCGTCGGGCACGCTGAGTGGCCGGCTGGCAGCGCCAGCGACCACCCGCCCCGGGGAGCCGTCGCTTCCCACCCCGGCTGAGGCATCGGCTCCCACCCCGGCTGAGCCATCAGCTGCCGCCCCGGCGGGCTGCCTTTCGGGGATGGTCGAGGTTCCCACGTTCCGTGGACGGTCGTCCATATCATCTCGGTCCCTTCAGTGCGTCGCTGGCCGGCGACGAGTTCCCCCCCTGTTCGAGAGGCCTCCCGTGCTGTTCCCCACGGTGCGCTTCGCGGTGTTCCTGGCGATCGTCCTGCCGATCGCCTGGTCGCTGGCACCAAGGCCCGGACGCCCCGCCGCCCCGGCATGGCGGTGGAAGCTCTTCCTGGTGCTGGCCAGCTACGTGTTCTACGGCGCCTGGGACTGGCGCTTCGTGCCGCTGCTCATGATCTCGACGGTCGGCAACGAGATCGCCGCGATGGGGATCCACCTCGCCCGTGACCGGCAGGCCAGGGACCGCTGGCTGACCGGTGCGCTGATCGGCAACCTCGGTCTGCTGGCCTGGTGGAAGTACGCCGGCTTCCTCACCGGCTCGGCCGATGGCCTGCTGCGCCTGCTCGGCTTCGACGTGAGCCTGCCCTACCCGGAGATCGTCCTGCCCGTCGGCATCTCCTTCTTCACCTTCCAGGCCATCAGCTACGTGATCGACGTGCACCGCCGCACGATCCGACCGACCCACCTGCTCGACGTCGCCGTCTACCTCGCCTTCTTCCCGCAACTGGTCGCCGGGCCGATCGTCCGAGCCAGCGAGTTCCTCCCCCAGTTGGCGGTCGGACCCGACCCGCGCGGTATCCCGGTGGGCAGGGCACTGCGACTGATCGGGACCGGCCTGGTGCTCAAGGTGGTCGTCGCCAACCATCTGGCCACGGAACTCGTGGATCCGCTCTTCGCGACGCCGGGGCAGTACGGAGGCGGCCAGACGTTGGTCGGGATCTACGCCTACGCCGTGCAGATCTACGCCGACTTCGCCGGCTACACGAGCATCGCGATCGGCGTCGCGCTGCTACTGGGGTTCGAGTTCCCGCAGAACTTCAACCGGCCCTACGCCGCGCTCTCGCTACAGGACTTCTGGCGCCGGTGGCACATGACGCTGTCGCGGTGGCTGCGTGACTACCTCTACATCCCGCTCGGGGGCAACGCGCACGGCCAACGACGCACCGAGCGCAACCTGCTGATCACCATGCTCCTCGGCGGGCTATGGCACGGCGCGGCGTGGACCTTCGTGGTGTGGGGTGGGCTGCACGGGGTCGGCCTGGTGGTGGAACGCCGCCGCAAGGCCAGCATCGAGGCCGCCCAGGCGGCGAGCCCGACGGACACCACGAACGCCACGGAGGCGACGGGCCCGGGTGACACCAAACGTGCCCGCAAGCAGCGCAACGACGGTGCCGCACACCTGGTGCCACCGGCCGGCGGCGTCAAGCCGCTGCACCCGGTGACGGCGTGGGCGGTGACCTTCCACCTGGTCTGCCTGGCGTGGGTGTTCTTCCGCGCCCCGAGCTTCGGGGTCGCGCTCACGGTGCTCGCCGGACTGGGCGGTGGTGTCTCGACGGTGCCGCTGTCACCGACGGTGCCGCTGCTGGTCGCGGCGGTGCTGCTCGTGCAGCAGGTCCCCGATGGTCCCCGGGCCCGCCTCGCGGCGACGTGGGATGCGCTGCCGGTCGCTGTGCACGTCGTGACCTTCGCAGCGATCCTGGTGGTGCTCGACGTGTTCGGTCCGGACGGCGTCGCGCCGTTCATCTACTTCCAGTTCTGAGCCGACTCACCCCGACCCGACAGACCGAGAGGAGCCAGCGAGGTGGCGGTCCGAACCGATCCCCACGCGCCACGAGCGCGCGAGCAGGCCGAGCAGCCGCTGCCGCCGCAGCGAGCGCCCGGGCAGGCCCAGCAGCCCGAGCAGCCCCCACGAGCGCCCGAGCAGCCCCCACGAGCGCGCCAGCAGCCGCTGCGAGCGCCTGAGCAGCCGCAACAGCCGCAACAGCCGCAGCAGCCGCAGCAGCCGCAGCAGCCAGTCTCGCCCCGGCGAACCCCACCGACCATCGCGATCGCCGCGGTGTTGGTCACGCTGGTGCTCGGCGCCCTGATGAACGGACCGGGTCTCGAGAGCGCGGCGACCGGCCTGCAGGTCGGCGCGACCAGGGATGCCGCGATGTCCGTGGCCGCCGGCGTGGCCCGCAGCGGCGCGGCACTGGGACTCGACCGCCCACACCGGTGGCTGACCGCAGCTCGCGACAGCGATCTGGGCGTGCTGGCGGGGACCGCTACGGAGCTCGGATCCGCAGAGGGTTCGGACCCCGAGCAGCGAGCGGGCCAGCAGGTCGACAGCGAAGCGGCTGCCGCCACCGGTACGGACCCGGACACATCGGACGACGCCGCGCCCGAAGGGGCACAGGGGGCGCCCACGCAGGCGGAGCGCACCTCCCGGGAGCAGGAGCGCACCTCCCGGGAGCAGGAGCGCACCTCCCGGGAGCAGGACCCCGCCGTCAGGCCGATCACCGCTGATGCCCCGCTCGAGGTGCTGCTGGCCGGTGACTCGCTGATCGGCGCGATCGCCGATGGTTACGGCCGGCACACCGTCGACGACGAGCTGATCGACTGGGACAAGGACGTGCGCATCAGCACCGGTCTCGCCCGCCCCGACGTGCTGAACTGGCCCCTCCACCTGGAGCAGCTGCTCGACGCCCGTAACCCGGACGTGGTGGTGCTGATGCTCGGCGGCAACGACGATCAGAGCCTCGTCGGCGGCGCGGACGGGGTGGTCCACTACGGCCAGCCCGGATGGGAGGAGGAGTACCAGAGACGGGTCACCCGCCTCCAGACCATCGCCGCGGGCCAGGGACGCACGGTGGTGTGGCTCGAGTTGCCGGCCGTACGTCCCGGCAAGCTCGAGCAAGCTCGTCAGCGCATGAACGCGGCCGCACGTCGCGCAGCGGCCGGGACCGGCGTGCTCCTGCTCGACACCGACGCGATCCTCGCTCCGGAGGGCTACACCGCCCGGCTGCGAGGCGTCCAGGTACGGGCGGATGACGGCGTCCATCTCACCCATCCCGGCGGGGACCTGGTGGCCGAGGCCATCGACCGGGTGGTGTCCAACCGCTTCGGGCTGCCAGCCGACTGACCGCCCCTCCCGCCGGCGTCCGCGTGAGCCCTCACCCACGGCCGCGCTCCGGGAGCACCCGGCACGGAGGATCGCACGCCCGCACCCGGCGCAGATCGTCGCGTGTCCCGCTCAGCCCAGGAGCCCACGGGCGGCCGCCCACCCCGCCAGCGCCTCGGAGCACCGCGCCAGCGCCTCCGGCCACTCGACCGCCACCTGGTCGCCGGCGCCATCACTGACCGCCTTGGCGAGCCAGACCTCACGTCCGAGCGCTCGCGCCGTCGCGGCCACGGCGTAGCCCTCCATGTCCACCACGTCGGCGTGCACCGCCAGCTCGGTCCGTGCGACGGCGGAGGTGATGAGCCGGTCGCCCGTCGCCAGCCGTCCGGTCGCCCCAGGGGGCCCGTCCACCTCGATGGGCCCACCCGGCAGGCAACGCCCGACGAACGCCGAGACGCCCGCGTGGTCGAAGTCATGCTGGTGGACCGTGGCGATCTCCACCACCTCGCCGACGCGTTGCCCCTGGAGGCCACCGGCCGTGCCGACGTTGACCACGACATCACAGGGATCGTCGGCGAGCCGAGCCGCCAACGCCGCCGCGGCCTGGACCTTGCCGACACCGAGGTGGCACACCGCGACGTGGTCGGCCAACGCGCGCGCCTCCTCCTCCAGCGCCGCGACGAACAACACCCTCATGCGCTCTGCCTCCCGAGACACCCGACACGGTGCTCGTCGTCGCCGGCGCCGACCCGCTGTCCGGGGACCGGACCGCGGGCCACCGGTCACGCCGTGATCGGCTCGAGGCCGCCTACGGTACGCGCTGACGGCGGTGCGGCGCGGCGCGGTACGCGCTGACGGCGGTGCGGCGCGGCGCGGTACGGCGCGGCGCGGTACGGCGCGGCACCGCGCGGCGCGGTGCGATGCGATGCGCCGCGGTGCAGGTCCCCACGGTGAGCAGCGCAAGGGAGGTGCGATGGGTGATGCGGTGCACGGCCACCTGTCCGACGTCGAGGTGGTGGCGCCGAACGCGAGCGCGGTCCCCGTGCTCGTCCACATCCCCCACGCCGGCACCCGTCTCCCCGACCCGGTGCGCGACGCGATCCTGCTGGACGACGATGCGCTCGCCACCGAGCTCCGACTGCTGACCGATCACCGCACCGACCTGCTCGCGGCAGGTACCGGACGAGCGGGCGCGACACGGGTGGTCAACCGGATGTCCCGGCTCGTGGTGGACCCCGAACGCTTCCCCGATGAGCGCGAGGAGCTGGCGGCGCACGGCATGGGCGCGGTCTACACCCGTGGGCACGCGCTCCAGCCACTGCGGACACCGAGCCCCGGTGACGTCGAGCTCCTGCTGGCACGCTACTTCCATCCGTACGCGGCCAAGGTGACCGAGGTCGTCGAGCAGCTGCTCGCCAGCCATGGTCGGCTCACGATCGTCGACCTGCACTCCTACCCGAGCCTGCGGCTGCCCTACGAGCTCCACGACGGCCCCCGCCCCGAGTTGTGCATCGGGACGGACCCGTTCCACACCCCCGACTGGCTACGATCGCTGGTCGTCGACGTCGCGGCCGCCCACGACCTCCACGCCGATCTCGACACCCCGTTCGCCGGCGCCTACGTCCCCGAGCGGCACCATGGCCAGGACCGTCGGGTCACCAGCGTCATGCTGGAGCTCCGACGCGATCTCTACCTCGACGAGGCGACCGCGACCCCACACGACGGCGAAGCGCGGATCGCCGACTTCATCACCGCCGTCGTCAGCGCGATCGGGTCAGCGCACCGCCGCCACCATCGAGGGCGCGCGTGACCAGCTCGAGGGCCGAGTCCGGCGCGAGACCGAGCTGGGTGACCCGCTCGGCGTAGGCGCGGGCCGCCGCGACGGCCGCAAGGCGGGTGGCGTCGGCGTCGAGCGCGACGCGCGTGCCCTGCCGGCCATGGGTCTCCACGACCCCGTCCGCCTCGAGTTCGCGGTAAGCCTTCGCGACGGTGTTGGGCGCCACCCCGAGCTCCCCGGCGAGACCGCGGACGGTGGGCAGCCGGTCACCCGGCGTCAGCTCACCGGCGTCGATCGCCGCCAAGACGCCGGCCCGGATCTGCTCGAAGGGCGGGATGTCGCTGTCGCGGTCCACGCTCACCGGCATGCGGCCACCTCCTCCTCGCTGCCGACACGGATCCACGAGCCGGTCGACGGACCGGTCGACGGACCGGTCGACGGACCGGTCGACGGACCGGTCGACGGACGGGGCGATCTACCGGTCGATGGATCCCGCCCCGGGCGGCTCAACCGCGGCTCGACCCGACGCCCAGCACGGTCGCGAGCCCGAGGGCGCTGCGTGGGGCGTACGGGGCCCGCCACAACCCGCCATGCACGGCCGTGTGTGCCTCCTGCTGCCACGGATGCTCCTGCTCGGGACCACCGCCGGTGTGCAGATCGTGGACCAGCAGAGCGGCCATGAGCACGTTGGTCGTGGCGGGTTCGAAGATCTCGATGCCGAAGCGGTGGGCACCGGCGTAGGCCGCGGCGAGCACCCGGTTCTTGAGTACCGACCGTGTCCGCGTCGAGGGGGCGAGGTTCAGCGAGACGACGGTGCCCTCGGCCCGGGCGGTCGTGGCACGCCAACGCTGGAGGCGCTTGGCCAGGGCGTAGTTCGGCCCCTGTTGCGGGACCAGGGCGTCGCAGATCCCGGGAGCGACGTCCGGCGCGTAGTTGCGCTTGAGCAGGCGACCGCCGGACAGGGTGCGCAGGGGGCGGGCGACCAGCTTGGTGGTAGGCGACCGTGCCTCGTAGGCGGCCACCGAGGCCTCGACGGCCTCGTCGGGCACGACGAACGCATCGGTCGGCGTGGCCAGGTACGCCAGCGCCGCTTCGGGACGGGCACCCCGGACGCGCTCCTTGAGGGCGTCGATGGCGACCGTGACCTGCAGGTGCTGCACGCCGTCGGCGTAGGCGTAGGTCCCGAGCACGGGCACCCCGTCGAGACCCGCGACCCAGTCGGCCGCCGCGGGGACGCCACGGAGCAGGTCGAGACCGGCTTGCGCTGCCAGATCGGGGAGCCCGTCGCGATCCGCGCCGGCCTCGACGGGCAGGTGCAGGGTTCCGGCACTGGCGGTGACGAACCCCAGCAGCTGCTCCCACACGCTGCGGCGGGGCAGGTCGAGCGCGGCCACGGTCGCCCCCCAACGCAACAGCGCCCTGAGCGGCGCGAGCTCCGCGCCGGCTCCCATCACCACGACCGTGTGCCCGTCGAGCCGGAGCCAGTCCGGATGCTCCAGCACGCGCTCGATCGCAGCGGTGACCGTCGGCTCCATCACACCCCGGGTCGACCAGTCGTCGAGCTGCCGTCGCAGACGATCGCCGCTGAGCAGCTCACCGCGGTAGGGCAGGACCAACTCCTGCTCGACCTCACCGGTCCCGGTGACCACCGCGTCGACGAGCTCCCGCACGGGTGCCGCCGCACGCAGCGCGGTGATCGGGCGGTCACCGTCGGGGTGGCGCACCACCATGCGGTCGTGGACCGCCGCGAGACCGTCGCCGGCGATGGTGCGCGCCTCCTCCGGCCGTTGCGCACCCGCCTCGGTGAGCCGCCGCACGTGATCGACGTAGCCCGAGCGCCAGTTCGTCTCCCGCTCGGCGGCCTGGGCACCCGTTGGGTCGACCTGCCGTAGCGCGGTCGCCACGACCTCGCGTCCGAGGTCGGAGCTGCTGCGCCGACCCTCCCCGTCGATCGGCAGATCGACGGCGCCTGCCACCGGCTCGTTCACGTTCCTGCCCTCCGCCCGTTCGACGCGGTCCCGTGTTCGCGACGCACCGCCGTGCCGTGCCCACCGTCCGGCCCGCGTCCCCCGGCGACACCCGGCTCCCACCGACACGACCCGACGACCGACGGGCCACGTTCGACCGCGCGATCGGCGCTCGCCACGCTAACGGTTGTCGCACGGGATGTCAGAACAGCAGGTCGTCGGGCTTGGGCTCCTCCTCGGCGATCGGGTGATCGGCCGCGCGCACCGCGTCGTCACCCGCAGCGTCCTGCTGCCCCGCGGTCCGCAGCGCGTCGACCACCTCGTCGACCGCGAGCTCCGCACGGCGCAGTCGATCACGACAGAGCTCGACCAGACGAGCGCCGCGGGCGACCCGGTCGGCGAGCTCGTCGACCCCCACCTCGTCGTTCTGCAGGTCGGTGACGATCGTCTCGAGCTCGGCGATCGCCTCCTCGTAGCCGAGCGCGACCTCCTCGCCGCGTCCGTCGGTTGCCTCGGTCATCCGGTTGCCTCCTGTGCGGGTGCGCTGGCGTGATCGGGGGCCACCTGCTGCACCGTGCTGGTCAGCTGGCCGTCGGCGAGCCGGGTCGTCAGGACCGCACCCGCCTGGACCCCGACGATCGAGCGGAGCGGCCGGCCCTGCGCATCCCGGGTGACCGAGAAGCCACGCTCGAGCTGTGCCGCGGGGTCCAACGCTGCCAGCCGCGCTTCGGCGACCTCGAGCCGGCGCGTGGCACGTTCCGTCGCGCTGCCGGCCAGGCGCTGCAGCGCGAGTTCGAAACGGAGGAGCCCGGAACCGGCTGCGGGGATGGCCGCACGCCGTGCCGACCGCGCCAGCGCGACACCTCGGCGTGCGAGGTCGCGGCGCTCCCGACGCAGGCTTGCGCGGGACAGCTGCTCCAGCCCGCGCACCGAGCCGGCCAGTCGAGCGTCGGCACCCCGCAGCTCGGCGGCAGCTCCGGCCACCAGGGTGGCCGCCTGCTGCTCGAGGTGGCGTCCAGCGGTCTCGAGCCGACCGGTGGACCCGGCCACGAGCGCTGCGGCGGCGGACTCGAGACGGTCCGCACCGTCCGCGACGGCATCCACGAGGCCCCGGCCGACCGCGGTCGGGGTCGGCCAGGCGGTGTGGGCCACCTCGTCGGCCACGCTGCGATCCTGCTCGTGTCCGATGCCGGTCCACACCGCGAAGGGCGCGGCGATGATCGCCTCGGCGATGCCCGGGGTGTCGAAGCCCTGCAGGTCGAGCGCGCTCCCGCCACCGCGGATCAGCACGACCACGTCGAGCGGCTCGAGGGCATGCAACCGCCCGAGCTCGGCCAGGGCGCGGGCTACCTCGGCCTCACAGGCCGGACCCTGGACCCGTGCGGCGGCCCGCACGAGCTGGAACGCCCAGCCGCTGGTCCGCAGCACGGCGCGCAGATCGTGCTCGGCCTGGCTGAGCGGTGCGGTGACCAGACCCACCCGCAGAGGAGGCTGGCCGACGCGACGTGCCGCGTTGGCCCGCAGCACGCCGCGCTCCGCGAGCTGGGCCAGCAGCTGCTCCCGTGCGAGGCGCAGGCGTCCCAGGGTGTGCTCCGGGTCGATGCCGCGGACCTTGAGCTGGAGCTTGCCCCACGGCTCGTAGAGGTCCACCGCCCCACGAACGAGCACCTCGACCCCGTCGGCGAGGGTGAAGCCGTCGACCCGATCGAGGTCGGCGTCGAAGGAGCGACGCTCCCAGCGCAGCACGGCCGCCGGCAGCTGCGCGAGGTTGCCCCGCCCGTTCTCGTCGGGCTCGACCAGGTCGAAGTACCGGGTGCCGTTGCGTTCACGCAGGTTGGAGATCTCGCCGACGACCCAGACCTCGTCGGGGAACCGTTCGCTGAGCGCGGTGGCGATCGCGCGGTTCAGTTCGCTGAGGCGCAGGATGGTGCGTCCGCGGCCACCGCCCGCCCCACCGACCATCGGCCCCACCTGCTACCTCGACGACCACTCGGGCGGCACCGTAGACGCCCGGCGCCCGTGGAGGGTACGAACTGGGGGCACGAACGAGGGGTACGAACTGGGGGCACGAACGAGGGGTACGGACTGGGAGCACGAACGAGGGGTACGAACCCGGCCAGACCTGGCCGCTTCGGCGCCACGCTCGCGCTTCGTGGCCACCTCGGGGTAGCAGGCCGGACACCCGCGGCCGCCCGGCTCCCCCGATGTCGGCAGCGATGGCGGGTTCGCACCGTTACCACCGGTGGAGCTCGACCTGCCGAGTGCCGCTGCGCATCCTGCAGCGCGACGCCCGAGCCTGCGGTCGCGGCGCCCGAGCCTGCGGTCGCGGCGCCCGAGCCTGCGGTCACGGCGCCCGAGCCTGCGGTCACGGCCAGCAGGCTCGAACTGATCCGGTGAGGAGCTGGCCCATGACGAGGCGGTCGGAGGTGGCGGCGGAGCGGGAGGTGGCGGCGGAGCGGGACCTGCCGCTCGCGCTGCAGCGGATGGTGGAGATCCGGCGGGACATCGAGACCGGCCGCTGCCCGGTGCCCGCCGAGCTGTGGATCGCGACCGTGCAGCGCTGAGCGGTCTGCTCAGCCGCGATCGGCGTCGGACGATCCATCGCCGTCCGCATCCGTGTCGTCGTCGGTCCGCGTCGGCCACCGGTCCTGGAGGTTGGTGGCGCCATCCTTGACCTGGTCGGAGAGCTCCCGGGCCTGCTCGGCGAAGTCGTCCACCCGGTCCCGGGCCTGCTCCGAGAAGGACCCCGCACGGCCCCGGGCCTGCTCCGCCATCAGCTCGGCCCGTTCCCGCGACCTCGCAGCCAGTTCCGTGGCCGCCTCCTGTGCTCGTTCCCGCGCCTCAGCGAGCTCGGCCGCGGCGATCCTGGCCCGTTCGCGCGCCTCGGCCAGCCGCTGTTCGAGGTCGTGCTCCAGCGCGTAGCGACCCATCCGCTCACGGGCCTGGCTGATCGCCTGGCCCATGCTCTCCTGGTAGCGCTCGAGGTTCTCGCGCGCCACCCCGGTGGGCGACGCCGGCGCAGCGTAGGGCGGCCACCAGCTCGCTTGGGGTCGTTGCTCGGGGTAGCTGGCGCGCAGCTGGGCGCTGCGGTCGAGCATCGTCGCGGCGATGCGGCCCGTCAGCGAGGTGGCGTCCTCGTCGGGATAGGGCGTCAGCACGTCCATCGACATGGTCACCAAGGCATCACGTTCCGCGAAGCGCACCACGGGAGAGAAGCCTCGCTGGGCTCCGAAGTGGGTGATCACGAGCACGTCCACCCCGGCCTCCAGCGCGAGCCGAGCGGCGCCGTGCCGGAGCGGCAGCAGCGATCCGTCGTGCGTGACGGTGCCTTCCGGGGCGATCAGCACCGTGCCGCCGCCACGCAGCACGGCAACCGCATCCGCGTAGGCCGTCTCCCGTCCGGCATCCTCGGTGCGGTGCACCGGCGTCGCACCCGCACCGCGGGCGAGGGTGCCGAGCACCGGCACCTCGAAGACCTCCATCTTGACCAGCGGCTGGACCCACCGACCGAGCCCGCGCCAGACCGTGTGCGCGATCAGGAAGCCATCGACCGCTGAGGTGTGGTTGAACACCGCGACCAGCGGCTGGTCCGGTGGCAGCGACCTGTCCGGCCGCCACGCTTGGACCCGCCATCCGCGGACATGACCGAGCAGCCACATCACCGCCGCGACCAGCAGCCGCCAGGGCAGTGGTGGTCGCGCTCTGGTCCGTCGCGCCGCTGGCAACCGCTTCCCTTCGAGGTGGAGGTCCCGCCACGGTAGACGCGTGTGGCCACCGGACGCGCGCCGGCCCGATCGCGGCTGAGCCACACGACCGCGCGGGTCTGGCATCCTCTCCCACCACCGACCGCGACCCTCGGAGCCGCTCATGCATGCACCGCGTCCGACCCGGATCCGGGGCGCGATCTCACCCGGCCTGAGTGTGCTGGTCAGCGTGCTGCTCGCCGCGTTGCTGACCGCCTGCGCCGGCGACGACGTCGGTGACGCCGGTGACGTCGGTGACGACGCGGAGGACGTGACCACGGAGACGACCGACGACGGCGACGCAGCACCGGACCTCACCGAGGACGAGCCAGCAGCGGACACCGAAGACGATCCCGAGGTGGAGGAGCAGGCAGCCGCGCCGGACGCAGCGACCTCGGCGGAGGACGCAGCGGAGCCGACGGAGGAGACCGCGCCGGCCCTCGACCCGCTCCAGGGCCTGGCGCTCGAGACCGTGGCGGACGGCTTCGACGGACCCATCGGGGTCAGCAGCGAACCCGGCAGCGATCGTCTCGTGGTGATCGAGCGGACCGGACGGGCGTGGCTGGTGGATCCGGACGCGGAGGTGCTGGCCGACCCGCTGCTCGATCTCAGCGAGGAGGTGACCGCGGCCAGCATCGAGCAGGGCCTGCTCGGGCTCGCCTTCCACCCCGACTGGCCCGCCGACGACCGCGTGTTCCTCTACCACTCGCTACCCGGCAACGACAACGTCCTGGTCACCTACCGGCGCGATCCCACCGACCCGGACCGGCTCGACCCGGGCTCGCGGCAGGTGCTGCTCACCGTCGACAAGGAGCCGGACAAGGTCCGGCACAACGGTGGGCACGTCCTCTTCGGTCCCGACGGTCTGCTCTACGTCTCGGTCGGTGATGCGGCCCGCGCGAGCGTGAACGGGCAGGACCCGTCGACCCTGCCCGGCACGATCCTGCGCATCGACGTGGATGGAGGCGATCCCTACGCCATCCCGTCGGACAACCCCTTCGCCGACGGCGTCGAGGGCGCTCCCGAGGTGTGGTGGTACGGGCTGCGCAACCCCTGGAGGTTCTCCATCGACACGGCCACCGGTCTGGCCTACGTCGCCGACGTCGGCCAGGAGACCGTCGAGGAGGTCAACGTCGTACCGCTGGAGGAGGGTGGCACCAACTTCGGCTGGCCCGCCCTCGAGGGTTCCCTCCCCTTCTACGACACCGAGCCCAACGGTCCGGTCACCGCACCCGTGTTGGAGGTCCTCCACGACGAGCAGGAACGGGGCTGCTCGATCACGGGCGGGGTCGTCTCACGCGGCGATGCGATCCCCGAGGTGGCAGGTCGCTACTGGTACGCCGACTGGTGCCACGGCTGGATCCGTAGCTTCGTCTGGGACGGCGCCGCGGCGGGCGACCTGCAGGATCACTCCGAGGAACTGACGGTCGGCAACGTCGCCAGCTTCGGTCTGGATGCGGACGGCGAGGTCCTCATCGTCGATTGGGCCGGCGGCACCGTCCACCGACTCATCGCCCGACGCTGAGCCGCGGACGACCGACAACACCGCTGAGGACACCGACCACGAAGCGGACGCCCGACCCCTCCAGCGGACGGCCGGTGACCACCTCGCCGCCGGCGACTACCGTCGTCTCCCCCGCCAGGAGCCACAGATGTCCGAGGAGCGGTTCCCGTTCGCCTTCGATCCCCGCTTCCAGCGGCTCTTGGCCCTGCTCGGGATCAGGCCCTCCAACAGCGAGGTGGTGCTCACCGACACCGCGTTCACGGCCCGGTTCGGCCGGTTCCGTGCGCACACCCCGGTCGAGAACCTCAAGGACGTCCGGCTGACGCACGACTACCGGTGGTTCAAGGCCATCGGTCCCCGCGGGTCGGCGGCTGACCGCGGCGCCACCTTCGGCTCCAACACCCGTGCCGGGGTGTGCGTGTGCTTCCACGAGCCGATCACCGCGTTGCTGGGGAGATGGCAACGCCACCCCGCGCTGACGGTGACGGTCGCCGATCCCGGTGGCCTCGCTGCCGCGATCCGGCAGCGGATCGACGCGGCCGGCCAGGACAGCTGAGCGGCTCAGTCGTCCCTCGCTCGCGTTCGAGCCGCCGAGCGGGCACGCTCCACCAGCCGACGCTCCTCAGCACGGCTCTCCGCCATGTCCCAGGGCCAGCGGCCCTCGGTCTCGACCTCGATCGCCCAGCTCAGGAACGTCCTGATCAGCACGAGCAGTCCGAGCGCCGCGATGTTCGCCAGGGTGAGCTCGAGGGCGACCGTGAAGATGATGTCGGCGGCGATCAGCACCTCCAGTCCGAGGAGCAGCACCCGCCCGAGCCCGATCCGGGTCTCGATGAACACCGTCTCCCACGGCCGTCGCTGCAGCCGATGGAGTACGGCCCGACCGAGCGCCGCCGCGACCCCGACCGCCAGGATGGCCACCGCCACCAGCTCGATAACGATCACGGTGACCGAGAGCACCCCTTCGTAGTCCACCGACCCTCCGAGCCATCGAGACGTGACGTCATCGAAGCACACCCGGCGCCCCGCCCGACGCGGTGGCAGCGGCCAGGATCACCGCAACGCCGATGCGCGAACCGCAGCGGCCACGTCGACGAGCGCCGGCCCCGCACGGACCCGTTGTAGCGTTCGGGTCGGCGCGGTGCCTGGAGGACCTGGCCGCACACCGACCGAGCCCCCAGCGACGCGTCCCGCACCACACCAGCGCGACACCACACCAGCGCGACACCACACCAGCGCGACAGCACACCCGCGCGACAGCACACCCGCGCGACAGCACACCCGCGCGACAGCACGGTCCCGCCCGCTCACGCCCGGAGGCTGCGCATGCCCGAGCGCCCGAGCCTCGTGGAAGCCAGGTTCCTGGCCCGCGAGAACCGCTTCGTGGTCACGGCGGCGCGTGACGACGGCGAGGTGGTCCGCGCCTACCTGCCCAACACCGCGCGGCTCCACGACCTGCTCGTCCCGGGGGCACGGATCCTGCTGGCGCCGAGTGCCGACCCGTCACGACGCACCCGGTGGACGTTGACCAGGGTGTGGGACGGCACGTGGGTGGCCCTGGTGGCCGATGCCGCCGCCGATCTGCTCGTCCACCATCTCGAGGCCGGCGAGGTGGTGCCGGGCTGGCCCGCGGTCGTCGACCATCGTCGCGAGGTCACCTCCGGCCGTCACCGGTTCGATCTGGAGCTGACGCTGGCCGACGGGCGACGAGCCCTGGTGGAGGTCAAGTCGCTCAGCCGGGCACGCGATCGCGTCGCTGCCCTGTCGTGCACGCCGTCGACACGGGCCAGCAGCCAGCTGGCCGAGCTCGCCCGCTCGGCCGCCACGGGCGTGCCCGCCGCGGTGGTGTTCGTCGTCCAGCGAGACGACGTCGACGTGCTGGACCTGGCCGCCCCGGCCGACGAGGCGTGGCGCACCGCGGTCCGCGCCGCCAGGCAGGCCGGCGTCGAGGTGGTCGCCTTCGCCTGCGCCGTCGAGGAGGACCGCGCCCGGATCAGCCGCACGCTCGCGGTCCACGACCAGCGGCCCGCTCCCCTGGCGGATGCGTTGGGGCAGGTCCGCACCGAGCGGTCGCTGGCCGCGGCCTACGCCGGGTCGGTCATCGCCCTGCACAGCGCCGAGGTGGCACCGGTGACGATCGAGCCGGTACCCGATGCCACCGGACCGGGTGTGCTGCCGGAGGGCCTCCCTCCGGCGGCCCGCCACCTGCACATCATCACCGCCTGCAACCCACGGTCCCGGCTGCTCAGCGACGAGGAGAACGCGGCGCGCAACGCGCGACTCGAGCGAGAGCTGCGGGACCGGGGACTCGAGATCATCACCGCGGACGGCAGCGCACCGGACGGGTCGTGGCAGGAGCCGGGGTTCGGCATCGTCGATGCCGAGCCGGCCGAGGTCCTGGCGTTGGCCCGACGTTTCGAGCAGCTGGCGGTCTTCGAACTGACCCCGACCGAGCTGCGCGTCCGATGGACCGAACCGGACCGACCGACGATCGTGCAAGGCTGGCAGCGTCGGCCGGGGACGGAGCCAGCTGCGTGAGCGGGTGGTACCCGGCCCTGACCATGTGCGGTGGACGGCACCTCGTGCCGTCCACCACGGTTCAGGCGTGGGTGCTGGTCAGGTGACGTCCTCGTACTTGAAGGAGACCTTGACCTTCGCCCGGTACGCCACGATGGCGCCGTTCTCGAGGGTCATGTCCAGCTTGGAGACCTCCGCGACACGTAGGTCGCGCAGCGACGATCCCGCACGTTCGACGGCGACAGCTGCGGCCCGCTCCCAGGACTCCGAGCTGCTGCCGACCAACTCGACGACCTTGTAGACGCTCTCTGGCATGACCTACTCCTCATACTCGGGTGTCTCGATGACTGTTGTCGATGGGAGCCGGTGGGTCAAGGGCCGTACCGACCGACGTCCGGACAGCATCCGGCGCTGACGGGGCTGCCGTGACGCCACGCGAGCTGCGACATGACCGCACCGCCGCGCGGAAGGTGCACGTTCCTCAGCCGCGGGGGCGGCAGCGGTACGGGCAGGCCGGGCACGTGGCATGGTGTTGGCCGGAAACCGAAGGAGACGCGTGTGAACGACGTCCCTCACCTCGCAGGGCAACGGGGGTTGCAGCAGCAGGATGCTGGCCCGGACGAGGACCCGATCCCTCCGGACCACCTGGTCACCTTCTACGAGAGCAGCTCGTTCCTCGCCGCATCGGCGCGCCGCTTCCTGCTGGAGGGACTCGACCGCGGTGAGACGATCATCGTCGTCGCGACGCCGACCCACCGCGACGCCTTCGCTGCGGCGCTCGACGACGCCGGCCACGACGTCACCCGCAGCCGACGCGAGGGGCGCTACATCGAGCTGGATGCTGCAGCGACCCTGGCCGAGCTGATCATCGACGGCCAACTCTCCCGCTCGCGGTTCGACCAGGTGATCTCCCGCTTCGTCGCCGAGGTGGCCGCGACGGGCAGTGGTGTGCGGGTCTTCGGTGAGATCGTCGCTCTGCTGTGGGAGGCCGGTGATCTCAACCTCGCCCTGGAACTCGAAGACCACTGGAACGCCTTGATCGGGCAGATGCCGCTCCCGCTGCTGTGTGGCTACCCGCTGTCGGGGTTCGACAGCCGGGAGACCAACGCCCGGTTCCACGACGTGTGCGGCCGCCACTCACGGGTGACGACGGACAGCTACGCCACGCTCGACGACACCGGGATCGCGATGGACGGGGTCGTGCTGCTCGGTGCGCGCGAGCCAGGAGGCCTGCAGGGCTGAGCGACCGGGGTCGTTCAGGCACTCACCCGATGCCCGCCGCCAGCTCGGCCCGTCGCGCCAGCGCCAGCTCCCGGATCCGGGCGATGTCCTCGTCGGCGTAGACGCCGTTGACCCCGGAGATGGTGGCCAGCCTCATACCGTGCTTCAGGCCCAGCTTGTAGATCTCCTTGACCTTCTCCCACTCGATGGCACGACCGACGGTGAACGTCTCGTACCGGCCCTCGAGCGCGAGGACCACGGTCTCCGCCAGGCAGGCGTAGGCCACCCCGGGTGGCAGGCCGATCCCGCGCATCTCGACGTCGTCGCCGGGCAGCTGGATCTCTCCGGACTCGACGACGAGCACGTCGGGACGCTTGGCCACGTCCTCAGCGGAGAGATCAAGGGGGCGGGCCACATCGGTGATCACGCATCCCGGTTTGACCTGCATGATGTCGATCACGCGCTTGCCCGCCCCGGAGGTGGCGGTGACGATCACGTCCATGTCGCGCAGGTGACCGTTCGGGGTGGCGGCGACGTGGATCTGCGCCCGCGGCTCGTCTTTCTCGATGTCCCGCTTGAGCGCCAGCAGCTTGGCGGACTCCGGTGAGACCAACCACAGCTCGTCGCTGGAGAGCGCCAACAGCCGCGCACAGACCGACCCGATCGATCCCGTGGCGCCGACGACCATCGCCTGGCCCTTGATGCGGCCCTGGTCGTCGAGCTCGGCGATACCGAGCTTGAGCACCGCATCGCGCGCGGCCCAGAGCGCGCCGGAGGCGCTGTAGCTGTTGCCGGTCGTCACGGGCAACGGTGCGCGCCGGGCCACGGTCACACCGGCGTCACCCACGACCTTGGTGAACGCCCCGAGCCCCATCACCTGGGCACCGAGCTTGCGGGCGGTCTCCGCCGCCGCGAGCAACCGGCCGTAGGTGAACTCAGGCCGGTGGGCCATCAGCTCCTTGGGTGTGCCACCGACCGTGATCAGCCAACCTTCTGCCTCGGCACCCGTGGGTGACGTGATGCCCGTGATGTGGCTGTAGGTGAACGGCGGCAGGTAGGCCAGCGCCTTCTCCATCGCATCCATCGCCGGCCCCGGTGCGTACCTCGCCAGCGTGCCCAGGGGCTCGACGCTGCGGAAGTACTCCTGGGAGAGGGGGTGGATCACGAAAGCGAACCTGCTCTTGCGCTTCGGACCGTTCGGGTACAGCGTCCGTGACTCGAGCCCCGCGGAGACGATCATGTCGAGCAGGTCGTCGTTGGTGAGCGTCTCGTGGTCGGGTGCGAGCGCCACCATCATGGCCTCGAGCAGCGCGGCGTTGACGGTCACGTCGAAGGGCTGCGGGGTGGTGTCGAGCACCATGTCGACCCCGCGGCTGCCGAGCTCAGCAAGCCGCTCGTCGGAGATCGAGGACGAGACCAGGGTCTTGCCGGCGAGGTCCTCGAGACCGAACCCGATCAGCTCCTCGTAGGTGGCCACGACGACATCGCAGTCCCGTGCGGCCTGTCGTGCCAGGGCGTGGCTCACGCGCTGACCCGGGCTCCGTAGGGTGGATCTCAGTGGATCGGGCACCAGTCCGTAGGGAACGGACGCAGCCTTCGCCGCGAGGCCGAGCACCGGGTTGGCGTCCAGGGTCGCCGGGACGTCGAAGCGCAGCAACGGGTCCGCGAACTGCAGGTTCGGCGTGAACTCCTTGAGCACCCGCGTGGTGCGGTCGTGGTTCAGCCCACCGAGGACCACCGTCCGCGCGTTCGAGAAGTAGCCGGGCATCTCCTGCTCGACCCGTCGGATCCCCCACTCCTGGAGCACCTCGTGCAGGGTGCGGCCGTCGACCACGGGGACCTCTGACGTCGCCCCGCGGACCCGGTCGATGCCGTCGGGGTCACCGCTGTAGAGCCCCAGTGCCTGGGCCTCGCGCAGCCCGGTCAGCGCGATGGCGTCGGCCTCGTCGGCCCACGTGAGCAGCAGCTCTGCGGCATGATCGAGGTCACCGTTCGCACCGACGCGCACGAGACGGAAGGGACGTTGGAGGAAGCTCACCTCCTCGTCGTAGTCACGTTCGGACGAAGCGAGGCTCACGTTGACGACGGTGAGGTGCGGTGCGGTACTCATCGGTCCTCCCCTGGGTCGTGCGGTGCCCCCAGCAGCAGCTGGACTAGACCATCGCCGAGGCGTCGATCTCCGGGTGCCGTTCCATGAAGTCGAGCAACCTGCCTGCGTAGCGCTCGAAGGGCGGGCACGACACGCCCGTGCCGGCGAGATGCTCCACCGTGCGCTCGGTGGTGTAGATCGTCGAGGCCGCGAAATAGTCCAGCAACTCAGCGGGCAACCCGAGGAGTCGCTCCAGACCCGGGACCGTGGTGAGCGCGGCCTTGGTGACCCCGAGCGGCAACGGGACCCACACCAGCCTTTTGCCGAGGTGGTGGCCGAAGGTCTCAGAGAGATGTCGGTTGGTGGGTGGGTTCGGGTCGGTGAGCGCGTAGGTGCTTCCGAGTGAGACGTCGAGGACCGACAGCTCGTCCATCGCGTCGATCACGAAGTCCCGGGGTACCAGCGAGGTCGTGTGGTGGTCGCCGACCGCCGGCAGCACCGCCACCGGCAGCGGTTGCCGGCGCAGGAACCGCGCGATGTAGTAGGGACCGTCGTACTTCTGCGTCTCGCCGGTCCGGGAGTCGCCGACCACGATGCCGGGCCGGTAGACGGTCGCCGGCAGCCCGGCCGCCATCGCCTCACGGACCAGGCGCTCCGCCTCGAACTTGGTGGCCTCGTAGTGGTTGTTGAAGGACTGTCCGACGTCGAGCATGTCCTCGGTGAACCGGCCTCCGGCGCGCCCGCTCACGTAGCAGGTGCTCACGTACTGGAGCCGCTGCAAGGCCGGACGCTCGCGACAGAACGCCAGGACGCGCTCGGTGCCCTCGACGTTGACGCGACGGGCGATGCTCTCAGCGACGGCGAGGTCGTAGACCGCCGCCAGGTGCCAGACCTCGGTGACCTCCTCGAGCAGCGGCCCGTGGGCGGCATCGATGCCGAGACCCGGCTGCGTGATGTCCCCGGTGACCAGCTCGGTCCGGCCGGCGATCTCGGGGTGCCCGGCCTCGATCGCACGCAGGCGCTCCGTCGCGGTGACCAGGTGCTGCGGCTGCACGACGCAGATGGCCTGGGCACCGTCACGGCGTGCCAGCAGGCGCGGGAGCAACGCCGAGCCGAGGAAGCCCGGGAAGCCCGTCATCAACAGGGCCGTCATCTCGCCCTCCTTGCGGGTCGCGGCGAACGGCGTCGGTGTTGCTGTCCTCGTCCACCAATGCTCCCATGGTGAACACCCCCGCCATGGCTCCCGCCACGCCGGATGCGGCTCCCTGACAGTGAACACGCGGATGTCGCGGCCCAATCCTAGCGGCCGGCACACGTGGACCCCTCCGAAAGTCCTGAAAGTCCCCGGGTTCGCGACGCCCGCTACGTTCGAGGCATGGAGCGCTCCACGGGACTGCTGCTGATCATGCTCGGCGTGGGCGTCGCCCTGCTCGGCCTGCTGGTGTGGACCGGCGCCCTGGGCTGGTTCGGTCGACTGCCGGGGGACATCCGGATCGAGACCGAGCGGACCCGGGTCTTCCTACCGATCACCTCGATGGTGGTCGTCTCGGTCGCGGCGACGATCGTGGCCAACCTGGTCGCACGCTGGCTGCGCTGACCTCTCGGTGCCGCCTGGCCGGGGTGAAGGCCGGACCCCCCGCGGTGCCGCATGGCCGGGGCGAAGGCCGGACCTCTCGGGGCCGCCTGGCCGGGCAGCGCCCTGGCCGCGACGGACACTTGACATCGCCTGACCGGCGACCGACGGTGGAGGTGACCGCGACACCGAGGTGGAGACATGCCCGCGACCCGGCTCTACACGTTGCTCGACGAACAGGGGATCGTGTACGAGGTCGAGGACCATCCCCACGCGGTCAGCGCCCAACGGCTCGCCGCCGCCGAGGGCATCAGCGGCTTCCAGGTCGCCAAGCCCGTGCTGCTGTCCGTCGGCGGAGAGCTCGCCATGGCGGTGATCCCCGGCGCGGAGCTGCTCGACCTCGAGCGAGCGCACGACGTCTTCGGGGGCAACGAGGTCCGCCTGGCCACCGAGGAGGAGTTCGTCTCACTGTTCGAGGACTGCGAGGCGGGCGCCGAGCCGCCCTTCGGTCGGCTCTACGGGCTGCCGACCTTCCTGGACGAGCACCTCCGAGCCCAGGAACGCATCGCCTTCCGTGACGGCACCCACACCCGGACCGTGACGCTGGCCATGACCGACTACCTGTCCCTGGTCGAGCCGGAGATCGTCTCGATCGCCCACGGCGCCGCCTGAGCCCGGGCCGCGGCAACATCGCGGCGAGGCGTCGGCGCAGCCGCGCGGGCGACACCCGGGCGACACCGGACAGCCCGACCGCACACGCTCCCTGTCGACGATGCCTCGACGAACGCCGTGCCGCTCGTAGGCTAAGGCTCTCGCCGGCGTTGCCGGCCCGAGGCATGGCCCGAGGGATGACCCGACCATGATCGATCAGGTGGACCCGGAGACCGATGCCACCGCCGGCGTGCCGTGGTGGCGACGGCGCCGCGACGCCGAGGCCTTCGCCAAGGCCGAGCGCTGGCTCCGGCGGCCGATGACGGTGCTGGCCCTGGTCTTCACGTTCGCGTTGGCGCTGGAGTTCAGCCAGGACCTCGCAGGCTGGGCCAGCTACACGCTGCTGGCCGTCAACGTCGGGATCTGGCTGGCGTTCGCCGCGGAGTACCTGTGGCGGCTGCGTCTGGCCCCCGACCGTGCACGGTTCGTCCGCACCCACGTACTGGATCTCATGGTCGTCGTCCTACCGACGCTGCGACCCCTGCGTGCGATCCGCGTGCTGCGGTTACTCGCGGTCGCCACCCGATCGTGGCGGCAGGTGTTCTCGGTCCTACGTCACCGTGGACTCGGCAAGGTCATCAGTTCCGTGGTCGCCCTGATGATCGTCGGCGGGCTCATCACCTTCGCGCTCGAGCCCCAGACGTTCACCAACGTCGGTGACGCTGTCTGGTGGGTGCTCGTGACCTCGACCACCGTCGGCTACGGGGACTTCGCCCCCGTCAGCACCGGCGCCCGCCTGGTCGCCGTCGTCATCATGATCCTGGGCATCGGGCTGGTCGGGATCATCACCGCCAACATCGTCGACTTCATGTCCGGGGAGGGGCACGGCGCCACTGATCCGGGTGGCGCCGCTGCCAGCTGCCCGGCCTGCCAGGAGACCGCTGAGCGCCTCACACGGATGGAAGCCCAGCTCGGGCTGCTGCTGGCGCAGCGGACCGGTTCCGGGGAGGCCCCGTGAGCCCTTCCCGTGGCGCCGTGGCCATCGCTGCCTCCGGCGCGGTCGCGCTCGCCGTCGCCGGCGTGTACCGGCTGCCGAGGTCGCAGGCCCGGACCGGGGAGCTGTACGCCGACGTCGACCCCGCAACCGTCGCCTCGCTCGAAGCCTTCCGTGCCACCCACCCGGCCCGTCAGCTGACCGTGCAGGGACGCACCTGGCAGTACGTCGCGCTGGGCGACGGCCCCACCACGGTGGTGTTCCTCCACGGCATGTCGGGTGCCCACGACATCTGGTGGCAGCAGCTCGAGGCCCTGTCGAGTAGCCACCGCACCGTCGCCGTGTCCTACCCGGCGGTGACGACGCTGTCGGAGCTGGCCGCGGGCATCATCGCGATCCTCGACACCTTCGGCGTGGACAGCGCCACCATCGTCGGCTCCTCGCTCGGGGGGTACCTGGCCCAGTACCTGGTCCAGCACCACCCGGAACGCATCGACCGCGCCGTGTTCGCCAACACCTTCCCCCCGAACGATCAGCTCCGTGATGCGCATCGCTGGCGAGCGCGCATCGGTCGGATCCTGCCCGAACGTCTCGTTGCGGCCGCCTTCCGGGCCAGCAACGCCCGCAAGGTCGTCCCGGCGTCGCAGGGTTCGCCGTTGGTCGCCGCCTTCCTGGCCGAGCAGGCACAGCTCCCCGGCCTCAAACGACGGCTCCTGGCCCGCTACCGCACCGTGGTCGAACCCTTCACGATCCGCGATCACGCGCCGGCCGGCCTCCCGTTGCTCCTGTTGCACTCCGACAACGACCCACTGCTCGAACCGCGGCTGCGCGCGGCGCTGCTGGCCGCCTACCCCACGGCCCGGGTCCACACCTTCGCCGAGGGCGGCCACTTCCCCTACCTCGACCGGCCCGCGGAGTACACCGCGGTCCTGCGGGACTTCCTCAGCTGATCGGACCACACCGCCGGCGTGGGTCACCACCTCGATGACGGGAACATCCGGTCGTCCGGCCCTTCGGTGCCACGGGCCCGACCTCTACGCTGGAAGCGAGCCGAGCCGCGGCCCTCGTGGACGCGCAGGCCACGCGCCGTGGCGTTCCCACCGCCGACGAGGAGGTGGTCACCGTGCCCCGCGCCCGCCGTCATCACGCCGTCCTGGCCACCGTGGGCGTGCTGGCCCTGCTCACCGCCGGTGCCGCGGTGCTGTTCGCCGCCTCGTCACACGTCGAGGTGGTCGTCGACGACGAGGTGCTGGCGACCCGGACACTCGGAGGCGACGTGGGCGCGGTCCTCGACCGGCTCGAGGTCGCGGTGGCCGACGCGGACCGGGTCGAGCCACCACCCGACACCCCGGTGCGCGACGGCCTGGTGATCGTCGTGGACCGGGCCCGCAGTGTCGAGGTCCACGTCGACGACCGGGAGCCACAGACGGTCACGGCGGTGGCGACCACCGTCGAGGCGGTGCTCCGCGCGGCCGGGCTCGAGCACCTCCTCGAGCGCGAGGCCCGCATCCAACCGCCGCGCGGCTCCCCGGTCGCCGACGGTGACCGCATCGAGATCACCCTGCCCACCGCTGTGCGCATCCTGGCGGACGGACGGGAACACCGGGTGGAGACCTATGCCGGCACGGTCGCCGGCGCCATCGTCGACGCCGGGGTGGCCGTCCACGAGCAGGACCGGGTCGATCCACCTCGCGATCAGCAGCTGAGCAGCGGCACGACCATCAGCGTGCAGCGGGTCGAGGTACGCGAGGAGGTCGTCGAGGAGCCGATCGACCACGGCGAGCAGCGCCGTGAGACCGAAGAGCTGCTGGTCGGGGAGACCCGGGTGGCCAACGAGGGCCACGACGGCCTGCGTCGGGAGGTCCACCGGGTCACGCTGGTCGACGGTGAGGAGGCCGACCGCGAGCTCACGCGCGAGGAGGTGGTGCGTGAGCCCACCGACCGGGTGGTACTGGTCGGCACCGGGAAGGAGCCCGAGCCCGAGCCGGCCCCTGCAACGGGGATCTCACCGGTCCGCGAGGCGCAACAGCTGCTGGCCGACCTCGGCTACCCCGTCGGACCGGTCGACGGGATCGAGGGACCGCAGACCCGACGGGCCCTGTGCGCCTGGCGTCGTCTCGAGGGCCGGGAGGTCAGCCGCCGATCGCTGCAGGACGGGGAGCTGACGACGCTGCGGGCCAGCGACGGGCTCCCGGCAGCGAACAGCTCCGGGCGGGGCGTCACCGTCGACAACACCTGCCAGGTCCTCTACCTGCGCCAGGACGGCCGCTGGCAGCACGTCCACCCGGTCTCGACGGGCACGGACGGGCTGCCCCGCGCCGGTTCCTACACCATCTCGTGGAAGCGGCCGGGCTGGCACACCTCGTCGCTGTACCCGGCCTCCCAGCCCAACATGTACAACTCGATGTACTTCCACGGCGCGATCGCGATCCACGGGTCGCGCCACGTCCCGCCCCGTCCCGCCAGCGCGGGGTGTGTCCGGGTGACCCCGACCGCGGCGGACCAGCTGTTCGAGATCCTGCAGGTGGGCGACCCGGTCCGCGTCATCGGCGCCTGGTGACTCCATCTCAGGCGAACATCCCCGCCGGATCGCAGGCGAACATCCCCGCCGGATCGCAGGCGCACGTGCCCGCCGGCGTGCGGCTGATGGAGGTCGAGGGTGTGCTGTCGCCGCCGAGGCGACCGGGGCCCTCACCTCAGCCGCAGGGACCGGGCCGCCCGAACGCTCGACCACCGTCCGGCCGACCGATGACCGGCCGTATCGGTCGGCGACGGGAACTGATCTGCTCGTGGGGCACCCATCCGGAGGGGAACCATGCTCGCTCATCGACGTCTCGGAGTCGTCGGCATCACCGTTGCCGCTGCCCTACTGCTGGCGGGCTGTAGCGATGCGGACCCCGACGATGAGCTGAGCGACCCCCCGCCGACGCCGGACGAGCAGCCGGGAGATGACGAAGCACCCGGTGACGACGGTGACGGTGACGGTGGCGGTACCACCGACGGCGATGACGACGACACTGCGGACGACGACAGCGCCGACGACAGCGACAGCGCGGACGACGGCGACGACGGCGACAGCACCGACGACGGGACGCCGGACGACGGCGACGAGGACGACAGCCAGAACGGCGACGACGGCGACGAGGATGGCGGCCAGGCGGAGGACGGCGAGGGTGACAGCGGCCTGGCGCCGCTGGACGGCGACCCGACGACCGAGCCTCGCGAGGCGTCCGGGGAACCGGGCACCTTCGCGGTGACGGAGGCCCGGCTCGGCCAGCACGACGGCTTCGACCGGGTCGTGTTCGAGCTCGCGGGCGACGGCCGCGCCGGCTGGCTCGTGGAGTACGTCGACGAGGCGCGTGCCCAGGGCAGCGGAGCGCTGGTGGACGTGGACGGCGATGCCGTCCTACGCGTCGCGATCCGCAACGTGCCCCTGCCGCCCGACCTGCCCGACACGATCGAGGTCTGGGACGAGGACCGCCTGCGTGCACCGAGCGGTGGCGTGGTCACCGAGGTGGTCAACGACACGATCTTCGAGGGCCAGCACACCTTCTTCATCGGAACGACGGGCGAGCAGCCCTTCCTGATCGAGCGGCTCGACGACCCGCAGCGTGTCGTGATCGACCTCTTCCACGACTGACCCCGACCGAGCCGTACGCGGGCCTCTCCACGCCCGCGTACGACTACGGTGGTCGCCCGCCCGCTGATGACGGGGTGGAGGACGAAGGAGCCCGTGTGGACACGCCGTTGACGGTCATCGCCCGCCTCCAGGCCAAGCCGGGACGTGGCAGCGAGCTCCTCGGCGCCCTCACGCACCTCGTGGAGGAGACGAGGAAGGAACCCGGCTGCATGCACTACGACCTGTACCGCAGCCCGGAGGACCCGACGCTCTTCGCCTTCCACGAGACCTGGGCCAGCCGCGAGCACTGGGAGGCGCACAACGCCTCGCCGCACGTCAGCGCCTTCGGTACACGGGCTGAGGACCTGCTCGACGGTGCGGCCCAGGTCGATCCCCTGTACCCGGTGGAGTGACCGGGGGCGCGACCCGGTGGGGTGACCCAACAGGGCCCCACGGCACCATCGCCCCACATCCGGCCGGCGGACAGGAGCCTCGATGGTCAACGATCCCGACCTCGCCTTCGCGAGCGCCACGGAGCTGCTCGCCCGGCTGCGGGACAGGGAACTGGCCTCCCGCGAGCTGGTGGAGCTGTACCTGGAGCGCATCGCCCGCCTGGACGACCGGCTCGGCAGCTACGTCGAGGTGACGGCGGAGCGGGCGCGCGCCGCCGCCACCGAGGCGGACGAACGTGCGGCCGCGGGTGCCGCCCTGCCGGCGCTGCACGGACTGCCGGTGGCCATCAAGGACCTGAACCTGTGGCAGGGCGTGCGGACCACGATGGGGACCCGGAGCCTGGCGGGGTGGATCGCCCCCACCGACGACACGATCGTGGCGACGCTGCTGGCCGCCGGCGCCATCGGGCTGGGCAAGACGAACGTGCCCGAGCTCGGCACGATCGGGCACACCGACACCGAGCTGCACGGGCCCTGCTCGACCCCCTGGGACCTCGAGCGCAACGCCGGGGGCTCGTCGGGCGGCGCCGGCGCCGCGCTGGCCGCGGGGCTGTGCCCACTCGCGCAGGGCTCCGATGGTGGCGGCTCCATCCGTATCCCGGCGGCCGTCAACGGCCTGGTGGGGCTGAAACCGGCGCGTGACCGGGTCTCCAGCGGCCCGCTGTTCGGCGAGCTGTCCTTCGGGCTGAGCACCGGTGGGGCACTGACCCGCACCGTGGCGGACGCTGCCTTGAGCCTGGACGTGGTGGCCGGCTACAGCACCGGAGACCCCGGCATGGCCCCACCGCCGTCACGCTCCTTCCTCGAGGAGATGCGGGCACCGGTCGGCCGGCTGCGGATCGGCGTCGACCGCCAGGCGCCCCTCTCCCCGGAGGGGCTCCACCCCTCGGTCGCCGCGGCGCTCGACCGCACGGTCGAGGTGCTCGAGGAGCTCGGCCACGAGGTGCAGGAGGTGACGCTGCCGGTCGATCCCGCCATCAGCGACCAGCTGCGCACCCTGTGGGCCGCGAACCTCGCCTCGCAGCCCGTCGACGCGACGATGTTCGAGCCCGTCAACGCCTGGCTCGCCGAGGTGGGCCGGCAACGCAGCGCGGCCGACGCTGCCGCCGCGCAGTTCGCGATCCAGCTCACGGCCCGGGGGGTGGTCGCGGCCATGGACCACCTCGACGCGGTCGTGCAGCCGGTGGTCACCGGGCCGTCGCGTCCCAACGGGCACTACGCCGGCTGGGACGGCGAGGCGGTGTTCGCCGACCAGACCGCCTGGGTCGGCCTGACCCCGCTGGCCAACCTCACCGGACAGCCGTCGATCAGCCTGCCGCTGCACCACGACGTCGAGCACGGGCCCGTCGGGGTCCAGTTCCTGGGACGGCCATGGGACGAGGCCGGTCTCCTACGACTCGCCGCGCAGCTGGAAGCGGCGGTGCCGTGGCGGCGGGTCCCACCCGGTTTCGCCTGACCGCACCGGTCGCCGACACCTGGCAGGCTCGCGGTGCGGGCAGGCCCGGAGCAGGCGGCGAGGTGGAGCGCACATGGACGCGACGATCCTGGTGGTCGAGGACGACGACTCGATCCGGGAGCTGACCCAGCGCGGACTGCAGCAGGCCGGATTCGAGGTGCTGACCGCCGCCACCGGGGACGCAGGCCTCGAGCGGTTCCATGGCGATCAGCCGGACGCGGTGGTGCTCGACGTGATGCTCCCCGGCATGGACGGGCTGGAGGTGTGCAAGGCGATCCGGGCCACCTCGGCCACCCCGGTCGTGATGCTCACCGCCCGCTCCGACACCCTGGACGTGGTCGTCGGGCTGGAATCCGGAGCGGACGACTACGTCACCAAGCCCTTCGAGATGGCGGAGCTGATCGCCCGTGTCCGCGCCTCGCTGCGGCGTGCGAGCCGCAACGACCAGGTCCAGGACGACCTGCTGCGGATGGGCTCGGTGCGCGTCGACGTGGCCGCGCACACCGTCGAACGTGACGGCCGACCGATCGAGCTCACCCCCACGGAGTTCCGGCTGCTCACCGAACTCGCCCGACACGCCGGGCAGGTCCTCTCCCGGGACCAGCTGCTGGAACGGGTGTGGGGCTACGACTACCTCGGCGATTCACGGCTGGTCGACGCGACGATCCAACGGCTGCGGGCCAAGATCGAACCGACACCGAGCGAGCCGCAGTACGTCGAGACCGTGCGTGGCGTCGGCTACCGCGCCGTGCGGGCGTGACCGCCACCGTGGCCACCACCGTGACCGCCACCGTGACCGCCACCGAGCCGGCGGATCCGAGGCCCGGTCGCCGGGTCCGCTCCCGGCTGTTGCTCACGGTGGTCGGCGTGGTGACCCTGGCTTCGCTCGCGCTGTCCATGCTCGCCTACGTCCTTGTGGCACGTTCGCTCCAGGCCGAGGTACTCGACCGCGCGATCGAGGAGGCCCGCTTCAACGTCGAGGTGCTGGCCGCCGAACGGCTCGACGGGACGGTCCGACCTGGCGACATCGAGACGTCCGGGCTCGCCGACGATCTGCAGCGGCGTGGCGTCGACGTCTACGTCGACCTCGGTGGGGAGCCGGGGGACGACTACGTGTCGGGGCTGGACGTGGTGAACGTCCCCGAGGTGCTCTCAGCGGAGCTGCGCAACACGGTCGCCGAGGGGCGGGTGGGGGCACAGTGGGTCGAGCTGGACGGGGTCCCCCACCTCGTCGTCGGGGCGCGCAATCCCCCGGCCGGACCCGACTTCTACTTCCTGACCGACGTCAGCGACACCCGGGCCGCACTCGCCCAGCTCCGCCGCGTGCTGCTGGGAGCCTCCCTCGTGCTGGTGCTGCTCGGCGCGATCGCCGGCTGGCGCGGTGCGCGGCTGGCCGGCTCGCTGGCCGACACCGTGGCCGAGCTGACCGCCGCCCGTCACCGGGAGCGCCGGTTCGTGGCGGACGTCTCCCACGAGCTGCGCACCCCGGTGACCGCGCTCGTCCAGGAGGCCGACGAACTGGCCGCCCGGATCGAGGAGTTCCCACCGGCCACCCGGCGGGTGGTGGAGCTCCTCGACGGCGATGTGCGACGCCTGCGCGACCTGGTCGAGGAACTGCTGGAGCTCTCCCGTCTCGACCGCACCGATGCTGCCGCCGACATCGAGGTGACCGAGATCGACGTGGGCCGCCTGCTGGCCGCCATCGCCGCCCGCCGGCTGCCGCAGGCCCAGGTCGCGGTGCCAGCGGAGCTCAGGGTGCGCACCGACCGCCGTCGCCTGGAGCGGATCGTCGCCAACCTGGTGGACAACGCCCGCGCCCACGGCGGCGGTGCGGACCGTGGTCCGGTGACCATCGGCGCCAGGCTGGAGGGGGCCACGTTGGTCGTCGAGGTCGCCGACCGGGGTCCGGGGGTGGCCGACGACCAGCTCGAGCGGATCTTCGACCGCTTCAGCAAGGCCGATGCCGCCCGCGGTGGTGGCAGCGGACTCGGGCTCGCCATCGTGCGCGAACACGCCCGGCTGCTGGGCGCGGAGGTCACGGCGCGCAACCGTGACAGCGGTGGGCTCGAGGTCCAGGTACGGCTCCCGGTCGAGGTTGTTGCGGATCTGTGACATGCCGCGGACACCGCCATGACCGGCGCGCGGGATGCTGTCACTGGGCGCTCCGACAGCGCCGGACCACGCACCGAGCGGTCCTCCACCGACCAGCTGGAGGCTCACCATGAAGCGCTTCTCGCTCCCGTTCTTCCTCATCACCGTGCTCTCGCTGCTCCTGCTGAGCTGCGGCGGGGAGGTCGTCGACGGCGGCCCCCTGGCCTCCGACGACACCGACACCACCACCGACACCGAGGACCCCGCGCAGGACCCGGCCGACCCCGACCCCGACCCCGAGCCCGAGCCCGAGCCAGCGGACGATCCTCAGGATGACCCTGAGGATGACGCGGACGACGACACCGCCGGGGAACCCGACGACGCCTCCGCCGACCCCGAGCCCGGGACCGACACCGACGAGCCGGACGTCTCCGAGGTCCGGCTGTACTTCGTCGCACCCGGTGGTGGCAACGAAGGCCGCGCGGAACCGTTCCTGGTCGCCGTGGAACGCGAGCTGCCGTTCACGCCGCAGATCGCCCACGCGACGCTGCGGGCGCTGATCGATGGGCCCTCGGATGCGGACCAGGCGCTGATCGACGACGTCTCGAGCGCCGTGCCGGAGGAGACCCTGCTACTCGGCGTCACGATCGACGACGGCGTCGCCACGGTCGACCTCTCCCGTGAGTTCGAGTCCGGCGGCGGCTCGTTCTCGATGTTCTCGCGCCTGGCCCAGGTCGTCTACACCGTGACCCAGTTCCCGACCGTGGATGCGGTCCGGTTCCAGCTCGACGGCCAACCGGTGACGGTGTTCTCCGGCGAGGGCATCGTGCTGGATGCGCCGGTGGCCCGTGACGACTACCTCGACCTGCTCCCCGGTGTCTTCGTGGACACCCCACCGGCTGGGGCCGAGGTCAGCTCGCCGCTCAGGATCACCGGCAAGGCGGCCGTCTTCGAGGGCACCTTCCAGTACCGGCTGGAGTCCGCGGACGGCACCGTGCTGACCGAGGGCTTCGCAACGACCGACAACGGCGTCGGTTGGGGTGACCTCGACACCACGATCCGTTTCGACGTGGACACCCGCCAGGACGGCACGCTCACCGTCTTCGAGTACTCGGCGCGCGACGGTTCGATCCAGTCCGAGCGGACCACGCCGCTGACCCTGCTGCCGTGACCCTGCCCTCCCGACACGGCGAGGCCGGTGCGCAACCGCACACCGGCCTCGCCGTCGTCCCACCGACCTCCCGGACAGGGGCGAGAGACCTCCGAGCCTGCCGGCAACGGCACGTCCGCCGACTCAGTCCGCGCAGACGGCGACGAGATGATCGACCGCTTCGCCGACGACGACGTCCACACGCTCCCCGGTCCGGCGATCCTTCACCTCGACGACCCCGTCGGCCAGGCGTTTGCCGACGATCACGATCGTCGGCACCCCGAGCAGTTCGGCATCCTTGAACCGCACCCCGGGAGAAAGCTTCGGCCGATCGTCGAGCAGGACGTCGAGCCCTGCGGCCTCGAGGTCGCTCGCGAGCTGCTCGACCACGCTGGCCGTGTCCTCACCCTTGCCGGCGTTGACCACGTGGACGTCCGCGGGTGCGATCTGGCGGGGCCAGCACAACCCGAGCTCGTCGACGGTGGTCTCGGCGATGGCCGCGACCGCGCGGGACACGCCGATGCCGTAGGAGCCCATCGTCACGGTCACGAGCTTGCCGTGCTGGTCGAGCACCTGGAGGCCCAGCGCATCGGCGTACTTGCGGCCGAGCTGGAAGATGTGGCCGATCTCGATCCCTCGGGCGAGCTCCAGCGGCCCGGAGCCGTCGGGAGCGGGGTCGCCGGCCAGGACCTCCGCCGCCTCGATCGTGCCGTCGGGCCGGAAGTCCCGACCGGCGACCAGATCGAAGACGTGGTGGCCGTGCTGGTTGGCGCCGGTGACCCAGCGTGTGCCCTCGACGACCCGGGGGTCGACGAGGTAGCGGATGCCGCTGGCCGAGTCCTCCCCCAGCGCCTGGGGACCGATGTAGCCCTTGACCAGCATCGGGTGGTCGGCGAAGTCCTCGTCCGTGAAGGGCTCCACCACGGCTGGCTCGACCTGAGCCTGCAGCCGCTTGGTGTCGACGTCACGGTCCCCGGGGATCCCGACCACCAGCGGTGTCCGCGGCCCCTCGAGGTGCCGGAGCATCACGACCACGTTCTTGAGGGTGTCGCCGGCCTCCCAGGCACGGTCCTCGCGGGGGAACTGCTCGTTGGCGAAGGCGACCAGGCTCTCGATCGTCGGCGTGTCGGGGGTGTCCTCCACGTGAGCGGCGGGCACCTGGTCGTAGGGCAACGGGTCCGGGACGGGGGTGCGCACCGCCTCGACGTTGGCGGCGTAGCCGCCCGGCGAGCGCACGAAGGTGTCCTCCCCGACCGGGGTCGGGCACAGGAACTCCTCGGAACGCGAGCCCCCCATCGCACCCGACATGGCGGAGACGACGACGTAGTCCAGGCCGAGGCGGTCGAAGGTGGCGATGTAGGCGGCACGGTGCTGCAGGTAGGAGGCCTCCAGGCCCTGATCGTCCACGTCGAAGGAGTAGGAGTCCTTCATCACGAACTCGCGGGCGCGCAGCAACCCGGCACGCGGCCGGGCCTCGTCCCGGTACTTGATCTGGATCTGGTAGAGGCTGAGCGGCAGGTCCTTGTAGGAGGAGTAGAGGTCCTTGACCAGCAGCGTGAACATCTCCTCGTGCGTCGGGGCGAGGAGGTGGTCGTTGCCCCGCCGGTCCTTCAGGCGGAACAGCGTCTCGCCGTACTCCTCCCACCGACCCGACAGCTCGTAGGGCTCGCGGGGCAGCAGCGCCGGGAAGTGGACCTCCTGGGCCCCCATCCGGTCCATCTCCTCGCGGACGATGCGCTCGACGTTGCGGTAGACACGGTGGCCGAGCGGCAGCCAGGTGTGCATCCCCGCACCGGCGCGGCGGATGTAGCCGGCCCGCACCATGGCGGTGTGTCCCGGCAGCTCCGCATCGGCGGGATCGTCGCGGAGCGTGCGGACGAACATCTCGGACAGTCTCAGGATCACGCGATCGGCTCCCTGGGTCACCGGGACGGGCGGGACCGGTCGCGACTCGGCGCGACCGGTGGCTGAGGGGGCAAGCTACCGACCTGCGCCGCCCGGGTGCTGCGAGCACCGGTCGGCCGGCGGGAGGGCGGTAGCGTTGCTGCCGGCCCGTGGCGGCGGGCATCACTGGTACCACGAGCACGGGAGCAGGTCGATGGTCTGGATCAAGCGTGGCCTCGCCGGCATCGCCGGCCTGCTGGTGCTCGCCCTGCTCGCCACCACGGCGACGGGCGCGACGTTCGCACGGCGCAGCGTGCCCACCACCGGCGGGGAGCTGGCCCTGCCCGGTCTCGACGCGCCGGTCGAGGTGCTGCGCGACGAGCACGGCATCCCCACGATCGTCGCGAGCTCGAGCGACGACCTCTTCCGCGCCCAGGGCTTCGTCCATGCCCAGGACCGGTTCTGGGAGATGGACTTCCGCCGTCACGTCACGGCCGGCCGTCTCTCCGAGCTGTTCGGCGAGAGCCAGCTGGACACCGACCGCTTCGTCCGCACCCTCGGCTGGCGGCGCGTCGCCGAGGCGGAGCTGGAGCTGCTCGCCCCGGAGACGACCCGGATGCTCGAGGCCTACGCCGAGGGGGTCAACGACTGGACCGAGGGCCGCACCGGCTCGGAGCTCTCCCTGGAGCACGCCCTGCTGCCCCTGTCGGGACCGAGCGGCTACGTCCCCGAGCCCTGGACACCCGCGGACTCCGTGGCGTGGCTGAAGGCGATGGCCTGGGACCTGCGTTCCAACCTCGAGGACGAACTGCTGCGTGCCCGGCTGCTCGGCGTCGACCTCGGCGAGGGCCGAGGCTGGCAGGACCTGTTCCCGACCTTCCCCGCCGATCGCCATCCACCGATCCTGCCCGAGGGCGGCGAGGTGGTCGACGGCCGCTTCGTCCCGGGCACCGGGCTGGACGACCCGGAGGATGCGCCCGTGGCGAGCTCCGCGGCGGCACCGGGCACCGCCCTGGACGTCACCGATCCGGCCGTGGACACGGCACTGGCCGCCGCGCATGAGGCGCTGGCAGACGCGCCGATGCTGCTCGGTGACGGCCGGGAGGACGGCATCGGCTCCAACTCGTGGGTGGTCGCACCGGAGCGCTCCGCCACGGGTTCGGCGCTCCTGGCCAACGACCCGCACCTGGGTCCCGCCCAGCCCTCACTGTGGTACCAGGTCGGACTGCGCTGCGAGCCCGTCGGCGAGGCGTGCCCCTACCACGTCCTCGGCTACTCCTTCGCCGGCATGCCTGGCATCGTGATCGGCCAGACCGACCGGATCGCGTGGGGCTTCACCAACCTCGGCCCGGACGTCGCCGACCTGGCCATCGAGCGCATCGACGGCGACCGGGTGCAGACCGAGGACGGCTGGGAGCCGCTCGAGATCATCACCGAGACGGTGGGTGTCGCCGGCGGCGACGACGTCGAGCTCACGATCCGCCTCGGGCCCAACGGCCCGTTGTTCTCCGACGTCTCCGAGGCCGGTGCCGAGGTGGCGGCCGGGCCGCTGGCCGGAGCGAACGACGCCGCGCGGGATGAGGGGAGCGGGACGGACGACCCCGGCGAGGACGCCGAGGTGGAGCACGCGGTCGCGCTGCGGTGGGTCGCCCTGGACCCCGTCGCGACCGCCGACGCCGTGCCGCTGTTCATGCAGGCCCGGGACTGGGACAGCTTCCGCGCGGCCGCCAGCCGGTTCGAGGTCCCCTCGCAGAGCCTGGTCTACGCCGACGTCGACGGCCACATCGGCTACCAGGCCCCTGGCCGGATCCCGGTCCGCCGCAGCGGCGACGGCACCCTGCCCCAGCCGGGCTGGACCGGCGAGGCGACCTGGGAGCGCTTCCTCGACTTCGAGGAGCTGCCGTGGACGTTCGATCCGGCCGAGGGCGTGCTGGCGACCGCGAACCAGCCGGTCCTGGCGCCCCCGGGCGAGCCCTTCCTCTCCAGCGACTTCAACCTCGGCTACCGGGCCGCCCGCATCGCCGAACTGCTCGACGGTCGCGACGACCTCTCGCTCGACGACCTGCTCGCGATCCAGCTCGATGCCCACAACGGCAACGCCGCCAACCTCGTGCCGACGCTGCTCGACGTACCGGCCGACGGCGACGACCCCGACGGTGCCAGCGCCGACATCGAGGTGGTCCAGGAGGTGCTGGCGGCGTGGGACCTGCAGGACGCTGCCGACAGCGCCGGCGCCGCGGCGTTCAATGCCACCTGGCGGCACCTCCTCGCCGCCACCTTCCACGACGAGCTGCCCGAGTGGGCCTGGCCGACGGGCGGCGCCCGCTGGTGGGAGATCGTGCGCGGCCTGGTCGCCGAGCCCGACGGGGCCTGGTGGGACGACCGCACCACCCCCGAACGTGAGACCCGTGACGACATCCTGCGCCGGGCGATGGCCGACGCCCACGTCGAGCTCAGCGACCGCTTCTCCCCCGACCCCACCGACTGGCGGTGGGGGGCGATGCACACCCTGACCCTGACCCACGCCACGTTCGGCTCCTCGGGGATCGCCCCCCTCGAGACCCTGTTCAACCGCGGCCCGCTGCAGCTGGCGGGGGGCTCGGACATCGTCAACGCCACCGGATGGTCCGCCAACGATGGCTACGAGGTGAACTGGGTGCCCTCGATGCGCTACCTGGTCGATCTCGGCGACCTCGACGCAGGACGGTGGATCCACCTCACGGGGCAGTCGGGTCGGCCCTTCCACCAGCACTACGCCGACCAGGCCGAGGCCTGGGCGCGGGGTGACACGTTGCCGATCCACTTCACGCCCGCCGCGGTGGAGGCGGCGGCCGTCGACCGGCTCATCCTGGTCCCGGAAGGCGGCTGACCCGCGTGCCGCCTGAGCCGGGCGACCGGCTCTGCCTGGCGGCCGACCCGCGCAACGGCGAGAGCGAACGACGCCCGACACCGCTGCTGCGGACACGGCGGGCTCCGGGCGGGCTCCCCGAGAGAGGCGAGACGATGTCGATGCTGGAACGCATGTTGGCCGGCGAGCTGTACCACGCGGACGATCCCGAGCTCCAGGCTCGCTATGCCCGGGCGCAGCAGGTGCTGGCGGCCTTCAACGCCACGGGACCCGGCGACTGGGTACGCCGCAGCGAACTGCTCCACGAGCTACTCGGCGCCGTCGGCGAGGGTGTGGTCGTCCAGCCGTCGCTGCGCCTCGACTACGGCTGCAACGTCCGGATCGGTGCCGGCACCTTCGTCAACTACGACAGCGTGCTGCTCGACGTGGCGCCCATCACCATCGGTGAGGACTGCCAGATCGCGACGCGCGTGCAGCTGCTGACGGCCACCCACCCCGTCGACCCGGTCGCGCGCCGGGCCGGGTGGGAGTCCGGCGCCCCGATCGAGCTCGGTGACAACGTCTGGCTCGGCGGGGGCGCGATCGTGCTGCCGGGGGTGACCATCGGGGCGGACACCGTCGTCGGCGCCGGCGCGGTCGTGACCCGCGACCTGCCCGCCGGCGTGGTCGCGGTCGGCTCCCCCGCCCGGGTGATCCGCGAGATCACCGAGACCGATCGGGTCACGATGCCGACCCGTTGATCACCACAGTTGCAGACCCGTTAGCGTCGCCCCGGGGATGCCGCGCAGCCCGGCTCCGGTCACCACCGAGCGCCGCGCCAGCCTCACGACCCGTAGCCCCGATCCCGGCCCGACCGACCAGAGGCGACAGCATGTCCGACAGCGATCACCGGCACGTCACCCTCGAGCGCGTGGAGACCGGTGTCTACCGCGCCACCAACCCGGGCGGTGCTGAGCTCACCTTCGGGAGCCTGTTGGAGGACGGCTTCAGCCCGGTGGAGCTGCTGCTCGCGGCCATCGGAGGCTGCACCGCGGTCGACGTTGACCTGATGACCACCCGCCGCGCGGCGCCGGAGCGGTTCGAGATCGAGATCGGCGCGGAGAAGGTCGATGCGGACGGGGGCAACCTGCTGCGCGACATCGAGGTGACCTTCCGGGTGCGCTTCCCCGACGGCCCGGACGGTGACAAGGCCCGTGACCGCCTACCGCGGGCGGTGCAGCACTCCCACGACCGCACGTGCACGGTCAGCCGGACGATCGAGGCCGGTACGCCCGTCAACGCACACCTCGACGACCACGATGCCTGAGCGGCGCACCCCCGGGTCGGCAGGCACGACGGTTGGCCCGCTGCAGCGCCGTCGAGGGGCAGCCGCCGGGTCTGCAGCGGCCCGGCGCCCGAGAGTGGCGACCGAGTCGGCTGATGTGCGCCGCGGCGACGATGATCGCCGTGGGCCGTATCGGCCATGGCGCGTACGGTGTCTACCCCTCGCGTCGGGTGCGAGACCCCACCCCGCGCTGCTGAGCCGACCGGAGTCGTCATGACCGCCTGGCAGCACTACCTCGAACAGCTCGATCAGGGCCCGCAGACCTGGACCTCCCGCAAGCGGGTCGAGCAGCTCTTGGCCGGCGAGACGGTGGAGCACGTCACGGCGACCACGGTCAAGGACGTCTGCGACGACGGGCACGTCCACACCGACGTGACCCTCGGGTTGCTGACGCCAACGCGGCTGGTCCACGTGGTGGTCGGTGATGCGCAGCACGTGACCGACGAGCACGAGCTCGGATTACAGTGCGCGGTCACCTCGCTCCCCCTCTCCGCCATCACCGATGTCTCGGTGCTGTCCTGGGAACAGCACGGCACCCCGGCGGTCGAGGTCCGCGTCTCGCGTGCCGGCGGCGCGTGGCAGGCCATGGGCGACGTCCACGATTGCGGCGATCCTGAGTGCGAGATCCCGCCGGGTTCGATCCAGCTCGAGGCCCGGGCGGACGGGGTGGTGCTCTTCGCCACCGGCGACGAGGCCGAGGTCCTCACGGGCTTCGCCGGGCACCTCGCGCGGGCCACCGGCCCCCGCTGACCGCACCCGGTCGGCGGTCAGGATGCCAGCACCCTCTCAGCAGCCGTTAGGCTTCCTTCAGGGTGGCGGATGCGACAGAAGCGGACCCCGCCATCGAGCCGACGATGCCACGACCCAGCCTGGCCGAGCTCGATCGACGCGGCCGCGCCACGCGCCGGCAGGTCGGCCGTCGCTCCCACGCGGCCTGCCCGCCGGCCGACCACCGCGACGATCCCGTGGCGATCCTCGCCGCGCAGGACGTGTCGCGAGCACCCGAGCTCCTGGGCCTGCGCTACGCCCGCATGGCCGCGTCGCCCTTCACCTTCCTGCGCGGTTCGGCCGCGGTCATGGCCGCCGACCTCGTCCTCACGCCCACGACCTCGCTGACCACCCAACTGTGCGGTGACGCGCATCTCGACAACTTCGGGACCTTCGCCTCCCCGGAAGGTCGGCTGGTGTTCGATGTCAACGATTTCGACGAGACGATGCGCGGCTCCTTCGAGTGGGACCTCAAGCGCATGTCGGCTTCGGTGGTCGTCGCCGCCCGCGACCGCGGCTTCGACGCCGAGCTGGCGGACGACGCGGTCGCCAGCTGTCTGACGCGCTACCGGGCCGAGATGCGCGGGCACCGCGACGCCGACCTGCTGGAGGTCTGGCACGCGAGCATCGACGAGCACACCGTGCTCGAGGCTCTCCGCGACCTGGTGGAGCACGGGGAGCTGAGTGCCGGCCTGCTGACCGCCACCGAGAAGGTGTTCACCAAGGCTCGGCAGCGCACCAGCAAGCACGCCGCACAGCAGCTCACCGAGGTGGTCGACGGGCAGGTGCAGATGCGCGAGGCCCCACCGGTGTTGTCTCGGGACGTGCTGCCGGACGACCGCCGCGAGCTCGCCACCCGTTTCCTCGCGGGCTACGTCGCCAGCCTGCCGGCTCACCAGCGCGGCCTGCTGGAGCGCTTCGAGGTGGTGGACGTCGCCCGTCGGGTGGTAGGGGTCGGCAGCGTCGGCACACGGTGCTACGTGATCCTGCTCCACGGGCGCGACGAGGAGGATCCGCTCGTGCTGCAGGTGAAGGAGGCCGCGCCATCGGTGCTGGAGCCCCATCTGGCCGGCCCCGGCCCCCGACCGCACGGCCACCGGGTCGTTGAGGGGCAGCGCACGATGCAGACCGTCAGTGACATCTTCCTCGGGTGGTCGACGGCCGTGGGACCCGACGGGGTGGAGCGCGACTACTACGTGCGGCAGTTCCGCAACATGAAGGGGGGCATCGATCTCACGGACCTGGACGGTGACGGCTTCGTCGCCTACGCCAGGCTGTGCGGACACGTGCTGGCCGACGCACACGCCCGCGGCGGGCAGCCGGCGGAGCTGGCGGGCTACCTCGGAAGCAGCGACGGGTTCATCGAGGCGATGATCGGCTTCGCCCACGCCTACGCCGACACCACCGAACGCGACCACCAGCTGCTGCTCGACGCCATCCGGACCGGTCGGGTCCCCCACGAGCCGGGCAGCTGACCGACCTCCTCCGCGGTGCACCTCGCCGTCGGCGTCGGTCGGCAGGGGCCTCACCGGTGTGGACCACCACCTCGGTGGCGCGGTCGGCCGGGGCACGCGGGGACACCATCCGGCCACGGATGGCCGGTGCAGCGCCCCGCACTGCCAAGCAGGCGCACGCGGGGACACCATCCGGCCACGGGTGGCCGGTGCAGCGCCCCGGCATCTGGCAGGCTGCCGTCGACACGGGCTTACGATGTGGTGATCATCGACGGGGGCCACACGGGACTGTGGAGTGCGCTCCAGCTCAAGGAGAGCGCACCCGACCTCGATGTCGTGGTGCTCGAGGCCCACGACGTCAGCTCCGGTGCCAGCGGCCGCAACGGTGGCTTCGCCATGACCCTGCGGGACTTCGATCTGCCCCGCTTCGCGGGCAACTGGGGCGATGAGCGGGCTGCTCACGCCCACCGCGCGGTCGCTCGGTCGGTACGTGAGATCGTGGACACCGTCGAGGTGGCGGGGATCGACGCCGACCTCGAGCACACCGGGCTGCTCCGGGCCGCTGCCAACGACGCACAGCTCGCGCGGATCGAGCGCGAGCGGGCGACCGCCGAGCGGCTCGGGCTCACGGGCTTCGACCTCCTCGACCGAGCGGAGACACGGGCGCTGCTCGACTCCCCGAGCTACCTCGGCGGCCTCACCGAAGCCGATTGCGCCATCGTGAACCCGGCGAAGCTGGCCGGCAGGGCGTCGAGGATGCGCACAACTACGTCCACTACTTCCGCCCCACCCGCGACGGGCGGATCCTGTGGGGCGGCACGGATGCCGTGTACCGCTACGGCGGACCGATCTCCCCCCGGCGTGACCGCCACGAGGCGATCCGGCGTCGCCTCGAGGCGGAGCTCGTGGCCACCTTCCCCCAGCTCGGCCGGGTCAGGTTCACCCACCACTGGGGCGGTCCGATCTCGATCACCGCCCGATCCGTGCCCCGCATCGGGCGCTTCGACGGTGGTCGGGTCCACTACGCCTTCGGGTACTCGGGCCACGGGGTCGCCCCGGCCCACACCGCCGGGCGGATCCTGCGGGATCTCGTCCTCGCGCGGGACACCGAGGAGACTTCGGTGTGCTTCGTCGAGCACCCGACGCGTGCCCGCGCATGTCGTCGCGTCCCGCACCTCGCGCCGCCCGACCTGCGACCGCAGTTCCTCCGAGGCCGGACGACACCTCGCATCTAGACTCCCAGCGAGCTGACCAGCCGCCTCGGCTGGCCGAGCACCCCGACGCAACGTCGGCGGGCGAGGAACGGAGACCTCGACGGGTCGGGAAGGGCACAGGGTGGCAGGTCAGGGTGAGCGGACACGATCGGCGCACCGGAGCATCGCGATCGCAGCGGCCGTGCTACTCGCGGCGATCCTCACGAACGCGTGCACAGCCGAGGACCGCGACGCCATCGGCGATCAGCTGACCGGCGACGGCGAGCAAGCGGTCACCGAACCCGAAGCGGAGCCGGAACCAGAGCCCGAACCGGAACCAGAGCCAGAGCCAGAGCCCGAACCCGAACCAGAGCCCGAACCTGAACCAGAGCCCGACACCGATGGGACGAGCGGCGTGCCGTCATGGCTGTGGCCGCTCCTGGGCCTCGCAGCAGCCGGCGCGGTGATCGCCGCCGCGGTCGCCAAGCTTCGTTCCTCGCAGACCCGCAAGGGACAGGAGACGCTGATCGACCAGGTCCTCAGCGATGCTGACTGGCTCCTGGCCGTCAGCGGTGAGCCGTCTGGATCGATCGACCAGCACGAGCGCGTCCCCGCGGTCCGGTCCCGCAGCGACCGGATGCACGACGACCTGGGCCGTCTCAGCACGCTCTCGGAAGGTCAGCTCCGCCGCGCGGCGCTGGAGCTCCGTGAAGCGACCAACGACCTGGCCGCGACGGTCGTCGCGCGGCTCGGCACCAGCGATCGGGATGAGGCGCGGCAGTTGGACATCCGCCTCGGCGAGCGCCGGGAGCGGGCCCGCAGCGCACGTCGCGGCCTCGCGCAACAGCACCCTCGACCCGAGCAGCGGCCCGACGGGGCACGGTGACACGCATCGGCAGGTGAACCCACCAGCGGAGGAGACGCACGATGGCTACCCGCAACGCGGGGGACAGTGACCCCGCATCCAGGTCCCTCACTCCCGGCCGCATCGCAGCGCTGGCGCTCGCGCTGGCAGCCGTGATCTTCATGCTCCAGAACCGGGCCGACACGACCTTGACCGTCTTCGGGGTCAGCGTGACGGCACCGTTGTGGCTGTTCACCCTCGCTCTGATCGCCGTCGGCATCCTGATCGGCGCGCTGCTGACCCGGCGGGGCAGGTCCGACTGAACGAGAGGCACTACCCATCTCGCTGCTGAGCCGCTGGACGCCAGCCACAGGGAGCCACCACAGGTGGCGCGCCCTACCGCCGCGGTAGAGGCGCGGTGGTCCCGAGCGCGGTGCCCAGGGTCGAGAACACCAACGGACCGTAGATCCAGGTCGGGCTACTGAGGGTGATGGCGCCCATGCTGAACAGGCTCGCCGCGCCGGCGAGACCAGCGAGCAAACCCGCCACCAAGCCCAGGATGGGTCGGCCCGATCCGTGAGCGCCCGCCCGACCCGCGCCGACGGTCACGGCGAGCAGGGCCAACAGGGCGACGAGCGACCCGACCATCAGCCCGTCGACGGCCGGAACAGCGGGCTCCACGGGTGCGGCCATGGTCATCCCCACGGCGCAGGACGCGTCCCCTACGGTCGCCCCACCCGTGCACCCGGTGGACCGTGCCGACATCTCAGCCGGCGCCGATCCGGGTGCCGCGGCGGGCGAGACGCCACCATCCGCCGCAGCCGGTGCGAACGCGGACACCATCATCACGACGAAGAAACCTATAGAGATCACCATGAAGAGGTGCGGGATCGGGAGACGTGCTGAACTGCCTGCGGGCATGACAGGTCCTGTGCGGTGGATCCACGGCCGATGGAGGCAGAAGTTACGACCGTGCGTCCGATGCCTCCTCACCCACGATGGGTGAAGTCGCCCACCCCTCCGCTGAACTGGCCCACCCGTCCGCTGCAGGGCGACCCGTTCTACAGCAGGCCCTGCTCCCTGGCTGCCTCCACCGCTTCTCGGCGGCCCTGGACAGCCAGCTTCCGATAGATGCTCTTGAGGTGGGTCTTGACGGTGTTGACGGAGACGCCCCGCAGCTCGGCGATGTCTGCCATCGTCCGGTGTGCCGGCAGCTCGCGCAGGATCGCCTCCTCCACGGGAGTGAGAGTCGTGGCGGCGGCCGACACGGCCTCGGTGGAGTGCCGCTCGAGGAGTTCGGTGACGAAGGGCTCATGACGACCGAACCGGCCACGGTTGGCAGCGAGCAGCTCGCTCGTGGCCGGACCGAAGGCGTCGACGAGACCGACGAGGTGGTCCGGTGCCGCTGACCGAACGGCCTGCATGAGCGCCTCGTGGGACGCCTGGGTGGCATCCGCCTCGGCAGCGAGCTGCGCCTCCAGGAGCCACACCCAGATGCGGTTGACCGTGAACCTCACGGGCACATCGCCCGCGCAGGCGGGTGCCAACCACCGGCGGGCCTTGGTAGCAGGGAAGCCCTTGGCGCGCGCCAGGAGCACCCGCACCAGCAGTTCCTCGGCAGTCCCGTGCAGGTCCGCCTCACGTCGGCAGGCCGCCTCCTCGGCGGCGACGGGGTCGTCCGCGGCGAGCCACAGCTTGACCTCCCAGGGGATCAGCATGCAGGCCATCTCCGGGGTGGTCTCGACGTCGCCGAGGTGCTCCCACGCCGCGCGCAGACGGATCGCGGTCGACCTCGCTGGCGCGCCATCGAAGTGGTCGACAACGGCCATGACGGTCACGGAGGCAACGCGCATGTCGGGGTTGCCGAGGGTCGCCGGCTCCGGCACGCTGTCGAGCTCGCGGCGCGCGGTGGACTGGTCGCCGCGCACCAGTGCCCACCATGCGACGAGCACGTGGAGCTGGGCCGTGAGCTGACTGCCATCCCAGCCGCGCAGCCGTGCGATCTCCAGGGCGGTCTCCAGGTACCCGTCGCACTCGGGGACCCGGCCGGCGATCGTCGCCAGCGCCGCGAGGTTGCCGAGGCACATGACCCGTGGGAAGTCACGTGAGGTGGAGGTCGCCAGGTACAGAGCCTGCTCGAGATCCCGCCGCGACCCTGCGGGCGAGCCCCCCCGGACCCGCGCCACCCCGGTCTGGATGAGCCCGAGCAGATCCAGGTCCACATCGCCGGTGTCACCGACCCCCGCGCCGTCCGCATCGTGCAGCGCCGCGCTCACCTCGGGACCGAACCGCGCACGGTGCAGGGCCACCGTTGCACGCAGCGCCGACAGCCAGGGATCAGCCGCAGGAGCACTGCCCGATGGCGGCGTGGCGTCCAGAGCAGCGAGGTGCCGATCCGTGGTGACGGGGTCGAAGCGGGCCAGCGCCGCTGCGGCGAGCAGGGCACCGATGACCGCGTCCGCGCGCCACGCATCGGGGACGTCGGCCAGCAGCCGCTCGATCAGCGGACCGTCGCCGTCGAGGATCATGCCCACACCAGCATGACGGAGCACCGCGTGGACCCGGTGCTGCTCGGCGGAGCCCACCGCGTGTTCGAGCGCCAGCCGCCACTGCCGCTGATCCGCGTACCAGGTCGCCAGCTCACCCTGGAGCTGGCGCCACCGGGGGAGGTCGGTCCGCTGGAGCTCGGTGCTCAGGAAGTCCCGCAGCAGATCGTGATAGCGATAGGCGGGCTCCGAACCGTCGGGTTGGGCGAGCCGCTGGGTCAGCGCGTTGCGTTGGTGCAACTCCTCGAGCACTGCGCCGGCGTCCTTGCGTCCGGTGAGTCGCTCGGCCAGCGTCGGGGTGAGCTCACGGCATGCACCGGTTGCCACCAGGAACTCTCGTGCATCGCTGGGAAGATGGTCGAGCACCTCGGCGACCAGGAGCTCGGCGACCATCGGGGTCGCGCCTCCGAAGGTCCGCGCCACGTTCCTCGGGTCGCCGCCCCGTCGGAGCTCGGACGCCGCGAGGCGCAGACCCGCGACCCACCCCTCGGTCCGCCGCCACAGCGCGTCGACGTGCTCAGCCTCGAGGTCGTGTCCCAGGGAAGCCAGCAGTTCGCCCGCCTCCTCCCGGCCGAGCGCGAAGTCCTCGGGTCCGATCTCACGGACGGACGCCTCGAGCCGGAGCCGGTGCAGTGCGATGCCCGGCTGGTACCTCGCGCTGAGGACCAACGCCAAGCCGGCAGGTCGCAGTCGGAGCAGCGACTCCACGCTCTTCAGCGCATCGGGATCGGTGATCTCGTGCAGGTCGTCCACCACCAGCACGAAGGGCGGATCCTGCGGCCCGATGAGCGCGCCGAGCTGCCTGATCAGCGACTCGTCCACGCCCGCCACGGCCGGAGCTGACGACAGCTCGGCGATCCCAGGATCGAAGGCGAGCGCCGGGTTGGCGCGCAGCGCAGCGAGCA
>JAWOCZ010000174.1:0-3577 GCA_046483565.1 Nitriliruptoraceae bacterium
ATCAAGCCGTACCTGCCGCTGGGCGAGGAGCTCGGTCGCCTGCTCACCGCGCTCAGCCACAGCGGCCTGTCCGGAGAGGTGACCGTGGAGTACCTCGGCGACCTCGCCGAAGCCGACGGTCGCACCCTCGGGCTGTCCGTGCTGAAGGGCCTGCTGTCGCCGGTGTGCTCCGAGCCGGTCACCTTCGTCAACGCGCCGCTGCTCGCCGAGGAGCGGGGCCTCAACCTGCGTGAGATCTCCGACGCCCACTCGGAGGACTACGTGTCCGTGCTGCGGGTCACCGGCATCGGCCGGGACGCACGTCCGATCCGGGTGGCGGGCACGGTGCTGCCCGGCGACCGGGAGCGGCTGATCGAGGTGTGGAACACGCCCGTGGACGTCGAGCCGACCCAGCACATGTGCTTCTTCCGCTACGAGGACCGCCCGGGCATCATCGGGGCGGTCGGCACCGGGTTCGGCGAGGCGGGCGTGAACATCGCGGCGGCCCAGGTCGGGCGCAGCGAGGTCGGGGGCGAGGCGATCATGGCGCTCAGCCTCGACGACGCCGTGCCCGACGACGTGCTCGACCGCATCGCGACCTCGATCGGCGCGAGCGAGGGCCGGGCCATCACCCTCGTCTGAGCAGCGTGACCAGCATGCCGATCGCCACGGCGACGTGGGCGGTCCAGGCGGCCGTCCGCAGCCAGTTGGTGGTGACCAGGCGGGTGTGAGCGGCCGCGTCGAAGCCGTCCCCGAGCACGCTGTGGGCCGGCACGCTGGCCACCAGGGTCACCGCTACCGGGAGCGCCGCCAGGACGGCCGCGGTCCAGATCAGCGCTCGGGGCAGGCCCGCGGGTGGGGCGATGAGCAGCGCGAGCATCGTCAGGCCCTGCACGGCCCAGGGCAGCGCGATCACGGCCGTGATCCGTGCCGAGTGGGCCGCCTCGTAGGCGGGGAACCGCTCGGGGCCGACCATCGCGAACAGCGGGTAGTGCACGATCTGGATCGTCCAGATCAGGCCCGTCAGGAACACGGTCGAGACCAGGTGCGCGACGACCACGGCCATGGGCGACCCTCTCCGCTGCGACGACATCACCCGTGTTCGGCGCTGCTCCGGCCACGGTGCGCTCGGCCACGGGACCGTGTCGGTCGACGTCGGTCCTTGACATCGACACTGACGTCGATGTCAACTACGGGTCACCGCCGCGTCAGCGCCGTCCGCACCGCGTGACGCAGAGCGTGGCGCACCGCAGGTGAGCCGCCGTGACCCGCGCTGCGGGGGTCGCCACCTCGCGCTGGCCCCGCACCGTCCATCGGAGACCCCATGTCCACCGCGTTCCTGTTCCCCGGCCAGGGGTCCCACCGTGCCGGCGCGCTCGACGCCTGGTCGGGGCACGAGGCCTTCGGGCTCGTCGAGGCGATCAACGAAGGGCTCGGTCGCGACGTGGTCGCGCTGAGCGAGGATCCCACCGCCGGCGACCGCACCGCCGACGCCCAGCCGGCCATCATGGCGGCCTCACTGGTCGCGTGGCGGGCCCTGATCGACGCCGGGGTCCGTCCGGACCGTCTGGCGGGACACTCCCTGGGGGAGTACACGGCAGCGGTGGCCTCGGGGGCGCTGGGCGTGGTCGACGGGACGCGTGTCGTGGCGGCGCGCGGCCGGGCGATGGGGGCGGCCTGCGTGGAGCGTCCCGGCACGATGGCGGCGGTCCTCAAGCTGCACGTCGACGCCGTGGAGGTGCTCGTCGACGGGGTCGAGGGCGCGGTGATCGCCAACGACAACGGGCCCGGTCAGGTGGTCGTCGCCGGTGATCCCGACGCCGTCGAGGTGGTCCGGACGCGGGCCCGGGAGGCCGGCGGCCGCGCGCTCCCGCTCGGGGTGGAGGGCGCCTTCCACTCGCCGGCCATGGCACCGGCCGTGGACGCCGTCCGCGCCGCACTCGACGTGGCCACCCTGACCGACCCGGACCTGCCCGTGGTCAGCGGCGCCACCGCGCGTGAGGTCGACCGCGCCGAGCCGCTGGCCGAAGCGCTGGTCGCGGGGATCCTCTCGCCCGTGCGGTGGCGTGAGGTCCAGGCCCGGCTCGCGGAGCTCGGCACCACCACCGTGATCGAGGTGGGACCGGGAGGCGTGCTCGCCGGCCTGGCCAGGCGGACGGTGCCGGATCTGACGGTGTACGGCGTCGCCACACCCGACGATCTGGGACCGGTCGTCGACGCGCTCGCGCAGCCCGCCACCGCCCGTCGCTGACCCACGCCCCGCGGCTGCTGCGCTGCGGGACACCCGAGGACGTGCTAGACCCTCCCCGCACGTGTTCGCCCCCCGCGCACGTCACCTCGCCGTCAGGCCCGGCCCCGCCACCGTTGAGGAGCCTCCGTGACCACCGCCAGCCCGCCCGCGGGCACCTCGCCCGTGGCGATCGCCGGTCTGGGTGTGCGCCTGCCCGACCGGGTGGTGACCAACGACGATCTGGCCGAGGTCATGGACACCACCGACGAGTGGATCCGGACACGGACCGGGATCCGGCAGCGGCACGTCGCAGCGCCCGAGGAAGCCACCTCGGATCTGGCCACCGCGGCCGCCCGGGCGGCGCTGGCCGACGCCGGCCTGCGCGCCGAGGACCTGGCCGCGATCATCGTCGCCACCACCAGCCCGGACCACGCCGTGGCCGCCACCGCCCCGCAGGTGGCCGCCGCCCTGTCCACGGCCGTGCCGGCCTTCGACCTGAACGCCGCCTGCAGCGGGTTCATCTACGCGCTGCGCGTCGCCGCCGGGATGGTCGCCACCGGTGACGGTGCCGTGCTGGTCATCGGTGCGGAGACCCTCACGCGCGTCGTGGACCCGCAGGATCGCAGCGTCGCGGTGCTGTTCGGCGACGGAGCCGGGGCGGTGGTGCTGGTGCCGGACGAGGACGCGGCGCTCGGCCCCTTCACCCTCGGGGCCGACGGCACCGACGCCTCGATGCTGTGGACCGCCTCGGGCGGGACCCGCCGACCCTTCGACGCCGAGGTCCTGGCCGACCGCAGCCACTACCTCACGATGCGCGGTGGTGACGTGTACCGCAACGCCGTGGTGCGCATGGTCGAGTCCGCCAGTGAGGTGCTGCGCCTGGCCGGCCTCGAGGTCGGCGACGTCGACCTGCTCGTGGGGCACCAGGCCAACGTGCGCATCCTGGATGCCGTCGCCTCCCGCCTCGGGCTGCCGACGGAGCGCAGCCACGTCTCGGTCGATCGGCACGGCAACACCTCGGCGGCCTCGATCCCGCTGGCGCTGTGGGACGCGCGGGAGCAGGGCAGGCTGCACGGCGGTGACACGGTCCTGCTCGCGGCCTTCGGCGCCGGCCTCACCTGGGGCGCCTGCCTGCTGACCTGGAAGGACCCGTCATGAGCACGACCGTCGCCATCGTCAGCGGTGGCAGCGGTGGCATCGGTGCCGCCCCCTGTCGGGCCCTGGCCGCCGCTGGGCATCACGTCCTGGTCGGCCGCGGCCGCGTTGCCGCCGTAGCCGACCAGGACGTGATGCCCGGCGGCAGCCAGGGCGCGAGAGGTGGCGGCACCGATGCCACCGCTGCCACCGCTGACGATGGCGACGGCCGTG
>JAWOCZ010000294.1:0-4072 GCA_046483565.1 Nitriliruptoraceae bacterium
CTTCCACCTCGGTGCCCTGCTGCTCCCCGTCGACGCCCTCGGGCTCGCGATCCAGCTCGCCGCGCCCGGCTGGGTCCGGTGGACCGCCGTCGGACTCACCGCGATCGCGGCGCTGCCGACGCTGGCCGTCGCCGGACGGGCGCCGCTGCTCGGTTTGGCCTCACTGGTCGGCGGGCCGGTCGCCGCCACCGGGCTGGCCATGATCGGGGGGCCGCCACCAGCGCTGGTGGTCGCCGTGGTCGGACTGGTCCTGGTGCCGCTGGTGTCCCGCCCCGCACCTGCCGGGCTGCTCGCGCTGCTGCGCTCTGCCAGCGTCGTCCTGCCGGTGACGGCCGTGCTCGTCGCGCTGGCCGTCGAGCTGCTCGCGACGCTGCCGACCGGAGGGGTCAGCGCGACGGCCGCCGCTGCCGGGTGGTTGAGCTCCTGGCAGGTCCGGGCTGTCGTCGCCGTCGTCGTGACCCTGACCCTGGGTCTGCGCGCCCGGCACGGTGATCCCCGGCTGGTCGCCGTGGCGATCGCGACCACGGTGCTGGCGCTGTTGCACCTGGTGCTGCCGGAGGCGACGCCGCGTGCCGTGCGACTGTGGACGCCAGCCTTCGTCTGGCTCGCCGTCGAGGCCGCTGCGGCCGCTGCGGCCGTTCTTGGACGGACCTCCCCGGGCGCTCGCGGCCTGCGGATCGCTGCCACGTTCGCCGAGGTCCTCGCGGCACCGCTCGCCCTGGCCGCCGTCGCGCTGGTGCTCGCTCCGAGCGGCACGGTCGCCGTCGACCGGGTCGCGGGCGGGGTCCTCGTGATCGCCGCCGGCGCCTGGACCGTGGCCACCGTGCGCCTGCGGGGTGACGGGGTCGTCAGCGCAGCACCGCTTGGCGGGGTGCTCGCCGCCTGGCACGTGCTGGCTGCGGCCGTGCTGCTCGGTGTCGCCGTCGAGATCACGGTCCTCGTGGCGCTCGTCGCTGCGTTCGTCCCCGGGCTCCTCGGCTGGCTCGGCCGCCGTCACACGGTCGCGGACGCCCGGCAGCTCGTCGACCTGGCGGCCGTGCTGCTCCTGCTGCTGGCCGCTGGCGGCCTGGCGGGCCAGAGCGCCGTGGCGCTGTTGGTCGCTGTGGTCGCGCCGCTGGCCGTCCTGCCGCTGCTCTCCACCGTCGCCGCCCGTGGGATGCGGGAGGCGGGCGCCCCGACGGCGATCGTCGCCGGGCTGCTCCTCGTCGGGGTCGGGCTGTTGGCGGACACCGGGGTGCGTGCCGCCGCACTGCCGGAGGGGATCGTCGGCCTGGTGGTCGGGGTGACGGCGCTCGCCGTCGCGGTGGCCACTGCCGGCTGCCGTCCGGTCGCCGAGGCTGGACGGGTCCTGGCCGCCGTCGCCGGACTCGTCACGGTCCTGCCCGCCGGCTGGCTCCTGCCACCGGACGGTGCGGTGAGCGCGCCGGGGGTCCGCAGCGTCGAGGTGCTCGGGCTCGGCTCGGGTGCCCTGCTGCCGGCGGCCCTGCTGGCGGTCCTGCTGCTGCTCGACGCCGTCGCGGACCGTGGCGCGGTGGCCCGCACCGGGGCGGCTCTCGTGCTGCTGCGGACCGTGTCGGTGCTCGCCCTGGCCGCCGGGCTGGACGTCGAGGTGGTCGGCGCGGCACTGCTGGCGATCGGCACGCTGGCTGCGCTCGGCGTGGCGGTCGGCGCCCGGTCCCTGGCCCGTGAGCTCGTGGTGATGGGTGCTGGGATCGCGGTGGTCGCCATCCCCGTCGGGTGGGTGCTGCTCGGTGACGCTGCCGTGCTGCGCTCGGGCGCGCTGCTGTCCGCTGGGGCGGTCGCGGTGCTCGCCGGGTTGGTCACCGCCCGGCCGGCCCTGACCCACACGGGCGCCGCTATCGCCACGCTCGGGAGCTGGTCGCTGCTCTCGGAGCTGGACAGCACCGCACTGGACCTGTGGCTGTTGCCCGTGGCCGTCCAGCTGTCGTTGGCGGGGGCGGCTGCCCGTCGGCACGGCGAGGTCTCGTCCTGGTTGGCCTACGTCCCCCCGATCCTGCTCGTCGGGGTGCCGGCCGTGCTCGAGCGGCTCACCGGGGGTCCGGGATGGCACGGCGTGCTGGCCGGGACGCTCGGGGTCGTGGCGGTCGTGTCCGGTGGCCGCTACGGACTCCGCGGGCCGCTGGTGGTCGGAGCGGGGCTGGTGGTCGCCGTGGTCGCGGTCGAGACCCTGACGGTCGTGGTCAGCCTGCCGACCTGGGCCTGGCTCACCCTCGGCGGGATCACCCTGCTGGCAGCGGCAGCATCGATCGAACGTCTCGGGCAGACCCCGACCGAGGCGGCGAGGCGGGTGGCCAGCGGCCTCCGGGATCGGCATCGGACGTGATCGCGTGGAAACGCACAGCAGACCCGAGATGTCCACAGCCTCGCTGGAGCGGATCGTTCGCTGTCACCCCCACCGCGTAAGGTCGTGTTGTGGGAGGAAGGGGCCTGCTGTACGGTTCGAGGGTCCGCGCGGGGCCATCACGGCTCCGCGCGCCGTTCGTCACCGCCGGCCGATCGCGGTCCGGCACCGATCGAACGACAACGGACCCGAATCGTGGTCCACGACCGAACCCTGGTCCCGGTACGACGCACCGGGCCCACGGACGCCGTGGTACCTCGACGATCGGTCCGCAGGACGCACCCCTGCCCCTGACGGCGGACAGCACGCACAGACGTGCTGACCGCGACTGCAGGGGCCACAACACTGGCCAGGACACGCAGATGTCCGCGCCGGGTCCGCACCGCGCAACTGCGCGGAGCGGCGCGACCAGAGGAGGTGCCCATGCGCCGCTACGAACTGATGGTTCTGATCACCGATCGCCTCGACGAGGAGTCGGCGGTGGCCGCCTTCGAGAAGGCCAAGAGCATCCTGGCCGACCAGGGTGGCAACCTGCTCGAGGAGGCCTGGTGGGGCAAGCGGAAGCTCGCCTACGAGATCGACAAGCGTGATCACGGCTTCTACGGCGTCCTCGACTTCGAGGCGACTTCAGAGGCGGTCGGTGAACTCGAGCGTCAGCTCAAGATCTCCGATGACATCACGCGCTTCAAGACCGTCCGCCCCGAGATCCGGGTCCGCACGGCCTAGGTCACCGTCCCGCGGCCCCGTCCTCCCACGACGGCCCGTACGCGCGACATCGACGACCAGGAAGGCCTGGACCATGGCGTTCGAATCCAACTACATCACCTTCATCGGGAACCTGACCGACGACCCCGACCTGCGCTTCACGCAGTCAGGTGCACCCGTCGCCTCGTTCCGCGTCGCCTCCAACCGCCGGTTCACCGACCGGGCGGGCAACCAGCAGGAGGAGACCACGTTCCTCAACGTCAACTGCTGGCGTGATCTGGCCGAGAACGGCGCGGAGTCCCTGAAGAAGGGCGACCGGGTCATCGTGATCGGCCGGGTGCGGGTCCGCAGCTACGAGAACCGCGAAGGTCAGACGGTCTGGACCACGGAGATCGAAGCGGACGAGATCGCGCCGAGCCTTCGGTGGGCGCGTGCCGAGGTCACCCGCACCTCCGGTGGTTCGAGCGGCGGCACGGCCGCCGGTGGCTCGAAGACCCCGCCGCCACCGTCCGACGACGACGTTCCCTTCTGATCTTCCGGCCCCGGGCCGATGTCCGCCCGGGGCTGTTGACGACCAACGACGTGACACGGCGCCGGTAGCTCCCTACCGGCCGCGCCCTCTCCAAGGAGCCCGCCCATGCCGCCCCGCAGTGCAGCCAAGCCCAAGGACCGCAACAAGCCCCGCAAGCCGAAGCCCTGCCCCTTCTGCACCCAGGGGGTCGAGTACATCGATTACAAGGATCTCTCGACGCTCAAGCCGTTCCTGAACGAGCGGGCGAAGATCAAGGCTCGCCGCACGTCCGGCGTCTGCGCCAAGGACCAGAAGATGCTCGCCGCGGCGGTCAAGAACGCCCGCGAGATGGCGCTGCTCCCCTACACGACCCGCTGAGGAGGTCCCGACGATGAAGGTCATCCTCACCAACGAGGTCGACAACCTCGGTCTCCCCGGCGACGTCGTCGACGTCGCCGACGGCTACGGCCGGAACTTCCTGCTGCCTCGTGGGC
>JAWOCZ010000056.1:0-16958 GCA_046483565.1 Nitriliruptoraceae bacterium
CGATCGGCCAGGAGGCCGGTGCGACCTCGACGACCCGGCCAGGTGCGTAGTCCACCAGACGATCGGGGAGTACAGGTGGGAGCACGTACATGGCAACGACCTGTGAGAAGGTGAGCGGGGCGATCGCGCGGCCGAGACGTGGCGTCGACGGCCAGCCGGATCGAAGGTCGGTCCGAGGTCGGTACGAGGTCGGTACGAGGAAGACGGAGAGGGCCGCTCGTCGCGACCCCGGCCACAACGGCGTCTCGGGAGCATGATCGGCCGGAAGGGCAGGAACGTCAGCGTACCCGCGGCCTCCGGGGCCGGACAGGGTCTGAGACGGTGTCCGCTCGACCCTCGCTCGACCGACGGGGTCCGCGGCGGGATCGGGAGGTAGCCAGGCGTGCGGGCCGGGTCAGGAGGCCAGGAGCGCCCGCACGTCCGAGACGAGCACGACGGCCAGGAGCGTGAGCACCACGCCGATGAACGCCGTGTAAGCCCACCGGTGCTCCCAGTCCGCCAACCACACCCGGCGCAGGCTGTGCACCGACAGCACCGTGGCCGACAGGACCAGCACGATCGACAGCGGGCGGGCCAGCACCCCGATCCATCCGACGACGGGTGCCAGGGCGGGCAGCACCGCGTACATGATGATGCACCGGATCGCCGACAGCCAGATCGACCCCTTCAGTGACAGCAGCGCCTGGGGATCCGCGTCCCCGATGCGCAGGACCTGACGAGCGAGCCGATCTGCGGCTGAGCGCGGGACCTGATCGGTCGGGGTCTGGCTGATCGACAACGGTCGCTCCATGGGACGTGCTCGTCGTGGGATCGTCGATGCGATGGCGTGGGTGCCAAGGATACGTGACCCGCAGCCCAGTGGATGCGCCACGACGCTCACGGCTCCGAATCCGGATCGCGACCCCACCGCACCGCCCAGCACCGCCCACCGCACCACCCAGCACCGCCCACCGCACCACCCAGCACCGCCCGCGGCCCCACGGACCGCACAGGAGCCAGGATGAGCAGCCACGATCACGCCACCCCCACCGCAGAAGCGACGGTCCGCGCGCTGGCGGACGAGTCAGCACCGCTCACGCTCGCCGAGCTCGCCAGGTTGGATGCCCCGTTCGCGACGGAGACCGCCGAGTTGTTCGCGTCGGTCCGCGATCACGACCTCCCGACACTGGCCGCCCGGTGCGACGACGACCTCGGCATCATCGACATCGACCCGAACGGCGGGGCCGAGGTGCTACGCGACCGGGCGCAGTGGGAGAGCTGGTTCGTGCAGCTCTTCGCCCAGCTCGATGCCATGGACGCGACCACCGACACCCTGGTCGAGCGCTACGACGCCGTGGACTGGGGGGAGACAGGCATGGGAGTCGTCGATTTCGTGCAGCTCCTGACGGTCGGCGGCCTCACTGGCCGGTTCCACTGCATCGTCACGATCGTGTGGAAGCGCGTCGGCGATCGCTGGATCGAGGCCCGCTGGCACGCCTCGCTCCTGCGCACCGAACTACCTGAGGGCTTCGGGCAGGCAGTCTGAGGCCTCGGGCAGCCGGCCCGAGCCTCAAAGGGGCGGCCCGAGGACCGTCCGCTCACCTCTCGCCGGTCACCGTTCGTCGCTGACGGCACGGCGCCACGGCGCGGGAACGAAACGCGGCGTCCGTGCGGCGTAGCAGGGGTACTCCGGGTATCGCTCGGCCAGCAGGCCCTCCTCGAACCGGGCCTTGCGGTGGAAGAACACCACCGTCACCACGGCCAACGCGAGCACGAGTCCGCTCCCCGAGCGCAGCGTGATCCCGACGACGATCAGCAGCACGCCGGTGTAGATCGGGTGGCGCACGTGGGCGTAGGGACCGTCGGTCCGCAGTCGGCCACCTTCACGTGGCACCGGGGTCGGGGTCAGACGGTCACCGAGCCGTAGCCCGGCCGCGATCGCCCACAACGCACCCAGGACACCGATGGCCTGTCCGGTCCACTCGAGCCACGGCGGCGTCGGCCACAACTCCCCCACCGGCAGGAGCACCAGCGCGACGAGGAGCACGGTCTGGCCGGCGACCAGCAACCACCCGATGGTGCGACGGTCCACCTCTGCCTCCGACCCTGCCTCCGAGGTCCGGACCCGAAGGTGCCTGTGATGGTGCGGGTGAGGGAGCGTACGTGGCCGCGCTCCGCTCCGGTGCGGCGAAACTCGTCACTGCCGGCCTCCGGCGTCGCCGCCCGCCCTCCGGCACCGCCGCCCGCCCTCCGGCACCGCCGCCCGGCCGCGGATGGTGACCTGCCACCCGGTCGCGTCAGCGCTGCCGTGCCGTGGGGTCCGAGCACGCTCCGTCACCATCGACATCGGGCCGGCCATGGCGGGCGAGGTTCGCGTTGCTCCAGCGCTCTTCGCCGGTCACCTCGCGGCCGAACCAGGCGGGTGGCTCGAAGTCGTTGGCCTCCGCCGGTGACGCGAACTCCACCTCCACACGGCACAGGCCGGCGAGGGCTCCGTCGTACACGTCCACCTCGGCCACGTGGTCACCCACCTCGACGCGGTGACGCTGTTTCGCAAGTCGCCGACCCCCGGTGTGGTGCCACAGCGCCTCGGCGTCGTCGCGGGAGAGCGGCAACTCGACCTCGGTGCGGACCATCCCCCGGCCCGCCTTGATCGTCAGTGCGGCGTCCCGCTCCCGGATGCGCAGGCGAACCTCGACCTCGCCCTCGCTGGCGACATAGCCTTGCCGCAGGTGGACCCCGGGACCGAGCAGCCCCGGATCGGGCACGTCGTCGGCCACGAAGGCGCGCTCGACCTCGATCGGCACGAGTGTCCTTCCGGGCCGCAGGGAAGTGGTGATCGATGGCGAGCGTAGTGTTCGACGGCGGGCATGGTCCCGTCGGGTCCGTGGTCGAGGTGCTGGCGGCCGCCGGGATCGTGCTCGGCCCGCCCGAGCCGCTCCATCGGACGCGGTTCGACACCTTCGACGGCCGCCTGCACGCCGCCGGGCTGCGGCTCGAGGCACGCACCACCGCCACCTCAGGCAACGCCGGCCACGCGTTGATGGTGGTCGGGTACGACGGTCCGCCCGCCCGCCTGTTCCTGTCGGCGCCGCTGGAGAGCTCGCAGTCACGTCCACTGTCACTCGCGAGCCTGCCGGCCGGCCCCCTCCGTGGCCGCTTGCAGCGGGCAGCCGGCAACCGGGCACTCCTGGCCCAGGTAGCCCTGCGCTCGGTGCGCTCGAGCGGGACGGCGACCGACGACGATGGGATCCCGCAGGCCATCGTGCATCTCGACACCGACCTCGCGATCGACCCCGTCGCGACGCTGTCGGCCATCGACCGCCACGGCGGAGACCTGGCCCCCGCTCCCCTGCCGGCGTGGACCGTGGAGATCGAGGAGTTGCCGGGCCGCGCCGCCGCGGCCCAGCGTCTCCACGAAGCCCTGGACACGGCCTTGCGCACCAACGACGGGCCGCAGCCAGGACGGATCACCGGTGACGCGCTGGAGCGCGCGACCGTGGCCATCGGGCTCGACCGGACGGGGTGGCGGGGACCGGAGCGGCCGGACCTGGAGCGCCATGAACCTGCCATCGTCGGGGTCAGGAAGGTGCTGCGCAGCTTCGCGGACGCGCTGGACGCCACCTGGGATGGCGCCGCTGACAACATCGACGACGAGTTCCTGCACGAACTGCGCATCGGCGTGCGGCGGACCCGCTCCCTGCTCGCCCAAGCCCGTGGCATCCTGCCCAAGGACGTCCGGTCCGCGCAGCGGGAGGCCTTCCGCTGGCTCGGGACGGTGACCTCACCTGCCCGGGACCTGGACGTGTACGTCGCCGGGTGGCCACGACTGACCTCGCCGCTCAGCGACGCCGAGGCCCGCGCCCTGGAACCGGTGCTCGCCCACCTCGCGGGCCAGCAGGCTGTCGCGCACACCGAGGTGGCGATGGCACTGCGCTCACGTGCCGGCAGACAGCTCCGGGAGGACTGGCGGGCATGGCTCGACCTCCCCGACGGCGAGGTGGCAGGGGGCAGGGACGCCACCAGCCCGCTCGGTCAGGTGATCGGCGCTCGGATCATGGGGGCTCAGCAACAGCTGCTGACCCATGGGCGGACGATCCACGACACCTCCCCGGCGGGCCAGCTCCACGAGCTCCGCAAGGACGGGAAACGTCTGCGCTACCTCCTCGAGGGCTTCGGCCACCTCGGCGGCCGCAAGCGCAGCCAGGCGATGATCGGGCACCTGAAGGCCCTGCAGGACAACCTCGGCGCCCACCAGGATGCAGAGGTCCAGGCCGAGGGGCTGCGGCGGGCACTGCACGAACTCGCCGAGGAGGAGGACGAGGGCACGGCGGGGGCGGCCACCATGGCTGCCGGCGAGCGGCTGATCACCGCCCTCGAGCGCCGGAAGGCCGAGGAGCGGGCGGACTTCCACGACCGGTTCGCCGCCTACGACCGGAAGAAGGCCCGTCGCACGCTCGAGGACCTCGTGGAACGGATGTCGCGGTGAAGGTGATCGCTGCGGCCAGCATCAAGGGCGGCGTGGGCAAGACCGCCACGGCCGTCAACCTCGCCGCCGAAGCGACCCGCGGAGGGGTCCGGGTGTTGCTGTGGGACCTCGATCCGCAGGGCTCGGCGACCTACCTGCTGCGTGCCGAGCACCACCTCTCCGGCGGCGGCGCGCGGGGGCTGGTCGACTCGCGGGCCGAGCTCGCCCCGCACGTGCGTGCCACCTCGGTGCCGGGGCTGCACGTGCTGCCCTCGGACCTGTCCCTACGGTTCCTGGATCGCCACCTCGACGCTGCCGGGAAACCTCGGCGTCGGATCGGGACGCTGCTCTCACCCCTGGCGATGGCCTACGACCTGGTGGTGCTCGACTGTCCTCCGGGCGCTTCGATCGGCATCGAGAGCGCGTTCCGGGCCACTGATCTGGTGGTGGTCCCCGTGGTCCCGACCACCCTCGCGGTCTTGACCCTGAGCCAGCTCGAGGAGGTCGTCGCCGCGCGGTCGCGACGTCCTGCGCTCGTCGCGCACGTGTCCATGCTGGACCGCCGCAAACGGCTGCAGCGAGAGACCGCCGAGGAGCTCTGGCAGCGCAGCGACGTCCTGCGGACCGCGATCCCGAACACGACCGGTGTCGAGCGCATGGGCCCGGAGCGTGCCCCGGTGCGTGCCTTCGCCCCTCGCTCTCCTGCCACAGCAGCCTACGAGCAGCTGTGGTCCGAGGTCGCCGGACTCCTGTGGTAGCACCCGGCGGCGCGTGGTAGCCCCGGATCATGGGAGGCGGGGCCGCTCATCGGGGCCGCTCATCGGGGCCGCTCATCGGGGCCGCTCATCGGGGGCGGTCATCGGGGAGCCCGGCGCTCGGGGCAGCCCCATCCCGGCGTGAGCACGGCCGGATCGCAACGAACCGGCCCTAGCCCGGTCGATGTGTTGCGATCTCCTCACTCCCCACGGCTCCCCGCCGCGCTGGCCGCCGGTTATGGTCGTGGCTCCCAGGCCCGGAGCAACGACCATCACCACACGAGTCCACGCCACCCGCCTGCTCCCCGGCCGCGGCGCCGTCGTCGACGACGCGGTCGTGGTCATGGACGGCATGACGATCGCCTTCGCCGGCCCGGCGGCCGATGCCCCGCAGACCCCGGGCGCCGAGGTGGTGCACGCCGACACGGTGATGCCCGGCTTGTGGGACTGCCACACCCACCTCGTCGGTCTGCAGAAGATGGCACTGACCGGGCTGTACGAGGTCCCGATCGCCGTACGCGCGGCGCGGGCGACCAAGGATCTGGAGCGGGCGCTGCAGGCCGGGGTGACCTCGATCCGGGATGCCGGTGGCATGGGTGTCCTGCTCGGCCGGGCGGTCCGGGAGGGCAGCATCCCCGGACCCCACGTCTACGGTGCGGGCGCGATCCTGTCGACCACCGGCGGCCACGGCGATCTCCACGACCTGCCGCTCGGCTGGTTCCACGACCTGGCCGCGCACGAGGGGACGCTGCGGGTCTGCGACGGCGTCGACGGCTGCATGGTCGCCGTACGCGAGCAGCTGCGTCTCGGTGCCGACGTCATCAAGGTGTGCGCCTCCGGCGGGGTGCTGTCCGAGCGCGACCACCCGATCCATCAGCAGTTCACCGACGCCGAGCTGCGCGCGATGGTCGAGGTGGCCGCCATGGCCGAGCGCACGGTGATGGCCCACTGTCACGGCAAGCCGGGGATGATGGCCGCCATCGAGGCGGGCGTCGGCTCCGTCGAGCACGGCACCTACCTCGACGAGGAGGTGTGCAGCGCCATGGTCGAACGGGGCGTGGTGTTGGTGCCGACACGGCTCATCGTGGCGGACCTGATGGCGGCGGGACAGGGGCCGCTCTCCGATGCCATGTGGCAGAAGCTGGTCGCGACCAACGCACGGCACCGCGATGCCGTCGCGCTGGCCCACGAGCAGGGGGTGACGATCGCGATGGGGACCGACATCGCGATCTCCACGCCCGGGGCCCCCGATTCCTGGGGTCGCCACGGGCACGAGCTCGGCCTCCTGGTCGGAGCAGGTCTCAGCCCGCTGGAAGCGATCGAAGCCGCGACGGCGAACGGGCCCCTGTCGCTCGGACCGCGGGCACCGCTGACCGGTCAGCTCGTCGCCGGTTTCGACGCGGACGTGCTGACCGTCACCGGCGACCCGAGCACCAACGTCGCGGTACTGGCCGACCCGGCCGCCATCACCGGGGTGTGGAAGCACGGTGAACGGGTGATCGACACGAACTGACTGCTATCGGAGCTGACATGCAGGACCGGCGGCTGTTCGTCCTCAGGCACGCGAAGTCGTCGCGGAAGCACAGCGGCCTCTCGGACCACGAGCGGCCGTTGTCGGGCCGCGGCCACGACGCGCTCCCCCGCCTGCGCCGGGCGCTGGAGGAACGATCACCCGACATCGAGGTGGTGCTGTGCTCCTCGGCCGTGCGCACCGTCGCCACGCTGGAGGGTGTCCGGGCGGCGCTGCCCGCGGACGCGAAGGTGACGGTCGACGGCGGGCTGTACGCGGCTGGTCGCCAGACCTGGATCGACCGCTGCCGACTGGTCGGCGACGACGTGGGGGGCGTGCTGGTGGTCGGCCACAACCCCGGTCTCGAGGCGCTCGTCCACGACCTGGCACCCACGGGCGAGACGGCGGCCCTGGAGCTGCTGGCTCGTGGGTTCCCGACCGGCGCGTTGGCGGAACTGGTCGTGCCCGGCCCGTGGAGCGAGCTGGCGTTGCACTCCTGCCACCTCGCTGCCCTGCAGATCCCCCGGGAGCTGCCCGACCCCTGAGCGCCCGTGCGCGTGGTCCCGACTCCGCTGCCCCCGGGCGCAGGCACGAGGACCGCGCACGGTCCTGATGCGGATCGCGCACGGTCCTGACGCGGATCGCACACGGTCCTGACGCCGACTGCGCTGACGGCGAGGTGGCACGCCTGCCCCTCAGCCCGGCTGTGCCGCGGCCGCGTCCACGTCCTCTCCGGTGAGCTCGGTCAGGAGGTCGACACCGGGATCCGTCGCCTGCACGACCCGCTGGGCGTGGGTCGCCAGGGTCGCCTCGAAGAGGTTGCGGACCGCGCGACCGTTGCCGAAGCCCCTGCCCCGTGGGGTCACGTCCAGATGCCGCTCGAGGGCTGCCAGACCGTCGGCGGTGAAGCGGTACCCGGCGCGCTCGGCCTGGTGGCCGGCGATGGCCAGCAACTCGGCGGTGGTGTAGTCGGGGAAGTGGATCGTGCGGGGGAACCGCGAGGAGAGCCCGGGATTGGAGGCGATGAAGCCGGCCATCTCCTCCGGGTACCCGGCGACGATCACGACCAGGCGGTCGCGGTGATCCTCCATGAGCTTGACGAGTGTGTCCACGGCTTCCTGCCCGAAGTCGCCGCCGCCCGGGGCTCCACCACCGGCGCCGCGTGTCAGGGCGTAGGCCTCGTCGATAAGCAGCACCCCGTCCAGCGCCGAGGTCACCACCTCGCTGACCTTGGTCGCGGTCTGGCCGACGTAGCCGGCGACCAGGCTGGCGCGATCGGTCTCGACGACGTGCCCCTTCGCGACGGCACCGAGGCTCGCGTAGATCCGGCCGACCAGCCGTGCGACGGTGGTCTTCCCCGTGCCCGGGTTGCCGGTGAAGACCAGGTGCCGGGAGGTCGGAACCGTGCGCAGGCCCCGTTCCTCGCGCAGCCGCTGCACGGTCAGTAGATCGGCGACCAACTGCACCTCGGCCTTCACCGGAGCCAGGCCGGTGAGCGCGTCCAGTGCAGCGAGGACCTCGTCCAGCGGCTCCGGCACCACAGCGCCATCGGCCGACGGCTCGTCGGGTCCGCCGACAGCGACCGCAGGCGGCGGGACCGGCGAGGCCGGCGAGGCCGGCGGAGCCGACGAGGCCGGCGGAGCCGCGGGTGGCGGAGCTGGCGACGGGGCCTGCGGCGGCTGGGTGGGCGATAGCGGGCTGAAGAAGCCACCATCGGGGCGGCGCTCGTCGGGGGTGCTGACACCCGCGTCGTGGATCGCCGCCAGCAGTGCCTGACGGCAACGTGCCACGGCGTCCAGTTCGACCTGGGACGGTTCGAGATCGACGGCGGCGACGGCGTGGCCGAGCGCGACCGCGGCCTGCAGGTACCGCCACGTACGATCGCCGTCGTCGCAGCGATCGACAGCCAGGAGCCGGCGCGAGAGCTCGGATGGCTGGCCCAGCCGCGTACGAGCGCCCGTCAGCATGCCGCTGCGACGCACGTCGGTCAGGCTCGCGCCCTGCAGCTGTGGACCGACCCTCGGCCCGGCGATGGCGATGAAGGCCGCCACCTCGCTGTCGGTGTGCAGCACGTCCGCGTCGATGAACGCCGCTGTCAGGGACACGGCCTCCGCGGTCGCATCCGTGTGGGCCCGGGCGGCGGGGACCTCGGCACCCGAGAGGTCCGCGGCGACGGTGGCCACGAACCGGTCGACGGCTGCTTCCAACGCGGCGGTCACGACGGCCTCACGATACGGGGGCGGCAGGACGGTCAGGTCCCGGCTACTGCATCGGCAGCTCGTGTCCAGGGCTGGAGCCCCACGCCCGCACGGAACGCACGGTCAACGCATCGCCGCCGTACTCCCCACCGACGACCGGATGTGGACCCTCATCTCTCAGGCCTCGTCCGGTGGCGCGGAGACGAACTCCTCCAGCCGTTCGACCAGTTCCAGTGCCCCCACGAACACCGGCGTGCGCTGGTGGATGTCGTCCGGCTCGAGCTCCAGCAGCGAGGTGCGACCGTCAGAGCCCCGCCCGCCGGCCTGCTCGGCCAGGAAGGCCAGCGGCGCACCCTCGTAGAGCAGCCGCAGCTTGCCGGCCGGCTCGTCGTCGGTCCCGGGGTAGGCGAAGATGCCGCCGTGCAACAGGTTGCGGTGGAAGTCCGAGACCGCGGAGCCGATGTAGCGCTGGGACATGGTCGGCGTGTCGTCGCGGTTGGCCCAGTGCACGAACCGCTCCACACCCCGCTCCCAGTGCGCCGAGGCGGCCAGGTTGAAGCTGTAGTAACTCGGATCGGGCGGGAACTCCAGATCCGACCAGGTCAGCAGGAACTCCCCGGCCTCCGGGTCCAGGGTGAAGGCGTGGACGCCGTCACCGGTGGTGTACACCAGCATCGTCGACGTCGAGTACAGCAGGTAGCCCGCGGCCACCAGGTCCCGGCCCGGCCGCAGCCAGTCCGCGGTGGTGGGAGCCGCGTCATCGTCCCGCCGTCGGAACACCCCGAAGATCGTCCCGATGCTGACGTTGGCATCGATGTTGGAGGAGCCGTCGAGGGGGTCGCAGGTCACCACGTAGGGGCCACCACCCTCGAAGAGGGTGACCTCCGGCTGCTCCTCGGAGACCAGCGCGCACACCCGGCCGCCCTGCGCGAGCAGGCCCGAGATGACCTCGTCGGCGTAGACGTCGAGGGACTTCTGCTCCTCGCCCTGCACGTTGGTCACCCCGGAACGGCCCAGCATGTCGGTCAGGCCCGCTCGACGCGTCTTGTTCGCGATCAGCTTGCCCCCCACGGCCAGGTCGTACAGCAGGGAGGTGAGGTCGCCGCTCGCCTCGGCCGGCTGCCGGTCGGAGAGGAACCGCTTGATGGTGACCAGATGCGCCGCCGGATGCCCACCGACCGCCGGCGCGGGAGGGTCCGGATCGAAGGTGCTCATGCGGGGCTCCTCGGTGGAAGGGCGACGCCGGGCTGGCACACCGCGTGCACACGTCCGGTCACCGCCACGGTCGGGTCTCCGAGACTAGGCGCATCGCCGCGCCGTCGAGTGGTCACGGGCCGGCCTGCTCCTCGGGTCCCTCGATGAGGGTTCGCAGGAGCTGTGCGAGGTTGGCGAGGACGCCGATGGCGGTACCCAGGCAGGCCAGCGCGAGACCGGTCCGCAGGATCGTCTCCCACCCCGACCACCCGGCGCCGAGATCGAAGGGGAAGACCGTGACCAGCTGCAACAGGACCACCAGCGCGAACGCCGCGGTGATCGCATCACCCAGCCGCCGGGCCCATACCGGGTCAGCGGCCACGTAGACGAGGTTGCTGACCACGCCGAAGAGCAGGGAGGCGTTGACGACGCCGACGACCCGCCCGAAGTCGTCGGTCAGGAACGGCACGATCCCCCAGCCGGGGCTGATGTTCACGACCCAGAGCAGGGCGAGGTTGATCGCGGCCGACAGGAGGTAGCCGAGACGGCGGGCAGCCTGCGGCGCTCGACGGTCTGACCGCACCGGCGACGGCATCCCGGCATTGCTGCCCATGTGGACCTCCGAGGCCCGGTTGTCCTGAGCCTGCGCCCCGGCCCGTCGGTCGCCAAAGGGCCGAACGTCATCGGCTGCTGCCTGCTACGACCCTCGCCCACCCGAAAGGCCGCTCCGGACAACACGTACGACTGGCAGGACCAGTGCCGTACGACTTCGAGCGTGGGATCAGAAGGTCACGATCGGTTCGGTCGGTCGGCTCGGCGGGCGGTGCTCCGAGAGCTGGCGGAGGTACTCGCGGTCGCCCTGGAGGGCGATGCGACGTCGGGGCACGGGGTTGTCCGCGAGCTGGCTGCCGTGGCAGGTCATAGCGTCGTACTGACCGGAGCGATCCACGGTGACGACGTGGTCGATCTCGGTGTCCTCCCGGCCGACGAAAGGCGCCCCGTACTCGTCTCGGAGGCGCTCGGCGACCTCACGGGGGATCGCCCACGCCAGGACCGGGATGCCCAGGCGTCGGCCCGCAGCGACGGCAACGTCGGTCGCTCGCTGATGATCGGGATGGCCGGTGATGCCGCCGTGGTCGAAGGTGAGCAGGCCGTCGGCATCGTCGGCGCCAGCGAGCACGTCCGCAACGAGGTGGTCCAGGTCGACGGTGTCGAGCGCGCCGTCGGGGTGGTGATGGATCGTGACCCGGCTGATGCCGAGGACCTGGGCGGCGCACTGCAGCTCACGGGTGCGGCGGCCCGCGAGATCACAAGAAGCACCGAGGGTGGAGCGCTCCCCGCAGGTGAGGCAGACGAGGCTGACCCGGCTCCCGGCCTCCACGAAGGCGGAGACCAGGCCGCCGAGCCCGAAGGTCTCGTCATCGGGGTGGGCGCTCACGACGACGAGGTGGTCGAAGGACGGGACCGGGTCGGTCCCGATCGCGGTCCGGTGCTCCGTCACGGTGCCCATGTCGCTCCTTGCGGTCGAGCCACGGTTCAGTCTGGCGTGCTCTCTGCGACGGGTCCGCCGGCCAACCGCCACTCGGGGAAGCCGACCTCCAGCCGGCGGGCGTTGCGGCCGGCCCGGTGGAGGTGGTCGACCGCTTCCGGAGCGAGCACGCAGTACGGCCCGCGGCAGTAGGCGACGATCTCGACCTGGGCAGGGAACTCGGCGAGCCGGTCCTCGAGCTCCTCGAGCGGGACGGAGAGCGCACCGGCGATGTGACCGGCGTCGTACTCATCACGTGGGCGGACGTCGATGACCTGTACGTCGCCGGAGGCCAGGCGGCGCCGGAGCTCGTCCCCGCCGATCGGCTCGACGTGGTCACGCGCTTCGAAGTGGACCCGGACCGTCTCGGCCACCTCGCTCAGCTGTGACCGCGCGACCTCCTGCACGGCCTGGAGCAGCCGGCACACCGAGTCGTCCGCGATGCGGTAGTGGACGTAGCGGCCCTCCTGACGGACCGCGACGAGCCTGGCCTGACGCAACGACTGCAGCTGGGCGGAGGCGGTCGTGAGCTTGAGGTCCGCTACCTGCGCGAGCTCCTCGACGGTCCGCTCCCCCTGGCAGAGCAGGTCGAGCAACTCGAGACGCTTGGGGTGCCCGGTGAGCTTGCCCACGCGTGCGAACTGCCCGTACAGCGCATCCTTGACTTCGCGGGACGACATATCACTTACCTTACATCATTCCATGGTGCCGTGGAACACCACATGCAGAGCTGCCCCGGGGCGGCCGAGCCGCACATCGGACGGCCGCCTCGGCGCGTCGATGACGCCCACGCCGGCACGTGGGGCGGGCACTCAGGCGCCGCCGGCGCTCGGCGTCAGCGTCACCTCGATGCGGTCGTAGTAGATCGACGTCCGGCCCTCGAACCCGGAGTCCGTCCCGACGAACAGCCACAGCGACCCGTCCTCGGCGGTCGTGATGCTCTCGATGGTGCCCTCCCGGGTCACCATGGCGTAGGGGGGCTCGTCGGCGGCCAGTGCCTGCTCGCACGGGATGCCGTTCTCGATGGTGCCGGCCACCACCGCGGCGTCACCGCCCCCTGACTGGTTGCCCTTGTCGACCGAAAGCCGGGACTGACCGCCCTCCATGACGGGGACGGGCTGCTCGGGCGAGGCCCCCACCTTGAGGTAGACCGACTCGCCCGGTGCGCCGCCGATGCCGACGCAGCCCGTCGGGGCGCTCGAGGCGAACTGCACGGTGAACGTCGCGGTGTAGGTCCGGCCACCCTCCAGGCCGGCGTCCGCGGTGACCTGGCGGACCAGGTAGGCGAACACGTCGTCGGAGGGGTTGCTGGCCGAGAGATGGAAGAAGCCGGTCCCTGCGTCGATCCCCGGCGGAGCGACGCCCGTCTCCGAGAGCACATCGTCGGGACGGGTCGCATCGGTGTAGTCGGTGATCTCACTGGCCCAGCCGTCCGAGCCCCCCTCGAAGTCGTAGGCCAGGCGCACCGCCCCCTCCTCGGGTGGTGGTGTCGACGGGTCCGATCCGTTGGGGTCGCCGCCGCAGGCACCGATGCCCAGCGACGCAGCGAGCAGGACCATCGCGGTGCGTCGCACCACTCCTCCATCCGACGGGTCGCCATGGTGGAGGCAGCACCGGGTGCACCGACACCTACGAACGGTCCACGGCCGACCCGAAGTAGCCGCCGATCACCGGCGCAGGCCCGAACGGGTCGGGTCCACCCGGCTGGACGGCGGCCGCTGCGCTCAACCGACCTCGAGGGGCGCTTCGGGGTCGGCGACCCACTCCACCAACGAGCCGTCGTACAGCGCCGCGTCCACCCCGGCGACGGCGAGTGCGAGGACGTCGGCCGCGGCCGCGATACCGCCGCCGCAGTACGCCACCACCCGCTTGTCCGGCGTGGCTCCGGCCTCCGCGAACAGCGCACGGAGCTGCTCGGGGGTACGCACGCCCCCGGCGTCGTCGATGGTCGTCGTGAACGGCACGTTGACCGAACCGGGGATGCGGCCCGGCCGCGGCAACGGTGTCGCCGCCTCGCCACGGAACGACTCGGGCCACAGAGCGTTGACGAGCACGGTCGCCTCGTCGCCCAGGCTCGCCTCGACCTCGGCCTTCGTGGCGAGCAACTCGGGTCGCACCCGGGCCGTGAAGGTCGCAGGTTCGACCGTGGTGGTCTCCGAGGTGACCGGACGGCCCTCCTGTACCCAGCGGTCCCACCCACCGTCGAGGACCGCGACCTGTTCGTGACCGAAGTAGCGCAACAGCCACCACAACCGAGCCGCCCACATCCCGGCGGAGGTGTCATAGACCACGACGGTCGATGCGTCCCCGACACCGTGCCTGCTGATCGCAGCGGCGAACGCCTCGGGCGTCGGCAGCTTGTAGGCATGGACGCCCTGCGGCAGGTCGACGTCTCCAGCAGGATCGGACAGCTCAGCGATGAGGTCGGCGAAGGTCGCCCCCGGGAGGTGAGAGGCGTCGAAACCGGTACGTCCTGAGTTCGCCTCCCACGAGGTCGGGTCGAGGATCACGGTCGCGTCGAGGATCCGCAGCCCGTGGTGACCGAGGTGTTGCTGCAGCCAGGTGCCGTCGACGACGTGACCTGGCAACGGCAGCGTGGTGGATGTCATGGGAGGGTCCTCCGAGGTATGCGGAACGTCCGTGGGGCGGCGGACCCTAGGCACCTGTCGGTCCGATCCACCGACCTCGGAGTGGAAACCGTGCAACGGAGGACGCTGCCGTGACCGTCACCACGACGTTTCCCGGATGCAGGGACGGGATGCTGCACCCGATCCGCACGACGGCACGGCCTACGCTGGTCCGCCCGTCGGGCGGAAGCTGGGAACTCGGAGAGGCATTGGAGCGATTCGACTTCTGGGGCTGGATCCTGTTCCTGGTCTGTGCGCTGCTGTTCGGCGCCGCGGGGCTGCGTGATGGCGATGTCCTGATCACGGTCGGCAGTGTGGTGTTCCTCGTGGCGTGCGTCCTGTTCCTCATCCCCCACCTGCGCCGGTAGCCAGCACGGTCACCGCGTACGAAGTTGTGGCGGGACACGACCTCGTATCGCTTCCGATCCCCGCCTCGTTCGGCAGCGGCTCGACGGCCCGCCGTCGTGGCATAACGGTCGGGGCTCCCGCACGGTCAGCTGCCTGGGGGCACGCGGACCGTGCGGGAGCCGAGGATCGGTCACCTGGCTCAGCCGTCCAGGTCGCCGCCGAGGTCATCGTTCTCCTCGAGCAGCGGGTCGCCGGTGCCGTCGGCACCGTCTTCGACCTCGCAGCCGACCGCACCGAAGGCCAAGGCGCCAGCGGCAGCCATCATCGCGATGGCGGGGATCCGACGTTGCTTCACAAGACGCTCCTTCGTGATAGACGGCTCGAACCTACGAGAGCGTCTTCCACCTCGACAACGGCCCCCAGAGCCGAGCCCGACCCACCGCAACGACCTGAAACCGGCACAGGACGGCCAGAGCCGTAGATCCGTGGGCCCGTTGGCCAGGACCGGCGAGGTGTCCGTTCGGACCAACGTTCAGGTCACTCTCAGGTCTGGCCCACGGTGGGTCGGTCGCGCGGCAACCGCAGGACGAACCCCCCTTCGGCGTAGACCAGCGATCCACCGTGAGCCACAGCGATCCCGCGCGCGATCGGAAGGCCCAGACCGGTCCCTGCTCCATCGCCCCGCGTCACGAAGCGGTCGAAGATCGTCTCCGCGTCGGCAGCAGCGACACCGGGACCGTCATCGCTGACCCGGATCGTCACCGCGTCCTCGGCCGCCTCCAGTCGGATGAGGACCCGACCTGCAGCATGCCGGACCGCGTTTTCGAGCAGGTTGTCGACCGCCTCGTGCAGGGAACCGACGTCGACCTCAGCCCACACGTCACTCGCTGTCTCGAGCTCGAAGGTGAGCCAGGGAGCGCGCGCACGGTGCCGCTCCACGAGTCCGGCCAAGAGTTCGTCGAGAGCGCTGTGCTCGAACGTGGGAGGCTCTTGGCTGTCGAGTCGCGCGACCCGTAACAGCGAGGACAGCAGTCGCGCCATCCGTGCCGACTCCTGCGCCAGGTTGTCCAGCAGTTGCTCGCGATCGGGTCCTTCCGGTGTCCGCAGCGTCGCTCCAACCGACGCCCTGATCCCGGCCGCCGGGGTACGCAGTTGATGGGCTGCGTCCGCCAGGAACCGTCGGCTGACCTGCTCGGCTTCGCGCGAACGTTCGAGCGCTGCCTCGAGCGCATCGAGCATCCCGTTGAAGGTCCGCACCATCTCGCTGAGCTCCGCGTCGTCCCCCTTGGCATCGAGACGCTGATCGAGGTGCCCCTGGGCGATGTGCTGCGCGGTGCTCGCCACCTCCCGCACCGGCTGTAAGACACGCGAGGACAGCCAGGCGAACACGGCGATCGCCAGCCCGATCACGACCACGGTGCCGGTACCGGCCAGCACCACCAGCCGGTTGAGGGTCGTCTCGATACCGCCACGTGAGGCGAGTACGAAGGCGACCGCACCATCGGAGAGCGGCACCATGCGACTGGCCAGCGGCTCCTCAGCCTCCGCAGGAGGTATCAGGTTCAACGCGGGCGCGCCTCCGCTGCGGTACTCCACGCCGTCGACCGTGCGCACCACCGCCCGCACTCCGGCACTGTCGAGCCGGTCGGCGATCTCCTCGGGTCCCAGCTCCTGGTCGAGGCCCTCGACCAACTGCTCACGGGCATCGAGCACGCGTTCCAGGTTCGACAGCATCCGGTCGCGCAAGCTGACGTAGACGAACACGTCGAGGACGAGCACCAGGACCGCCACCACCAACGTGCCCGTGACCGTCACGCGCCGACGTAGCGGGAGGTTGGCCGCTCTCACGTTGGCTGCCTCATGCCATCCCGCTCACGCCCGCAAGACGTAGCCGGCCCCGCGGACCGTCTGCAGGATGCGTTCGCCGTGCAGTTCGAGCTTCTGCCGCAGCGAACTGACGTAGACCTCGACGAGATTGTCGTCGTAGGCGTCGAACTCCCACACCAACGCCACCAGCCGGCTCTTCGAGAACACCCGGCCCGGATGCCGCACGAACACCGCGAGCAGATCGAACTCCGTCGGCGTCAACTCGACGATCTCGCCACGGCGCACGACCGTGCGGGCCATCTCGTCCAGGACCAGGTCTCCCACCGCCTCGACACCCGAGGTCATCCGACCCGCCCGCCGCAGCGCGACACCGACCCGGGCGAGCAACTCCGGCATCGCGAACGGTTTACCCTTCAATAGCCTCAGACAGGAAAGCACCATAATCCCATCCAGGGACAATCCTATACTGCGTTGCTTCACTCTGGTCGCCGCCAATAACAAGAGCAGCCAAGCACATCCCTAGT
>JAWOCZ010000301.1:0-2527 GCA_046483565.1 Nitriliruptoraceae bacterium
ATACTGGCCCCGTTGGTTGCCTCTTCGATCAACCCGCGCGCGCGGGCCTGCTGGCTGTCGAGCACCTCGGCGAGCGGCAGCAGACGGCTGCAGGGCACCCCCAGCTGGTCGACCTGCGACAGGACGTCGTCGCTGGTGCGCGTCCGTGTCCACTCGGAGATCCACACATCGATCTCGTCCTGGCGGGCGACGCGCTCGTTGTTGCTCCATCCGGGCCAGTCCTCGCGGTCCTGTCCGGTGCCCAACAGCTCGCACAGGCGGCCCCATGCGGCATCGGTGGCGACACAGATCACCACGCTGCCGTCGGAGGTCGGGTAGTCGTTCCACGGGCCGATGACGGGGTGGCGGTTGCCGACCGGCTGCGGTTCGATCCCGGCGGCCAACCACTTCGCCATGAACGTGCCGAGGAAGAAGAACAGGCCATCGAACACGCTCGTGTCGACACGGGTGCCCTCGCCGGTGCGTCGGCGACGGATCAGCGCCGCCAACGTCCCGCTGATCGCGTTGAGCGCGGCGATGATGTCGCCGACCGGGAAGCCGGCTCGCACCGTCTCCTCCAGCGAGTGCCCGGTGGTTCCCAGCACGCCCGCGACTGCTTCCACCGTGAGTTCGGTGGCACGGGATCCCCCGGCGTCGTCATGACCTCCGACCGCGGTCACCGGGCAGCTGATGAGCCCAGGGAAGCGCGACAGGGCTGCATCGAGCGCCTCGGAGCCGCCCAGGGCTCGGATACCCGCGTCGTCGACCAACAGCACGTCCGCACCCGAGAGCAACCCGTCGAGATCGTCGAGCGCGGCCGGCTCGCGCAGCTGCTTGCCGGCGCCGTACATCATCGCCAGCGCTGCTCGCCACGACGCCACCTCATCCGGTGGATCGTCCACCGTCGCGCCGGCGGCGGCTGAGCCGGCGTCGATGCGCTCGCAACCTGCGCCGAGCTGCACCAGCATCCGACCGGTCACGGCGCCGGCACTGCGGTCGCTCGTCACCTCCACGACCCGCAGCCCTGCGAAGGCCGCCAACGGGGCGCTCGCCGGGGCCCGCTCGGGCTCGGTCGTGGCGGTCGATGGCACGTGTTCACTCATGCGTCGTCTCCTGCGGCCACGAGGCCCACGAGGCGGGCATCGAGATCGGCCAGCGGCCCCCCATCGGACAGTCCTTCGATCACGTCCCGCACCTCCTCGGCTGCGCTTCTCGGGACCCCCGGAACGCCCTCGTTGACGCACTCGACGAACTTCTCGCTCGCGTGCTCGGCGGACAGGGGGCGGTGCGGGTGACCCAATTCGAGCTCGACGACGTTGCGGAACGTGCCGCGCGCGGTCGTCACGGCCACGCTCTCCGGTCGGAACGCCTCGGTGAAGGTGGCCACGTCGTCGGTCGGCACGAGCTCGACCTTGTCCAGGACCCGACGGACATCGGGGGACATGATCCGATCCTGGCTGAACTGGGTGATGCCGCCGGCCCCGTCCACGAGCGCGACCGCGACCCCGTACTCGACGCTGAACTTGGCTTCCAATTCGGTCTCGGGCGAGGAGTAGCGCAGGATCTGCCGCGCTTCGGGGGTGGGGTCGATCTCCACGCGCAGGATCTCGTCGGGTTCGAGGTCCAGTGAGCGTCGCAGTTCGATCGCCGCCTCGATGCTGCGATGGCTCCCACGGCACGAGGCGTAGGGCTTGAGCCTCAGCCCGGGCTCGGCCAGGACGTTCGAGGCCTCCCCGTCGCCGATCGCGCTCGACCCACCGAGGGAGAGGAACCGATCCGCGCGCGCGGCAGCATCGTCGTCGTCCGACGCGCCGAAGAAGACCCTCGGGTAGCCGAGCTGGGAGTCGAGGACGTCCGGGCCCGCGTCCAGGCCCACCCGGGCCAGCTCCACCGCACGCACGGCAGCCTCCGCCGCACGCCCCACCTGCAGCGCTTTCCCAGGCGAGCCGAAGGTCGCCTGCATCCCGCTCGCCCACGACCCCGCCAGGCCGATCGCCGCTCGAGTCGTCTCGAGGTCGAGCCCAGCGACCCGGGCGGCGCCGGCGGCGGCGCCGACCGTGCCCAGGATGGTGGTGCTGTGGAAGCCTCGCCCGTAGGCACCCCCGCCGCCACCGAACGCCGCTGCCAGGCGCATCATGCACTCCACGCCCGTCATGTAGCCCGTCAGCAGGTCGTCCCCGGTGGCCCCGACGTCACTGGCCACCGCCCACACCGCCGGCAGCACGACCGCGCTCGGGTGGCCGATGAGCTCGCCCACGGCACTGTCGTCGTAGTCCAGCACGTGCGCCGCCACGGCGTTGACGAAGGCCGCGGATGCTGCATCGACCCGTGTTCCACCGACCAGTTCCACGGCCGGTCCGGCACGTCCTGGGGTCCCCCGCGCAGCGAGGACAGGAACCGGATGGCGCCTGCCTGCCAGGATCACACCCCAGGTGTCGAGTACCGCCCGCCTGGCGGCAGCCTGCGCGGGCGCAGTGAAGGACGAGAACTGGTTCGAGACCGACCACGCGGCGGCGGTCTCGAGCAGGTTGGTGGTCATGCTGGCTCC
>JAWOCZ010000071.1:0-21568 GCA_046483565.1 Nitriliruptoraceae bacterium
GCGACCCCCTCCTCGGTGACGGCGACGGTGCGCTTGGCCTCGTCGATCACGTAGTCACCGGACGGCTCGCCGGGCTGGTCGCCCTCCTCACCCTTGGTGAGGTTCGGGGCGACCCGGCGGGAGAAGACCTGGTAGAGGTTCGCCGACTGCTCGACCGGCCCGGAGATGATCAGCGGCGTGCGGGCCTCGTCGACCAGGATGGAGTCCACCTGGTCCACCAGGGCGAAGTTGTGGCCGCGCTGGACCTGCTTGGCCTTCTCCAGCGCCATGTTGTCGCGCAGGTAGTCGAACCCGAACTCGTTGTTGGTCCCGTAGGTGATGTCGCAGGCGTACGCCGCGCGCTTCTCCGCCTTGGTCTGCCCCGAGTAGACGACACCGACGCTCAAGCCCAGGAACTCGTGCACCTGGCCCATCCAGACCGCGTCGCGCTTGGCGAGGTACTCGTTCACCGTGACGATGTGGACCCCGCGGCCGGGGAGCGCGTTGAGGTAGACCGGCATGGTCGAGGTCAGGGTCTTGCCCTCACCGGTCTTCATCTCGGCGATGTTGCCGCCGTGCAGGGCAGCGCCACCGAACACCTGGACGTCGTAGGGCCGCTCGCGCAGCACCCGCCAGGCGGCCTCCCGCGCCACGGCGAACGCCTCGACCTGCAGCTCGTCGAGCGTCGCCCCGTCGGCCAGCCGCGCCTTGAAGACATCGGTGCGCTCGCGCAGCTCCTCGTCGGAGAGCTCGGCGATGTCGTCGCTACGCGTGTTGACCGCGTCCACGACCTTCTGGAGTTGCTTGGCTTTCTTGCCCTCTCCGGCACGGAGGAGCTTGTCGAGCACAGCTGACACGGTGGCAGTCCCTCGTTCTCGCTGGATCCCGCTGCGATGGCCACGCAGGCGCGCGGGGTGGCCGGGGCGCGGGCAGGTGTCGAGCGATGGTACGGGGCACGGCAAGCGAACACCCGACCGCGTGCCCGCAGGCCGCTGCCGGGTGTCCGCCGACGGGTGCGCTGCTAGCCGGTTAGCCCGTCGATGGGAGCGTTGGCCGTGGCAGGCGCCGCCTGGGCCGCCTCCAACCTCGGCTTGGAGACGAGCTTGGTCTTCAGCTTGCGGACCTGACGTGCGAGCTTGGCCTCGGTGCGGGCGATCGCCGTGACCGGATCGGGGCCCGTCGCGCTCGCGCGCAGGTACTGGCCCTTGGCATGCAGCGTGGCCTCACACCGCACGCGCTCCTCGATGCGCGGGTTGGTCTCCTCCGAGAACACCACCTCCATGTCGATGAACCGATCGAACATCCGGCTCACTCGGGAGAGCTTCGCGATCGCCTCGTCCCGGATCCGGGGCGTGACGTCGAGGTTCGTTCCCTTCACGGTGATCCGCATCGATCCTCCTGTCCCACGGCCGCGTCGCCGCGGCCCTGTCCGCTCGCCGCACCGGCGGCGCGACGCTGCGCCAGCACGCGGACGGTCTCCCAGGAGGGTGGCTGCACGCGCGCGTGGCGTCGTGCTCGCCGTGACGATGGTGCGCCACGGCCCGACCGGATCTCCGGATCACGGGTCCGCTTCCCCGGCCGGACCCGTCACCGTAGCCCCTGAGTGGCTCGATACGCCAGGGATCCGGGAGCTACTGCGCGCCCACACGGCGCGAACGCGCGCGACCGACGGCCGCGTCCGTTCCCGTGGCAGCGCCGAGGGCGTGCGGGGTACCGCCGAGGGCGTGCGTGCCGGCCCGGGCGAGGACGGCGAGGTGGACCGCTCCCGCCCCCGCGCGACGCAACTCGGTGGCCGCGCGCCAGGCCGTCGCGCCGGTGGTGACGATGTCGTCCACGAGCAGGACGTCGGTCCCCGGCAGCGGGTGGCGTGCGACGTAGTGGTCACCGGCCCTGCCCCGGTCGACGGCCGTCAGGAGCGCCAGCGCCGGCAGCCCGAGGCCGCGCGCGACGGAGCCGGCGATCACGGCGGCGTGATCGATCCCGCGCTGACGCACCCGCCGTGCCGGCGTCGTCACCCAGGTCACCACATCGACCGGCGGTGGCGCACCCGCCAGCCGGGCCACCAGCGGAGCGCTCAACCCGGCCCAGCCCGCGTGTGCCCCGGCGAGCTTGGCGGTGGCGATACCGACGGCGACCTCCCCGCGGTAGTCGAAGGCGGCGACGGTGCCGTCGATCGGCGCGTCGCCCGGCCAGCAGGCATGCATGCCACCCCGGGGGGCGGCACACCGTGGACAGCCCGGCGGCTGGGGGCGCACCGAGGTGGCGCAGGTCACACACCACGGGATCCGTCCGCGCCGGCGGCAGGCCAGGCAGCGTGGCGGCGCGAGCAGCGCGAGCAGGCTGCGGTGCGGTGCCATCAGGGGCGACGGGGCGGGCCGGGTCTCCATCGCCGCAGCATCGCAGGGCGCACCACGGCCCGGACGACGGGCCGCCCCGCCGCTGTGGACGAGCGGACACGGCGAACAGGTGCCAGCCCTGACCGGCGGCCAGCAGCGCCTCAGCGCGGTGGCGCCGCCTCCTCGACGAGCATGACCGGGATGCCGTCACGCACGGGGTAGCGCAACCCGCACTCCGTGCACACGATCAGGTGCCGGCGCTCCTTGTGCTCGACCGCGCCACGGCAGGCGGGACAGACCAGGATGGCGAGCAGACGCTCGTCGAGTGCCACCACGGTGCTCCTGTCCAGCGACGGTGGTGGGAGCCTACGCGGCCGAGCCCCGCGATGACACCGTCGTAGCGGCCCGGGGCCGACCCGCGCCGCCGCGCAACACCCTCACGTTGCCTCGGGGCCCTGGGCGCGCGGGGTGTGGTCCCGGGCGGCTGAGGCCGACGGCAGGTCCGTGCCCGGACGATCGGGCGCCCGATCCGGCTCGACGCGCTCGAGGGGTTCACCAGCCAGGGTGCGGCCGATGTAGCGCTTGCGGGTGCGGCCCTCCTCCTTCCAGTAGGCGTACCAGTAGGGGCCGTGCGGGCAGGTGGCACACCCGTCCTTGCCGCAGCGCACGTGCTCCTGGCGGTAGGTCAACGTCGGCGGCAGGCCGGGCTCCCCCTCGGGTGGCCCGTCGACGTGGACGAGCAGCCCACGCACGAGGATCAGCAGCCGGCGCAGCTCGTACTCGTCGAGGCGCCTGACCTGCTGGGTGAGTGCTCGTGACAGGGACATCACGCCTCCGACACCGTCGCCTGGCTGCTTGGGTAACCCGTCGACGCGTAAGAAACCACAGATGGCACACTCCAGGGTGGAGGTGCCCCCGCCGCCGGTCGCGTGCCGACGGGGCCGCGACACCGACCACCGTGGCGCCGGCCAGTCGCATCGGCACCACGCCGAGCCTCAGCCTGACGACGGCCGCGGGACTCGCTGCCCGGCACGTGCCCGTGCGGCCGGCACCGGGCGTGGCTGCCTGGCATCGGCCGGCGGGGCGTCGGCCCGGAGAACGTCGGCCCGGAGAACGTCGGCCTGGAGGGCGTCGGCCCGGAGGGCAGGGAGATCGGGCACGATCTCGGCGGTGGGTGCCGGGGCGGCGTCCTCGGAGACGGCGCCCGGCACCGCACGCAGCGCAGCGGCGAGCACCGCCACGGTGCGATCACCGCCGAGATCGGCCGGCACCGACGGACGCGCATCCGGCAGACGGGTGTCCTCCGGACGGCGATCACGCAACTGCCACCCGTGGGGTGGCCGGGAGCGTGCCGCGTGAGCGGTGCACAGGTCGTAGGTCTGTGGCTCCGGCTGGTCGAGGAGCACCGAGAGGTCCACGCGGCGTTCGGCGTAGCTGAAGCTCAGGGTCGCCACCGCAGGCGCCGGACAGGCGGGTCGGGCACAGGCGCGTCGATCGGGCTGGGGCAGTCGGACGACGGTGCCCTCGCCACCGCCGTGGCCGCGCTGACGCTGCCGCCGCGCACCACCGCCGCCCACGCCGTCGGCGGGGCGGAACGCGTGCGCTGCTGAACCATCGTCCACGTCGCACACGCTAAACGACAAGCGTGTGGTTCGCCAACCACCGGCCACCCGCCACCCTCGAGCGCGGGGTGGTGTCCGGCCGGTGCGGCCGGCGCCACATGTCGACCGGTAGCCGACACGGGGGTTCTTGGGTAACCGAGCGGCACCCAACCAAGTGTTGTGATTCAGGCGGAGGGACCCGACCCGGGTGGGGCGCAGCACCCGACCCGTACCCTGCCGGGTATGGACGATCGTCATGCGCGCCACCGGCTGCGGACCGCGGATCCGCACCGCCGCCCGAGCGACGGGTACCGCGCCGCGGGCATGGTGCGCTTCGACCGGCTGGTCGGCGAAGCCCTGCGCATGGTCCCGGGGCCGCTGCTCGAGCACCTGCAGCAGGTCGAGATCCGCATCGCGGACGTGCCGCCACCCGACCCCTTCGGTGCGGGTGACGAGGTCGTCCTCGGACGCTACGACGCGACCGGACGGGCTGCCCCGCGACGAAGCGAGCGCAAGCAGCCGCCCGATCGGCTCATCCTGTACCGGCGGCCGCTGGAGGCTCGCGCCCGGAGCAAACCCGAGCTCGTGGAGCTCGTACGCGAGGTCGTGATCCACGAGGTGGCGCACCACCTCGGCATCGACGACGACGACATCGGAGAGCTCGGCTGGGGCTAGGAGCGCCGGCCGATCGCAGTCGCCGCGAGCTACGGCGCGGTCGGCGCGGTCGGCGCGGGCTCCGGCGGGTCGGCGTCGGGGTCCTCGCCCGTTCCGTCCTCGGGCTCGGAGCCGATCAGCCCCCCGGGCACGCCGTCCGGAGCGCGTGGACCGGAGGTTCCGAGCTGGGTGACCAGCCCGGGACGCTGCACCGGGAGCAGACCGCTGCCGGTCGTCAGCCAGCTCGACGATGCGACCCCGGAGGCCGAGACCAGGTGCAGGGGACCGTCACCGGTGTCGACGCCGAGGAGCCCCACCACCACGGCGCCCTCACGCGCGGTGACGAAGGCGGTCCAGGGAGCGGAGACGGACACGTAGGACGCCAGATCGATGGTGGTCGTGCTGCCGGGTGGGACCTCCACCTCACGCAGCTCGTCGGGGGTACGGACCCGGACACCGTCGAGGAAGGCGACCTCCAGCACAGCGGGCTCGCCCTCCGGGTTGACGATCCGGAGCTGCTCGTCCCGCCCCTGCGCACCGACCCCGGAGACCACCCAGCGGGGATCGCTGCGCGCACCGAGCTGCACGGTGACCCCCGTGCGCTCGCTGTCCTCGTCGACCCGTTGGACCGCCCCCGAGACCACGATGGGTACGCCGTTGGAGCGGGCGGTCACCGCGACCTCGTCGACCTCGTCGGGGAAGGTGCCGGTCATGTCCACACGGCGCAGCTCACCCGCGGGGACGCTGACCTCCGAGAGCCCGAAGGGGACCTCGCCGCCGTCAGCCGTGTGGAGACTGAGCTGGACCGCTGCTGTGCGATCGCCGGTGTTGAGGACCCACAACCAGCCGGAGGTGGTGTCGTCGTCGGCCAACCACGTCACGGTCCAGTCCTCGGCCGGGCTGGAGGTCGCCGCGAGCAGGGACATGCCGTCGACACCGCCGATCGCGGCACGGGAGAGCTGCATGCCTTCGACCGCGATGCGGCCCGAGGTGACCTCGACCACGGCCGCCAGGTCGTCACGCTCCGGCAGGACGTCGTTGACCACCACCTCCCGGACGGCGCCGGGTGGGACCGACAGGTTCTGCAGGACCAGCGGCGCCTCGGGATCGCCCGGGGTGGCGAACCGGACGGCGACACTCGCCGGTGACCGGTGCGGGTTGGCGAGCCGCAGCCGCGCCTCGTCCCCGCCGGTGGTGGACAGCCCGGGTACGAGGTGCGTCCCGGCGCCGGAGTCGGCGCACCCACCGGCGACGGTCCCCGACGGGAGCGCCGGGACGTCCTCCACCCGCCACTCACGGGTCACGGCGACCGCCGCGTTCCGCCACCGCACCGAGGTGGCGGCCGGCCCGTCCGCCCCGAGGGCGTCGAAGCGCACGTCCCCACCGGGGAAGACCGAGGGCAACGAGGTGGTCGTGAAGTCCTCCTCGAGGAGGTCGGTGCGCTCGAGCAGCGCCGGGGTGCCGCCGCCGGGGCGACCCGGCAGCGCCGCGATGATCGTGGCGACCGGCACCTCCTGCTCCCCGGTGTCGCCGTCGTCGGCGTCCTCCTCGCCGTCCTCGGCGTCCTCCTCGCCGTCCTCGCCGTCCGCGGCGTCCTCCTCGCCGTCCCCGGCCTCATCGGGCGCGTCGGGGGCTTCCTCGCCGTCCGCGGCATCCTCCTCGCCGTCCGCGGCCTCATCGGCCTCGTCGGGCTCGTCGGGAGCTTCCTCGCCCTCGTCCTGCGCGTCGGCAGCGGGTGGTTCCAGATCGGGTGCGGCGATCGATGGCGCACCCAGACCGCCGACACCGACCGTGCACAGCACCGTGCCCGAAAGCGGCTCCACGACCACGGAGGGGTCGACGGAGATCGCCTCGGGCTCTACCGGCCCGACCATCGCATCGATCGAGAGCACGTAGACCACGACCGCGACCACCAGGACAGCGGGCAGCACGACACGTCGGACGTTCATGCGCCTTCCCCCTCCACGGTCGCACGAGCCTGCTGGCGTCGGGCGATCCCGGGCGGTCGCAGCGCCAGGGAGATCACGAGCAGCAACAGCAGCACCTGGGCGGCCACCGCCCAGGTGCGGGTGGTGTCGGTGAACGTGATCTCGGCCGTGCCCTCCGGTACCTCGTCGAAGCGCACGGCGGTCCCGCCACTGGGGGCGAACACGCTCCCATCGACCTCCAACCGCCATCGGTCGTCGGTCGCCTCGGCCAGGAGCACCGCCCCGGGCGTGGTGACCTCGCCGACGTAACGGCCGCCCCCGAGCGGTTCGAGCTGGCCCGGCTGCGCGTCAGCGGGCGGGGCGCCCCGCTCGTCCAGGACCGCCACCTCGGCGGCGGACAGCACCGCGGCCACGGGCAGCCATCCCGTCACCGCGTGGAGCTCGCCCGTGGCGACCGGCCGGGGCTCCAGGCTGGTCTGCCGCAGCAGCGCTGCGCTCAGCTCCGGCGCGCCGGCCCCCTCGGGCACGATCAGGTACCGGATGCCCAGACGACCGAGACGGTCCGCCGCACCGGGATCCCGGCGTTCCAACAGATCCGCGATCGCCGCGCGTACGTCGTCTTGGATCGCGGTCGGCTGCCGCAGGCCGTAGGCCGCCATGCTGACGCCCCGGCCGTCTACGACCTCCCAGGCGACCTCGCCCTCCGTCGCCGCCAGCACCACGACCCTGAAGGGCCCCTCGCTCTCGGCCTCGGCGATCACGAAGGACGGCAGGGTGGGCTCGTCGACCACGAACGCGTCGAAGGGCTCCCGGACCCAGGTCCACGCGACGCTGGCGATGCTGACCGTCACGGCCAGGGCGGTGACCCCGGCCGCGATCTGCCGCCAGCCGAAGGCATGCCGCGCCAGCTGTCTCGCACCGGTGGCGAAGGCCAGCGCGAAGGTGCCGGCGAACGCGGCCGCCGTCACCAGCAACGGGGTCCCTGCCCACATGCCGACACCGGTCCGGTCCACCCACCACGCCGCCGTGGCACCGAGGAGCGCTGCGGCCCACAGCAGCGACACCAGCCCGGCGCTGCGACGCCACCCGAGTGCCAGACCGAGCAGCCCGGCGAGGAGGAACCCGACACCGGCGACCAGCCCGGGGAAACCGGCCAGCGACGGGCTCAGGAGCAGCCACGCCCACAGCTCGTCACCCGCGACCTCGGGGGTGGCGGCGGGACGGGCCAGCAGCGGGCCGTCAGCGGCGAACAGCTCGAGCGACCAGGGGAAGAGCAGCAGCAGCGGGCCCACCGAGGCGATGGCGAGCCGCCCGGCCAGCGACAGGCGCCAGACGAGCTCCCTGGCCCGCAGGATCGAGGCCACGGCGACCAGCGCCCCGACCGCCAACAGCACGAGGGGCACCGCCGGTTCGAACGCCCCCGCCACGGCACCGAACAGCACGACCGCGGCGACCGCTCGCCAGGCCCTCGCCGGAGGCGTCGTGCGGCGGGTGAGCGTGACGTAGCCGGCGAACAGGCCGGGCAGCACCGCCAGGACGACCAACGCGTCGAGCCGCCCGGTGACCAGCGCAGCCAGTGCCGGCGGGGAGAGCACGTAGGCCGTGGCGGCGACCACCCTCGGCGGCCGCCGGTCGCTGTAGGTCTGGGCCGCGCGGAGCGCGAGGAGCCACCCCACCACCAGGGGCAGGAGCAGGACGCCGCGCGATGCCAGATAGGTGTTCCCGCCGAGGACCAGGTGGAAGCCGCCGAGCAGGGCCTGGGCCGGCGACGGTGCCGCAGCGGTCCCGAAGGCCGCCGCCTCGTGCCAGCCGGCGAGGTGGTCCGACAGGAACGCCATCGGTGAGGCGGGCCACGGGGCGAGCTGGCCACCCCGCAGCTGTCCGGGCAGGAGCAGCGGCCAGCTCCCGACCGCCGCCAGGATGGTCAGGCCCACCCCGGCGAACAGCACGGGACGACGCCGTGCGAGGGCGAAGACCCTGCGGGTCACGGTCTCCGGTTCGGGCGGCGGCGCGTCGTCGTGGGCTCGTTCGGGGACCGGGTCGGCGTCGCCACCGGAGATCCACGACGCCATCGCCTCCGCGTAGGCCCGCAGCCGCGTGCCGAGCCGCCCGAACAGCTCCGAGAGCTCGGCATCGGACCGCACCCGCTGCTGCTGCACCCGCTGCCGGTAGCGCCAGCTCTCGCGCAGGTGGGTGAGGTTCCAGACCCAGGCCCGCACCGTCTGCCAGGCGTCGGAGAACCGTCGCGTCAGCAGGAAGCCGATGACCTTGGCGACCCCCACCAGCAGGTAGAGCGGCACGACCAGCAGGAGCTTGAACGAGCTGTAGTTCTTGATCAGGCTGGCCAGGGTGTTGCGCTCGTCGAAGTAACGGGGCCCGATGAAGCGGGTCTGTCCCAGGCGCAGGTAGTTGGCCGCGCTGGCGGCGTGGTTGGCGACGGCGCTCGGCACCACCTCGACGTCGTGACCGGCGATCCATGCGCGCCAACACAGGTCGAGATCGTCCCGGAAGACGTGGAAGCGACGATCGAGACGTCCGAGCTGCTCCATCGTCTCGCGCCGGATCATCATCCCGGCGGTCGAGACGTAGAGCGTGCGTCGCTCCTGGTCCCGCTGGCCCTGGTCGAGCTCGCCGACGTCCACACCGGCATCGACGCGTCCCGTGATGTCGATGGTCGAGCCCACCGCCTGGAGCTCGTCGGTGGCGCCCCATCCCTTCAGCTTCGGTCCGACGATCGCCAGCCGTGGATCGGCCTCCAGCGTGGCCACCAGCTCGGCGACGGCATCGCCCGCCAGTTCCAGGTCGTCGTGGAGCAGGAGCACGTAGGGCGCATCGTCGGCCGCACGGGCATCCAGCGCCATCGACACCGCGCCCCCGAACCCCAGGTCACGGTCGGCGATCAGCACCCGGTCCTCGCCGAGACGCTCGAGCAGCAGTTCGCGGGAGCCGTCGGTGCTGGCGTTGTCCACCGCCACGATCTCGATCGGGACGTGGGACTGCGCCAGCAGCGCGTCGAGGGTACGCGGCAACCACCTCACGCCCTCGTGGGCGACGAGCACCGCCAGGACGGCGGGTGGTGCAGCGGTGGTGGGTGCCGACACGGTGTCGAGGTCCTCCCGCACGGGACGCAGCATCGGGTGACGCCCGCTCCCCTCGGCGCCACACAGGGGCCGGGAGGGCTCGTCTCCGCCAGGTGGAGCGGTCCCGGGCTCGCACCGCGGGAGCGGGGGCTGCGGCGGGTCGGTCGGGGCCCGCGTGCGTCGAGGGAGGCTACCAGCCGGTCCCAGCCCGCCGGCCGGCCCTCGATCGTACGTCCGAGCGTGCGTCCGAGCGTCCGTCCGAGCGCCCGTCCGAGCGCCCTGGGACCTGGCCTCCGGTCAGGCCGTCAGACGCTTGGCGCGGCGCCGCTCACGCTCGGAGAGGCCACCCCAGATGCCGAAGCGCTCATCGTTGGCGAGAGCGTGGTCGAGGCAGTCGCTGCGGACCGGACAGGTCTCGCAGATGCGCTTGGCCTCGCGCGTGGAGCCGCCCTTCTCCGGGAAGAAGGCCTCGGGGTCCGCATCGAGGCACTTGGCCTCCAGCATCCAGGCACGATCATCCGCGTCGAAGGCGAGCTTCGTGCTCAGTTCGGTGATGACCCCCACCTACCGCTCCTGACAGACGTGGAACTACACGGGTGGCATACTGCACGAGTGGGCCGCCGTCGTCAAGACCGACCCACTACCGGTGGTGGCCACGCACCCTCTCGGCAACGACCCCTGGTGGCTGGCAGCACCCCGGCCTGGCCGCCCACGACACGCGGACGGCCCGTGCCGAGGCACGGGCCGTCCTGTGGTCGAAGTTCGGGAGGTCGTCGTCAGACGAGGTCTTCGAGCGCCTCGCGCAGCCGCAGGAGGCCGTCCCTCAGCCGCGACTTGGCGGTGCCCTCCGGGATCTCGAGCACCCGGGCGACGTCGCGGTAGGTGTGCCCGCCGAAGTAGGCGAGCTCGATCGCCTCGCGCTGTCGCTCGGTCAGGGTCGCCAACGCCTTGCGCACCTGCCAGTGGTCGAGGCTGACCTCCACCTCATCGGCGACGGCGTCGAAGGCGCGGGGCTCGTCACGGCGGGACACCCGGTCGTCACGGTCCCGGCTGGCCTGCTCGCTGCGGACACGGTCGACCGCGCGGCGGTGCGCCAGGGTCGTGATCCAGCCCGACGCCGTCCCGCGGTTCGGGTCGAACCGGTCGGCCTTGCGCCAGACCTCGACCATGACCTCCTGGGTGACCTCCTCGGCCAACGAGCGGTCCCGCAGCACCCGCAGGGCCACGCCGAGCACCTGCGATGACACCCGGTCGTACAGGCTGGCGAACGCCGCCTGGTCGCCGCCGGCGACGGCGACGAGCAGCTCCTCGCTGGCCGCATCGCCGTAGGTCCGCACCGGGGCGGTCGTCGGCGCCATGGAGATCGCTGCAGCTGTCACGTTCGCTCCGCTCGTTGCGTTGTCGTTGGAGGGGAGAGTGACCTGCTGTATAGGTTCTGTCAAGCTGGCTGTATAGGTTCTTGTCGAGTTCTCGGGGAACCGAGGCGCAGTGTGGACGACCACGGCTGCCCGCGACACCAGCTCCGTTCCCGGAGCGGGCGGTCGGGAACACAGCCGACACGGGCCGGGAACGCCCATGAACGGCCGGGAACGGCGTATCGGGGACCATCTGCGGGACGACCCGCCCCGGCACCGGACGCGGCGGTGGGGCGCCACCACGACCCCGAACCTCGACAGCAGTGACCACGAACCTGGACAGCTGCGCCGTGCAGGGAACGCACGGACACGACCGAACGTCCAGGGGGCGCGCTGCCCCCCGGTCAGTGGGTGCGCGCCACCTCGCCGTACAGCGTCGTGCGCTGGTGGACCGGACGCCCGGCCGCACGGGCCGCTGCCTCGAGTTCCTCGACGCTCTTGCGCACACCGTGCTCGCTGCCGGCCATGCGCGAGATCGTCTCCTCCATCAGGGTGCCCCCGAGATCGTCGCAGCCGCCGCGCAGCAGGTCGACGCCGCGCTCGAGGCCGACCTTGACCCAGGACAGCTGCACGTGGTCGATCGCCCCCTGCAGCAGCAGGCGCGCCACGGCATGCACCCGACGGTCGTCCTCCCAGGTGGACCCGGGTCGGGCGACACCGGCGAGGTAGATCGGGGCCAACTGGTGGACGAAGGGCAGCGGCACGAACTCCGTGAAGCCACCGGAGCGCTCCTGCAGGTCGCGCAGCAGCTTGAGGTGGGCGACCCAGTGCCTGGGCTCGTCCACGTGCCCGTACATCATCGTGGAGGAGGACGGCAGCCCGACCTCGTGGGCGGTGGTGATGACCTCGATCCACTGGGCGGTCGGCAGCTTGCCCTTGGTCAGCACCCACCGGATGTCGTCGTCCAGGATCTCCGCGGCCGTCCCCGGGATCGACCCGAGCCCACGGTGCCGGGCCTCCTCGAGCCACTCACGGATGGAGATGCCGAGCCGCGTCGCGCCGTTGACGACCTCCATGGGCGAGAACGCGTGGACGTGCATCCCCGGCACGCGCCCGAGCACGGCGTCGAGCACCTCGAAGTAGTAGTCGCCGGGCAGGTCCGGGTGGATCCCGCCCTGCATGCAGACCTCGGTGGCGCCGAGGTGCCAGGCCTCCTCCGCCCGATCGGCGAGCTGCGACAACGACAGCGTGTAGGCGTCCGGGTCGTCGCGGCGCTGGGCGAAGGCACAGAACCGGCAACCGGTGTAACAGACGTTGGTGAAGTTGATGTTGCGGTTGATGACGTAGGTGACCGTGTCACCCACGCGATCGGCCCGCACCTCGTCAGCCGCCGCAGCCAGGGCGTCGAGCTCGACCCCGGAGGTCTCGAACAGCAGCAGCGCCTCCGCGTCGTCCAGCACGGTCCCGGCCTGGGCCTTGGCCAGCGCCGCAGCGACCTCGCGCCGGATCGCGGTGCGGGCCGGCCCCTCGGTCCGGGGGGCGTTGGCGGCCAGGACCCCGTCGGCGATCACGTGCACGTCGCCGAAGACCGCCCGGTGCAGCTGGTCCTCGGCCGCGGCGGAGCGCGCGTTTCGGCCGTCCGCCGCCGAGCCGCCGGCCTCGTCGCCATCGATGACCGCGGCCATCCGTTCGGTCACCGCACCCGAGGTGACCTCGGGGTCCTGCCAGGGCTGACCGGTCGGGACCACCCCGTGGCGGGCCAGGCCGCGTGCGTCCATCACCTCGGCCACCGGGCCGCGCATACGGCCGGCCAGCCACGGATCGGGCACCGTCGCCTGATCGGGGTAGACGGGTAACCGCTGGGTGAGCACGAACCCCTCGTCCGCGCTGCGGCGCTCGAGCTCGTCGAGGTGGGGCCAGGGAGCTTCCGGGTTCACGTGGTCGGGCGTGAGCGGCGAGACCCCACCCCAGTCGTCGATCCCGGCCCGCAGCAGCAGCGGGAACACCCCGGGCGAGAGGTTGGGCGGGGCCTGCAGGTGGACGGTCGGACCGAGCACGATGCGCGCCGTGGCGATCGTGGCCAGCAGGTCCTCGAACGTCGGCTCGGGGTGCTCGCGCATCGCCGTGTCCGGCTTGGCCCGGAAGTTCTGGACGATCACCTCCTGGAGGTGCCCGTAGCGCCGATGCACGTCGCGCAGGGCGAACAGGGTGTCGATGCGCTCGCCGAGCGTCTCCCCGATCCCGATCAGCAACCCCGAGGTGAAGGGCACCGATAGCCGGCCCGCGTCCTCCAACGTCTGCAGACGGCGGGCCGGCTCCTTGTCGGGCGCCTGGAAGTGCGCTTCCCCCTTGGCCAGCAGGCGCTCGGAGGTGGTCTCGAGCATGATCCCCATCGAGGCGGAGACCTGCTTGAGCATGGCCATCTCCGACCAGCTCATCACCCCCGGGTTGAGGTGGGGCAGCAACCCGGTCTCCTCGATGACCTGGATCGACACCGCCCGCAGGTACTGCAGGGTGGTCTCGTAGCCGCGCGCGTCGAGCCACTCCCGGGCGGCGGGGTAGCGCTCCTCGGGCTTGTCGCCGAGGGTGAACAGCACCTCGGTGCACCCGGCGGCCTGGCCGGCCCGTGCCACCTCGAGGACCTGCTCCGGCGACTGGTAGGCCGGCAGGTCCTGCTTCGGCGGCCACGCGAACGTGCAGTAGCCGCAGGCATCGCGGCACAGGTGGGTCAGGGGCACGAACACCTTGCGGGAGTAGGTCACGCGGCGGCGACCGTCGGCGGTGCGGCCCCAGGCGCCCTCGGCGTACCAGGGGGCGGCATCGCGGACCCGTCCGGCGACGTCCAGCAGCCGTTCCAGGTCACCGTCACGCGCCGCCAGCAGTGCGGCCGCCTCGTCGCGGCCCAGGGTCAGGCCCTGTTCGGCTCGTCGCAGGGCCCGTGGTCGGAGGCGGTCGAGTACCTCGGTCGCGACCTCTGACACCAGCACCTCGCTCCAACGACGACGCGGCGCACGATACCGACCTCACCACCTCCTACCCTCACCGGCCCCCGGCGTCGACGGAGGTGGCGTGTACACGGTGCTCGCAGGCGGCGTCGGCGCCGCCCGTTTCCTGCGCGGCCTGCAGCACGTCGTCCCGGCCGAGCAGATCACGGCCGTGGTCAACGTCGGCGACGACCTGACCCACCTGGGGCTCAGGGTCTGTCCCGACCTCGACTCCATCACCTACTGGCTCGGTGGCGTCGTCCACCCGCAGCAGCAGTGGGGCCGGGCCGAGGAGACCCACGTCGTCGCGCGGGAGCTCGAGCGCTTCGGGCACGAGCCCTGGTTCACCCTGGGCGACCGCGACCTGGCGACCCACCTGCACCGCACGCTGCGGTTGGGCCAGGGCGCCTCGCTCTCGGAGGTCACCGCCGAGGTGGCCCGCGCCTTCGATGTGCCGCTGCGTCTGCTCCCGGCCACCGACGACGAGGTCCAGACCCGGATCCACACCGCCGACGGTCGTGACCTGCACTTCCAGGAGTACTGGGTCGGGGAGCGCGGCCGCCCCGAGGTCACCGAGGTACGACTGGCCGGCGCGGAGGGGGCGCGACCGGCACCGGGGGTGGTGGCGGCGATCCGCGAGGCCGAGGTGGTGCTCGTGGCCCCCTCGAACCCGGTCGTGTCGATCGACACGATCCTGGCGGTGCCGGGGCTCAGGGAGGCGGTGCTCGAGACCGACGCACCGGTGATCGGGGTCTCCCCCATCGTCGGCGGCGCGGTGGTCCGCGGCATGGCCCACAAGCTCCTGCCGGCCGTCGGCGCCGAGGTCTCCGCGGTGGGGGTGGCACGCCACCACCGCCCGCTGCTCGACGGCTGGGTCATCGACCACGCGGACGCGACCTCGGCCGACGAGGTGCGCGCGCTCGACCTCGCCTGCTCGGTGACCGACACGATGATGGACGACGTCGAGGTGGCGGCCGCGCTGGCCCGCACGTGCCTGGACCTGGCGGCGTCGGTGCGCACCGGGGCCAGCCGATGAGGACCACCGGCGTCGAGGTGGTCCCGGTCCCCACCGCCCACCGGTTCCAGCCCGGTGACGACCTCGCCACGCTGCTGCTCGAGGCGGTCGCGGACCGGGGTCTCACCCTGCGGGACGGCGATGTCGCGTGCATCGCGTCGAAGGTCGTGAGCCTGGCCGAGGGGGCGGTGGTCGCGCTACCGCCCGGCGATCCACGCCAGGCCCGACGGACCCTCGCCCGCCACCACGCCGCCGAGGTGGTCGCCGAGGCCCCCTGGGTGCTCATCACCCGGACCAGCCAGGGCTACGTCGCCGCGAACGGGGGCATCGATGCCTCCAACGTGGGCGATCGGGCAGCGCTGCTGCTCCCGCAGGACCCGGATGCCTCGGCGGCCGCGGTGCGCGCGGCGGTGCTCGCCGCGACCGGACGGCGGATCGGGGTCGTGGTGACCGACACCTTCGGCCGCCCGTGGCGCCGCGGGCAGACCGAGGTGGCCCTCGGTGTCGCCGGTCTCCCGGCGCTGCGGGACGAGCGGGGCGGGGTCGACCTGGACGGGCGCGCACTCGAGGTGACCGAGGCGGCCCTGGCCGACGAGGTCGCCGCCGCCGCCGATCTGGTCCGCCGCAAGGACAGCGGGACCCCGTTCGTGCTGCTGCGCGGCCTCGACACCACCGGCTCGCCCGAGGGCACCGGCGCCGACCTGCTGCGGCCGCGGGAGGAGGACCTGTTCGCCGTCGGGGGACCGACCGCCGCCGAGCACGCGGTCGCCCGACGACGCACCGTGCGTCGCTTCGACCCCACGGTCGCCGTGCCCGACCACGTGCTGACCGCTGCGGTCACAGCCGCAGCGACGGCCCCCGCGCCCCACGGGACGCGGCCGTGGCGGTTCCTGCGGCTGACCGACACCACCCGGCACCGCCTCCTGGACGCGATGGCGAGCAGATGGCGGGCCGACCTGGCGGGGGACGGCACCAGCGAGGAGGTGATCGAGCGGCGGCTCGCACGCTCCGACGCCGTCCTCAGGTCGGCACCGGTCCTGCTGCTGCCCGGCGTGCAGCTCGAGGACGCCCACGCCTACCCCGACGCACGTCGGCAGCGCGCCGAGCGTGATCTGTTCGTGCTCTCGGGTGGGGCGGCGCTGCAGAACCTGCAGGTCGTCCTCGCCGCCCACGGTGTCGGTGCCGCCTGGATCAGCTCCACCGCCTTCTGCTCCGACACGGTCCGCTCGGTGCTGGCGTTGCCGGCCGACTGGGAGCCGCTCGGCATGCTCGCGATCGGAGCGCCGGCGGTCCCGCCGCCGGTGCGGGGACCGGTGCCGATCGACGGCCTGCTCGAGCAGGCCTGAACGGGGCCATCCGGCGCCAGCGGCGGTGCCGCCGCTACCCTCCCCACGCCCTCGCAGTAGGTCTGTCGCCCACCGGCGTGGCCGACGCTGGAGGCGACCCTCCATCGGAGCATCCTCGTGGCCGAACGTGAGAAGATCCCGAACAAGGAACGCCGCGCCCGTGCGCGCGAGGAGCGCCGGCGCGCCGAGGCCGAGGCGGCCGAACGCCAGGGATCCCGCGGCTGGCGCAACGGCCTGGCGACCTTCGCCGTGGTCGGGGTCGTGGCGGCGGTGCTGTTCCAGGCCTTCGCCGGCGGACCGGAGACGATCGAGGACGCGATCCTGCTCACCTCGGCCCAGGCCGAGTCGGCCCGTGAGGCCGCCGGCTGCGAGGTGCTGGCCGACCGCGCCCCGCTGCCGGACCGGTCGCACTTCGAGAACAGCGCCCAGGTGGATGCCGCGGCGGTCTACACCGACACCCGCCCGACCCACTCCGGGCCGCACACCGCCGGCGTCCACCCGATCACGCCCGCGGCGACCCGGCAGATCGACGAGGTGTCGTCGACCCACAACCTGGAGCACGGCAGCGTCATCGTCTGGTGGGACCCGGCGCGGATCGACGACGCCACGGCCGGTGAGATCGGGACCTGGGCGTCGACGCTGAACGCCAACGGCTTCCGACGGGACGCCTCGGGGGTCGGCGTCATCACCTCGCCCTTCGACGACCCGGGGATCGGGACCGGCAAGGCGGTGGCGCTGCGGGCCTGGGGTGTCGCGATGGACTGCGACACCTGGGACGAGACGGTGGCGCACGCCTTCGCCCTGGACCACTTCGGGACCCACGGCATCGGGCCGGAGCGTCAGATCGCGCCCTTCCCCGAGGGTGTGCTGGCCTACGAGGACCGCGAGGTGTCCGACACCAGCGAGGAGGACGCTCCCATCGAGGGGCTGACCCCGGAGGGGGGCATGGAGGAGCTCGACGCCGAGGACCGTGAGGGGGTCGTCAGCGAGGACGGCTCCTAGCGCACGGAGCCCGGGGTCCGGCCCGCCATCCCTGCTGGCGACGCCGCCCCGGGGGCCCGGCCGCGGAGCCGTCGCCACCAGGCGGCGATCCAGGACCCCCACCGGAAGGGCTGCACGTACGCCGCGGCGACGGCACGGGCCGGCACCGGCGCCCTGGCGTCGAGTTCGCGCCGGCGCCCGAGCGCCCTGCCCAGGCCGCGGAGCTGGCGCACGGCCCCGGGCAGCGCCTGCGGCACGGTCAGCGTCAGCTCGAGCGTCTTGAGCCCGGTGGTCAGCAGCACCGAGGGCCACTCCTGCCACGTGGGTCGGTCGCACGTCACGAGCACGAGCAACCGGTTGGCCAGGTTCAGCGACTCCACCCGCGGGGTCCGGCGTGGTCCCGACCCACCGCGCTGATGGGTACCGGCCGCCGCCGGCTCGTACCAGGCGGTCCACCCGAACCGACGGGCGCGCCAGTCCAGCTCGATGTCGTCGAAGTAGGCGATGAGGTCCTCGGTCAGCACCTGTCCGTCGCGCCAACGGACCTGATCGAGCATCGCCCGGCGGTGGAGCGCGCAGGCCCCCGACGCCCCGAACACCTCGCCGGCGGGGAACCCGACGCGCGCCGCCAGCTCGCCCTCACCGCGGTTGCGGTAGAGGCGGGCGCTCGTCAGCTCATGCCCGGTGGTGTCGATGACGGCGTCACCGCCGGGTCCGGGGACCGGGCGCAGCAGCCGGGGCTGGACGCTGCCACAGCGCGGGAGCTGCTCGAGGCGCTCGACGCAGCGTCGCACCAGCTCCGGCGCCAGGACCACGTCGGGGTTGACGAACAGCACCGCGTCGACCCCGGCGTCCAGCGTGGCCAGCGCATCGTTGACCCCACCGCAGAACCCGCGGTTGGTGGTCGCGACGAGCAGACGCACCGGGTGCGCGCTGGCCGCTGCCCGTGCGGCACGCACCACCTCGACGGAGGCGTCCGCCGAGGCGTTGTCGACCACGACCACCTCGAGGTCCGGATGGTCCTGGGACTCCAGGCTGGCCAGCAGGGCCTCGAGGTGCTCCGCGCTGTTCCAGCTGACGACGATCGCGGCGACCCGCACGCCGCTCAGCCCCGGGCCTGGCGATGTTGGAGACGCGGCAGCGGGATCGGCCCCGCCTTGCCGTCGCCGGTGCGGCGGGCCGGCCCCTCGGTGACCACCGCGCTGGCGGACAGGTCGACCAGTCCCGCACCGCCGGGCGCCGGGCGCACCCCGAACCGGGCCGCGTCGGCGACCACCGCCCACGTCTCCCGCCCGGAGGCGTCGGTGACCGAGCACGCGAGCGCGTAGTGGCCGGCCAGCAGGTGGGCGGTGAACCGGATCTCGACCGTGGCCTCCTGCCCCGGTTCGAGCGGGCCGACGCCGACGCCCTGCCAGGTCGTGTGCAGCTCGTACAGGTGGGCACCGTCACCGCGGGAGATCACGAGCCCCACCGAGCACACGTCCACCGCCGTGAGCGCTCTGAGCCGGATCCGGGCGGTCAGGTTCGCTGAGGGGGCCACCTCGGTGACGACCTCGCCGTCGGCGCACACCAGCTCGACCTCGTCGATCGCGACCTGGCTGGCACCGCGGCGACGGTCCACCCGTGGTGCGCTCCGGCTGGCGGCGCGCTGGCGGTACAGCTCGACCCCCTCGGCGACCGGACCGTCGAAGACCACGTGCCCCTGATCGAGCACGATCGCGCGGTCGCACATGTCCCGGACGGCATCGAGGTCGTGGCTGACCAGGACGAAGGTCTTGCCGGCGTCCCGGAAGGCACGCATGCGCTCCAGCGACCGTGCCTGGAACTCCGCATCGCCGACGGCGAGCACCTCGTCCACCAGCAGGATGTCGGGCTCGACCATCACGGCCACGGCGAACCCGAGCCGCACCTCCAGACCGGACGAGTAGGTGCGCACGGCGGTGTCCAGCAGGTGCTCGACCCCGGCGAAGGCGACGATCTCGTCGAACCGCTCGGCGATCTCCGCTCCGGACAGACCCAGGATGGCACCGTTGAGCCGGATGTTCTCCCGCCCGGTCAGGTCGCCGTGGAACCCCGCACCGAGCTCGAGCAGCGATGCCACCCGGCCGTTGGTGACGACCGTGCCCTCGTCCGGGGGGAGGATCCGGGCCAGGAGCTTCAGCAGGGTGGACTTGCCCGAGCCGTTGGGACCGATCACCGCCACGGACTCCCCGTGCTCCACCGTGAAGCTGATGTCCTCGAGGGCGTTGAAATCGGTGTAGGAGGCCCGCCGCAGCCGGTAGAGGCGCTCCTTCAGCCCGCTGGGGCGCTGGTGGAACAGCCGGAAGGTCTCGGTGACCCGGTCCATGACGATGGCCGGCTTCTCGGGGTCGACGGCGGCACCGGCGAGCTGTCCGATGCGGCGGCGCTGTGAGCCGGAGGACACGCTCACACCTCCTTGGCGAAGGTGCGGGCGCGACGCAGGAACACGACGTAGCCGGCGACGAAGGCGACCAGCGCCCAGCCGGCCGCCAGCGCGACGGCAGCCAGGCTCGGCCAGGCGGGTGGGCCGTCCGCAAGCGGCGCGATGGCGTCACCGGTGGCGCTGACCGGGCCGTAGAGCCCGAGCCGCGCGAGTTCGACGAAGATCGTCGCGGGGTTGACGGCGATCACCCGGGCGATCCAGGCGAACCCCTCGCCCATCTGGGCGGTGACCAGGGCCAACGGGTAGATCACCGGTGTCGCGTAGAACCACACCTGGAAGATCACCACGAACAGCTCCTGCAGGTCCCGGAAGGTGACGTTGACCCCCGCGAACCACATCGCGACGCCGGAGGTGAACACGGTCAGGAGCGCGATCGCCACCAGCGTGGTCGGCACGTGGAAGAGCACCCCGAGCCCGCGCGTGGCGACCAGGTAGGGACTGAGCACCAGCAGCGCGAGCAGCAGGTGGGTCAGCTGCGCGAAGACGTGCGAGAGCGGCAGGACCTCGCGGGGGAAGTACACCTTCTTGATCAGCTCGGCGTTGCCGACGATCGAGTGGATCGCGCCCTGGCAGGAGTTCTGGAGGAACTGCCACACGAGGAAGCCGGCGATGAAGAAGGCCGGGAAGTCGTCCACGGGGATGCGCACGATCTGGGTGAAGACGACGCTGAAGACCGCGGTCATCAGCACCGGGGTGAGCATGGACCACAGGAACCCGAGCGCGGAGTTGCGGTAGCGGACCTTCAGTTCCTTGCGTACCAGCTGGTCGAGCAGCTCCCGGGCCCGCCAGAGCTCGACGAGCTTGCCCGACACCGCCAGGGCCGCACGGCGCGGCCCGCTGGGCATCAGGACCGCATCGACACCGCCAGGTTGCGCGGTCACCTCTGCACCCCCGGTGTCCTCCACCACGACCGTCGCGCACGGGGGTGCCTGGTCGTGGCTGCAGCGCACCCATGACGTGTGTAGCACAGCTGCGGGGGCGACCCGGAGGCCGTGGTCGCGCCAACGCACATCGTCCGGTGGCGGACGCCATCGACGCCGACGAACTGAGCGTGCCCAGGCTCGCCGCTCACCGTCCGAGCCGCTCGCCGGTGACACTGCCCGGCCAGCGCCGCCGCTCGGCGAGCGCGGTCAGCACGACCCACACCGACAACCCGACAGGTAGCAGGGGACGCAGCAGCCGCGCGGCCCCGTGCAACCGGCCCGCGAGGTGGCGGTCGAGGCTGTGCGCGTGGTGCCACAGCGCCCGCCACCTCGACCTCGAGGTGGACGCACCGACCCGGTGCTCGACCACCGCCGCCGGCTCGTAGCGCAGCCGCCAGCCCGCCCCCCTCAGCCGCGAGCCGAGGTCGACGTCCTCGACGTAGAGGAAGAACCCCGGGTCGAAGCCCCCGACCGCCTCGAAGGCCTCGCGACGCACCAGCAACGCACAGCCCGACAGCCAGGCCACGTCCCGCGGCAGCTCGCTCGGCAGGTCGCGGGCGTGGTAGCGGTGGGTCCACCGGTTCTCGGGCCACCACCGCCCGAGCAGGGCGTGACCGACGATCGTGGCGGCGTCGAGGTCGCGGCGGGCCGAGGCCTGGAGCTCTCCACCCGGGTAGCGCACCTGGGGGCCGACGGCTGCCACGGTCGGCTCGGCGGACAGCGTGGCCGCGAGTCGCGCCAACGCACCGGGCCGCACCCGAACGTCGGCGTTGACCACCAGGACCGAGGCCGCCCGGGTCGCGCGGACCCCGGCGTTGGCGCCCCGTCCGAACCCGGTGTTGGCCAGCACCAGCACGCGCGTGCCGTCGTCGCGGGCCCGGACCGCCGCGACCGTGGCGTCGCTGGAGCCCGCGTCCACCAC
>JAWOCZ010000182.1:0-7789 GCA_046483565.1 Nitriliruptoraceae bacterium
CCGACCCCTACCTGCCGTGGTTGATCGCCGCCGTCGCCCTGGTCTTCGGCGCGACCTCCGGGCTGGTGGTCAGTGCGAGCTGGCAGACGTGGCTGCTGTTCCGCGGCGGCGAGGCGGTCGGCGTGGTGGACCCGCAGTTCGGGGTCGACCTCGGCTTCTACCTGTTCTCCCTGCCGTTCTGGACGCTGTTGCAGGCCTGGCTGTTCACCTCGCTGATCCTGACCGGCATGCTCACCGCCGGTGCGCACTACCTGCTCGGCGGGATCCGGCCGGAGGCGGAGAACGAGAAGATCCTGCCGTCGGTCAAGGCCCACCTCGCCGTGCTGCTGGCGCTGATCCTGGCGGTGCGCGCCTGGGGTTACTGGCTGGACCGCTACCAGCTCCTGTACTCGGACCGGGGCACGGTCACCGGCGCCTCCTACACCGACGTCAACGCGGAGCTTCCGGCCCTGTACCTGTTGATCGGGGTCTCGGTCATCGCCATCGGGCTCGTGCTGGCGTGGATCCGGCGAGCCGGCTTCCTGTTGCCGGGCGCCGCGGTCGGCCTGCTGGTGGTCGCTTCGATCATCCTGCAGGGCGCCTACCCCGCGGTGATCCAGCGGGTGCAGGTGGACCCGCAGGAGCTCGCCAGGGAGCGGGACTTCATCCAACGCAACCTCGATGCCACGCGGACGGCGTACGGGCTGGACGACGTGGATCGCGTGCCCTTCGAGATCCAGAACGACCTGGACCTCGACGATGTGTCCGACAACGACATCACCTTCCTGAACGTCCGCCTGTGGGATCCGAACGTCCTGGAGACCACCTACCAGCAGCTCCAGTCCCTCAGGCCCTACTACGAGTTCAACTCCGTGGCCACCGACCGGTACGTGATCGACGGGGAGTTGCGCCAGGTCATGCTTGCCACCCGCGAGCTGTCCGAGCTCCCCGAGACCTCGGACAACTGGCAGAACCGACACATCACCTTCACCCACGGGTTCGGGGTCGTGGCCTCCCAGGTCAACACCGCCAACGAGGAGGGGCAGCCGGTCTTCATCGCCTCCAACATCCCGGTGGCCGGGACGGATGCGGTGGTGCCCAGCGATGAGTCGTCGGTCTACTTCGGTGAGTTCCCCAACCCGATCTACAACCTGGTGCGCACCGAGGCCGACGAGCTCAACTTCGAGGAGCCGGAGACCCAGGAGCAGGTGCTGACCGAGTACGACGGGGAGGCCGGGGTCCTGATCAACTCGATCGGACGGCGGCTCGCCTTCGCGCTGCGCTTCAACGACTACAACCTGATCCTGACCAACCTGCTGCGCGACGACTCGCGGGTCATCTACAACCGGCAGATCACCGAGCGGGTCCGCGAGGTGGCACCGTTCCTGCAGTTGGACTCCAACCCGTACCCCGTCGTGGAGGAGGGCCGGGTCAAGTGGGTCATCGACGCCTACACGACCTCGGACCGCTATCCCTACTCCGAGTTCGAGCTGCTGGCGGTCGGCGGTCGGAGCCTGCCCGTCAACTACGTCAGGAACTCGGTCAAGGTCACCGTGGACGCCTTCGACGGTGACGTGACCCTGTACCGCGTGGAGGAGGACGACCCGATCCTCGACGCCTGGGAGAGCGTGTTCCCCGACCTGATCGTCCCAGCTTCCGAAGCGGGTGGGGTCGCGGACAACTTCCGCTACCCGCAGGACCTGTTCTCGCTGCAGTCCGACATCTACACCTCGTACCACATCCCCGGTGCGACGGCCTTCTTCAACCGCGCCGATGAGTTCGATCTGCCGTCGGACCCGGCGGCGGCAGCCAACGCCGCCAGCGGCGGTGGCCCGGCGGCGACGGCCGACCTCGCCGCCGGCGGGCAGCGGCTCGATCCGTACTACCTGCTCATGAAGCTGCCCGGTGAGGAGACCGAGGAGTTCGTGCTGATCCAGCCGTACCTGGCCCGCAACCGCCCGAACATGGTGTCGTGGCTGGCCGGCCGGTCCGACGGTGAGAACCTCAACGAGCTCCTGCAGGTCCGGTTCCCGTCGGACCAGCAGGTGCTGGGGCCCGCGCAGGCCCAGGCGCGCATCGAGCAGGACGACGACATCTCCGCCTACATCACGTTGCGCTCCCGTGAGGGCTCCGACGTGATCCGGGGGAACCTGCAGGTCCTGCCGGTCGCCGACTCGATCCTCTACGTCCAGCCGCTGTTCCTGGAGAACCCACAGGCCCAGATCCCCGAGCTCGCCCGCGTGGCGCTGGTCATGGGGGGGCGGACCGCCTTCGACCGGACCCTGGCCGGCGCGCTGAGCCAGATCATCGGGGTCCCGGTGCCGGATGCGATCGCGGAAGAGGAGGCGATCGACGACATCGACCTGGACGGTGATCCTGACGTCGAGCCGGACGAGGACGCGGAGGAGGAGACCGACGCGCAGGTCTCCGAGCGTCTGCTGCGTGAAGCCCTGGCGGCCTTCGGCCGTGCCGACGAGGCGCTGCGCAACGGCGACCTGTCCGCCTACCAGGCCGCGGTGCTCGAGGCGCAGCGCCTGATCGAACGGGCCGCCCGGTCCGCCGGGGTGTCGGTCGAGGAGTTGGTCGCCGAGGATGAGGAGCAGTCGGACGCGGAGCTGCTCGACGAGCTCGGCGACATCGAGGAAGAGGGCGCCGGGGACGGGGCCGACGGCGGCACCGACGGCGGTGACGAGGGCTAGCTCCGGCGCGAACGGGGAGGTGTCCGGTCAACGCACGGCCGGACACCCCCTCGGTTCGACAGGTGCGTGAGGCTTTGGGTACGTTCTTTCCATCAACGGCGCGGGGTGGAGCAGTTCGGTCAGCTCGCCGGGCTCATAACCCGGAGGTCGCAGGTTCAAATCCTGCCCCCGCTACTACGGAAACCCCGCTTCGGCGGGGTTTCTGCTTTTGCGCATTGAGCGATGGTCACAGAATGGTCACGGCGCTCGCAGCGGTCCTGTGTGAGGTAGCGCCTGCACGACACCCGCGCCGTCGGCGGTGGGGATCAGCCGTTGCCCGGACCAGTGATCAGCTGTAGCATCTGTGCAACAGAGACTTTGGAGGGTCGGATGAGCGCGCTCGACCGGGTGATCGAGGAACGAGACCGGCATGAGCCGGGGTTCGCCGCTGCGATCGAGGCGGAGCTGACCGAGATCCGCGCGTTCGATGACATCGTGAACGTCGTCCTAAACCGGCTCAGCGAACTCGGCTGGACCCGCGAGGAGCTGGCCGCTCGCGCCGATCTGAACGCGGCGTCGCTGCGGCGGCTGTTGACCGCCTCGTCTGCCAACCCGACGTTCGCCACGATGATGTCGATCGCGGAGGCGTTGGGCTTGCGGATCGAGATCCGCGAGCAGATGTCCGTCGAGCAGATGCTCACCGCTAGCTGAAGTCCACGCTGCGGCTGACGTGATACGCGTCGCGGTGCTCGCGGACCCGGCGGTAGACGGACTCGGGCATCGCGGTTCGGTTCGGCTTGGAGTCGCCGTCGAGCATGACCAGGGCGGGTCCGTCGGGATGGTTGCGGTCAAGCAGACAGAACAACCGGTGGAGTCGCCCTCCCTGGCGGCACCGCACCTCGTAGATGCCGGCCATCTCCCCGTGCATCGCTTCCCACTTGCCGCCACCGGCGAATGCTGGCGGTGGAGCGTCTCGCACGGCCATGACCACGGCGATGACCTCGGCTGCCGGCTTAGCAGGGAGATCGAGGAGCCACTCCTCAGCGGGCTTGCTGCCGTCGGCAGCGACGAAGAAGCCGTCGCGCCATGGACGCCGGGCCAAGCGGAACCTCCTCGCCGCACTCCTGTCGAGCAACGTATGCGAGCCCGGTGACAGGAAGGGGAGTCGGACCGAATCCAGGCGATGCTGGATCGCTGAGTCCTCGATCCCTAGGGTCGGTTTGACGGCGGTGCGGAGACGGGGGTGTGGGTGGGGGAACGCGAGCTTGTCCCGGGGGTGTACGAGCGTCTCGTCGACCGGGCGACGCGCCGGAAGCTGGAGGCGTTGTCGGATGCGACAGCAGCGGAGCGTGCGCTCCTGGCTGCGGAGGCTCCGGAGCGGCTGGCCGCGCACGTTGCGGAGCGGCTGCGGGCGACCCTGCGCCGGACGAGCGACCTCGACGAGCAGGTCGCCGTGGTCCAGCAGGTCCTCGAGCGCCTGGACGCTGTCGACGCAGAGGCCGATCGGTCGCTGCTGCTGGACGATCCCGCCTCGATACTGACGTGGATCGGGCCGCGCCTTCTGCCAGGTGAAGCCGGGCCTCCGCTACCGCTCATCCCGCTGACCGACTCGGATCTGCTGGTCAACGCCCGGGACGAACCGCGGCTTGGGGAGGCGCTGGTCCGGGAGCTCGAAACGGCTGATCGGGTCGATCTGCTCGTCGCCTTCATCCGTTTCGCGGGCATCCGGATCCTGCTCGGGCCCTTGCGTCGGCTGGCCGAGAGGGGTGTGCCCTTGCGGGTGATCACGACCACCTACCTCGGCTCGACCGAGCGGCGCGCACTGGAGGAGCTCCGCTCGCTCGGCGCCGAAGTGAAGGTCTCCTACGACACTCGTTCGACCCGGCTGCATGCCAAGGCCTGGCTGCTGCACCGCGATAGCGGCTACTCGACCGCGTTCATCGGGTCCTCGAACCTGTCGCGTGCTGCGCTGCTCGACGGGCTGGAGTGGAACGTTCGGCTGGCCGAGGCCCACGCCCCGGCTGTGATCGAGAAGATCGCCGCGACCTTCGAGACCTACTGGGCCGACCCGGAGTTCGAGCCCTACGGCGATAGCGACGGCGGGCGGTTCGATGCGGCCATCGCCGCTGAACGCACCGGCGGCTACGACGGCCGGCTGACGATCACCTCCGGTCTTGAGGTCCGGCCATGGCCCTACCAGCAGGAGATCCTCGAGGCGCTTGAGGTGGAGCGGCGCCGCCACGAGCGGTGGCGCAACCTCGTCGTCGCGCCGACGGGGACGGGCAAGACGGTCGTGGCGGCGCTGGACTACCGCCGGCTCCCCGAACAAATTGACGAGCTGACCGGTCGGCCGTCGCTGCTGTTCGTCGCCCACCGCAAAGAGCTGCTGGAGCAGAGCCTGCGCACGTTCCGCGAGGTCTTGCAGGACGGGTCCTTCGGCGAACTCCTCGTCGGCGGGCAGCAACCGTCCGAGTGGCGGAACGTGTTCGCCTCTATCCAGTCGCTGACCGCCGCAGGTGTCGAGCAGCTCGACCCGAAGCGGTTCGACGTGGTCGTGGTCGACGAGTTCCACCACGCCGAAGCCGCCACTTACCGACGGCTCCTTGACCACCTCGACCCGCGGGTACTGGTGGGGATGACCGCGACGCCGGAGCGCACCGATGGGCTGGACATCAAGCGGTGGTTCGATGGTCGGTTCGCGTTCGAGATGCGGCTGTGGGATGCCCTGGATCAACGGCTGCTGAGCCCGTTCCAGTACTTCGGGATCGCCGATGACACCGACCTGTCGCAGGTGACTTGGCGGCGTGGTGGTTACGCCACCACCGAGCTGTCCAACGTCTTCACCGGGGATGATGCACGTCTCGCCAAGGTCCTGCGCACCGTCCGTGACCTCGTCGCCGATCCGACCGAGATGCGTGCACTGGGGTTCTGCGTCTCGGTCGAGCACGCCGACTACATGGCCCGTCGGTTCCGGGAGGCCGGCATCGCCGCCGCCGCGATCACCGGTGAGACCGGCGCCGCCGAGCGTGAGAACGCGCTGTTGCGGCTGAAGGCCGGCGAGATCCAGGTGCTGTTCACCGTGGACCTGTTCAACGAAGGCGTGGACGTCCCAGAGATCGACACGGTCCTGTTCCTGCGGCCGACCGAGTCCGCCACCGTGTTCCTCCAGCAGCTCGGCCGTGGGCTGCGCAAGGCCCGCGACAAGGCCTGCCTGACCGTGTTGGACTTCGTCGGCAACCAGCACCGCGAGTTCCGGTTCGACCTCCGCTTCCGGGCCTTGACCGGCCGGAGTCGACGGCAGCTCGAACGTGACATCGGAGAGCGGTTCCCGTACCTGCCTGCCGGGTGCCACATCGCCCTTGACCGACAGGTCGAGCAGGTGGTGCTCGACAGCGTGCGACGCCAGCTTCGGATCACTACCCGCAGCCTGGTCGCTGAGCTGCAGCAGTTGACGGTCCAGCTCGGCACCGTTGACCTTGCCACCTTCCTCGATGAGGCTGGGGTCGAACTGGATGATCTGTACAAGCCGTCGGTCGGCGGCTGGACGGCGCTGCAACGCCAGGCCGGCCTCCCGCTGCTCCCGGCAGGCCCCGACGAGGGCAGGGTTGGCAAGCGGGTTGGGGCTCTTACCCACCTCGATGACCCGGAACGGTTGTCGGTGCTCGCCAAGCTGGCCGCCGACGAGGTGGCGCTCGAAGCGCTCGATGCCCGACAACAGCGAGTCGCCACGATGCTGCTCGCCGCGCTGCTTGGGGAGAAGGAGGTGCTGGGGGCCCCCGCCGCAGCCGTCTCACGTCTCCAGCAGCACCCGGCGCTGCGTTCCGAGCTCGGCGAGCTCGCCGCCCTGCTCGAGGACCGAGCACCACATCTGCCTACCGTGCTCAGCGATCTGCCCGAGGTGCCCCTGCAGGTCCACGCTACGTACACCCGCAACGAGATCGCCGAGGCTTTCGGCCTGAAGGGCGGCGGCTGGATCACCGGCGTCCGCTACGACGAGGCCACGAACTCCGACCTGCTGCTCGTGACGCTCAACAAGTCTGAGGAGCACTACACGCCGACCACGATGTACCGGGACTACGTCATCGCGCGCGACCGGTTCCACTGGGAGTCGCAGTCCAACGCCTCCCAGCACACCGGAGCTGGCAAGCGATACCTCGACCGCTCCTCACGACCGCTGCTGTTCATGCGGTTCGAGCGCGCCGACCCGTACCTGTTCATCGGCCAGGGCGACCTCGAGTCCGCACACGGGAACCGCCCGATCGCGATCACCTGGAAGCTCCGCACATCCCTCCCGGAGGACATCTTCCAGGCCGCACGCCGCGTGGCCGGCTGATGGAGCCCGCCGAGAGATGGCGGTCGTGCCAGTGGGTACCCCCGCTTGGTCTGCGTCGGCTTACCGCTGCTGCCGGCGACCGAGCTCCACCGGCGAGCGGCTGACTAGCTCAACTCCCGGTAGGCGGGAGAGGATCGCGCACACGGCCGAGGAACGCTTCACGTTCAGACCCTCGGAGGAGAGCAGGTACGCGTTCGTGAGCCTGCCGTGCGCCTCGAGGTGATCGACGGCGAGCTGGAACATCCACGCAGGGATGAGCTGCGCGGGCCGCGCCTTCGCCGCAGACGCCTCAGTCTCTACCCAGATCCCCGTCGGTGTCACGTCGCGCACACGGTTCGGCTTCCCCGTCGCGATGGTCGGGAAGACGGGGTCGCGGGCTACCTCGTCACGGATCGCGGCCAACAGCTCCCGGTCAAGTTCCTCCTGCGACGTCTCCGCTGCCATGGGCGACCACAGCTCGGACGCCTCGTGCGACCAGTAGGCCGACGCCGTTCGCCAGGCGTCACGGAGGGCCGAATCATCACGTGCCCCCTCGAGGAGCATCGCCGCCTCGACGTTCGACACGAGGCCGCCGGTCAGGTTCGGTGAGCCGATCAGGGCACAAGCGGAGCGTCGTGATCGGGCGACGTACAGCTTGGGGTGGAAGGTCCCGCGCGATGTGTTCGTGACCCTCAGCCGGGTCTCGAGGTTTGCGAGCGCCGAGAAGGCCTCATTGGTCGATGGCCCACAGAAGGTCGAGGTTGCGACGAGACGAGCCCGGTCGGCCAGGACGGTGAGCTGGGGTTCAACGAGATGGACG
>JAWOCZ010000018.1:0-12564 GCA_046483565.1 Nitriliruptoraceae bacterium
TAAATTTTTAACTTGTAGTCATAAAATTATACTGAAAAATAGAGCAGAAAACAGGTATTTTAGTGCATGTTTTTCGCAAAAACAATGACAAATGGGTACATCAATAGCAAAGATATTGAAAAGCATTCTGAAATGGATATTCAAATTTGTTGCAGTAATTATTAGTCTTTTGTTTATTATTATTTTATTACTATTCCTTTTAAAAGGGAAGATAACGGAAAGAGCCCTAAATCACATAAACAGCCTGCATCCGGGGGAAATAACTGTTGGGAAACTGAATTTAGGCTACCACCGGCGCCCTCAGTCCCACCGCCCGAGCGGAGGTTTCGACCCGCCGTTGGAAGGCCGGCATCGCTGCGACCTCCGTGGCATGGTGGCCGGCATCGATCAGCTGGAGCCCGAGCCCGACGGCGTCGAGCGTCACGTGGTGGCGCAGATCCCCGGTCACGTAGACGTCGGCGCCGCTCGCCCGTGCCGCCTCCAGCAGCGAGTCCCCCGCTCCCCCGACGATCGCCACCCGCACCACCTCGCGGTCCGGGTCACCCGCGAACCTGAGGTGGGGCGCCGGCAGCCCCGTGCGGATCCGTGCGGCCAGGTCCTCGAGCCGCAGCGGCGCCGGCAGCTGCCCGACGCGACCGAACCCGGTCGTGGCGCCCTCCAGCAGCGGGAACAGGTCGTAGGCCACCTCGTCGTAGGGGTGGGCGTCGAGGAGGGCGGCGACGACCACCCCGGCGCGGGACCGGGGCAGCTCGACCTCGAAACGCAGCTCGCGTTCGGCGGCATCCTGCCCGACCCCGGACCCGGAGTAGGGGTCGGTGCCCGGCAGCGGTCGGAACGTGCCGGTGCCCTCGACGCGGAAGGAGCACCGTTCGTAGTCACCGATCCGGCCGGCCCCGGCAGCGCTGACGGCGTCCAGGACCCTCTCCACAGCCTCCGGCGGGACGAAGGTGACGAGCTTGAGTCGGCCCCCCTCGCGCAGTTCGGTGGTGACCGGACGCACATCGGTCAAGCCCAGCAGCGCCACCAGCGGGTCGTTGGTCCCCGCCCCGTCGTCGGTGACGTCCAGGTTGGTGTGCGCGGCTGCCACGGCGATCTGCTGCGTGGCCGCCCGCAGCGCCAACCGACCTGCAGCGGTCTCGGGCGTGAGCCGGGCGAGGGGCCGGAACAGCAGCGGGTGGTGTGCGAGGACCAGGGTGTGTGCCACCTCGCCGGCCTCCGCGAGCACCGGCTCGGTGACGTCCAGGGTCACCAGGACCCGCTCCACCGGCCAGTGGGGATCACCGACCTGGAGGCCGACGTTGTCCCAGCTGGCCGCCTGCGCTGGCGGGTACCGCTCGTGCACCACCCGCAACCAGCCAGTGACCGTGTCCACCATCGGACCCTCCTCGTGCGCGAACCTCGATGCCCGCTCCCCGAGCGTAGGCAGCACGCGGCTACCCTCGGGCCGTCTCCGGGGCGGATCGGCCACGAAACCCCGGGCGGGTAGCTCAGTTGGCCAGAGCGCCTCGTTTACACCGAGGAGGTCGGGGGTTCGAGCCCCTCCCCGCCCACCAGCACCTCTCACGCCACCTCACGTCCCGGAGACGCCATGTCACGCCTTCCTGCCCCGCTCACGCGTGCGGTCGATGCCGCCCTGGAGCTCGCGGTCGTCCCCTCGTTCAGCCGGATCGGGTACGCCGTCCGATCGCGACTGGAGGGCTGGGAGCCGGTCGAGCAGCTGCCGGGGGCCGGGAAGCGCGTGCTGGTGACGGGGGCCAACTCCGGCCTCGGGTACGCGGCGGCGCGGACGCTGCTCACCGCGGGTGCACACGTGCTGGTCTCCGTACGCTCCGAGGAGAAGGCCCGCGACACCCGACGTCGGCTCGAAGCCGATCTCGGCCGCGAACTCGGTGAGCACCTCGAGACCGACCTGCTCGACCTCGGTGACCTCGCACAGGTCCGGGCCTTCGCAGAGCGCCGTCTGGCCGAGGAAGCGCCGCTCGACGCCGTCGTCCACAACGCCGGCGCCCTGTTCGCCGAGAAGGCGCTCACCGGCGACGGCCTGGAGCGCACCTACCAGGTCCACGTCGTGGCACCGTTCCTGCTCACCTCCCTGCTGCTGCCGAAGCTCGCGGCCAACGCGCCTGCCCGGGTGGTGACCGTGACCTCGGGGGGGATGTACGCGGAGAAGCTCGTCACCGCCCGGATCGACTCACCCGGCGGGTACAAGGGCACGGTCGCCTACGCCCGAGCGAAGCGGGCCCAGGTGGTGCTGACCCGCGAGTGGGCCCGCCGGTTCGCCGACACGGGCGTGTCGTTCCACGTCGCGCACCCCGGCTGGGCGCTGACGCCCGGGGTCGAGGTCTCCCTGCCCGGGTTCCGCAAGGTGACGGGTCCGATCCTGCGTGATGCGGACGAGGGGTCGGACACGATCGTCTACCTGGCGCTGCAAGACGAGCTCGGGGACGACGGGCGCCTGTGGCACGACCGGCGCCCACGCAGCGAGCACAAGGTGCCGTGGACGATCGCCGAGCCCGGCGAGGCGGGCGAGCTGTGGGGCCGGGTCTGCCGGGACGCCGGCGTCGAGCCCGTGGTCCCGAGCGTCCCCGCCTGAGCCGGGACCGCGCCGCGATCCGGGGCGGGAGCGCGCAACGAACCTCGACGCCGCGTCCGTCCGTGCGGCCGGCGCCCTCCCCACCTCGGAGTCCCACGTGAGCGACACCCCCGTCCACCTGATCATCGGCGCTACCGGCGCCACCGGCAGCGCGACCGTCCGTCGTCTGCGCGCTGCGGAGACCACCGTCGTCATGGCGGCACGCGATCAGGAGGGGCTGGATGCGCTCGCCGCGGAGACCGGCGCCACGGCTCGCGTGGTCGATGCCCGCGACATCGCCGCCGTCGGGGAGCTGGTCGACGAGGTGGTCACAGAACACGGGCGGATCGACGGCGTCGCGAACCTCGCCGGATCGGTGCTGCTCAAGCCGGCACATCTGACCACCGAGGAGGAGTTCCACGAGACGATCGCCACCAACCTCACCTCGGCGTTCGCGGTGGTGCGGGCGGCCGCGCCGGCGATGCGCAGCGGCGGTGGCTCGATCGTGTTGGCCAGCTCCGCCGCTGCCCAGATCGGGATCGCCAACCACGAGGCGATCGCGGCCGCCAAGGGCGGCATCATCGGGTTGGTGCGCTCGGCCGCCGCGACCTACGGCGCGAAGGGTGTCCGCGTCAACGCGGTCGCCCCGGGGCTGGTCGACGCCAGGATGACCGCCCGCCTGGTCGGCAACGAGGCGCAGGCCGAAGCCAGCCGCAAGATGCACGTGCTCGGGCGGCTGGGCACCGGCGAGGACGTCGCCGCGGCCGTCACCTTCCTGCTCGACCCCGCCAACGACTGGATCACCGCTCAGATCCTCGGCGTCGACGGTGGTCTCGGGCAGGTCCGGACCCGTGGCTGAACGGACCCGCGGCTGACCGGACCCGCGGCCCACGGCTGGTCCGGGCCGTCAGACGGTCGGCAGGTCCTGCAGTCGGACGTGGGCGACGCGACGACCGGCCTCGCGCAACGCGGCGTGGTCCCCGGCAGCCTGGGCCCGCTTGAGCCGTCCGAAGCTATAGGGCTTGCCCGGGATGTCCGCATCCTGGCGATCCTCGCCGACCACCATCAGGAACGCGGCGCGGTCGTTGCCGCCCTTGTGCAGCTGTCCGGTCGAGTGCAGGTAGCGGGGACCGATGCCGACGGTGACCGGGACGCCGTAGCGCTTGCGGAGCACGTTGGCGGCGGCGTGGACCCGCTCCTCGTCCGCGCTGTCGGGCTGGACGAAGGCCAGCAGTCCGAGCAGGTCACCGGACTCGAGGGTGTCGAGGATGGTCACCGGGTCGGTCGTCGGTGGCAGCTCCTCGTCGTTGTCGAGGACCCGTGCCGTGGCCGACTTCGCCGCCTGGACGTTGGGCTGGTCGAAGGGGTTGATCCCCAGCAGCGCGCCGGCGACGGCGGTGGCGAACTCCCAACGCACGACCTCGCCGGCCAGCTGCTCGGGGCCGGACCAGGAGAGCTGGACCACGGGAACACCCATGGCCAGCAGCTCGTCGATCTCCAGGTGGTCGCCGAGCGCCACCACCACCCGGTCCTCTCCGAAGGTCGCATTCGCCGGGGTCTCACCGAGCACCGGCACGACCCCGACACCGTGCTTGCCGGTGGACTCGGCGACCAGCTGCTCGATCCACGAGCCGAAGCTGGCGATCTCATCGGGCAGCAGCAGCGTCAGCTTGTCACGACCGACGCGCGCGCCGGCCGCCATCACGGCACCGAGCATCGCCGGCGCGTTGGTGTTGGGCTCCACGACCCGGGCCTGGGCGAGCATCTCGCGGGCGGCGGCCAGGTGGACGTCGAGGTCCATCCCGAGCAGGGCCGCCGGCAGGAGACCGAAGGGCGTCAGCGCGGAGAACCGCCCACCGACGTCCGGTTGGCCAAGCGCCGGGCCACGGAACCCCTCGGCGACCGCACGCTCAGCGAGGCTGCTGCCAGGATCGGTGATGGGCAACACGTGGCGAGCCGCGTCGTCCCCGAGCTCGTCCCGCAGACGGGCCAGGAACCGTTCCAGGTGGCTCAGCGTCTCTATCGTGCCGCCGGACTTCGACGCGGGCACGACCAGGGTGGTGGCCCAGGGCAGGGCATGCTCGAGCTCCAGCACCGCGGCGGGGTCGGTGGAGTCGAGCACGTGCAACCGCGGGGACCCGGGCCCCGACCCGAAGGCCGCGGCGAGCACCGTCGGGTACAGCGACGACCCGCCCATGCCGACCAGCACCACGTCGGTGATGCCGTCGGCCCGCACCCCGTCGGCCAGGGCCACGAGCTCGGCCTTGGCCTCGGCGGCGCGCTCCGGGGCGTCCAGCCAGCCGAGGCGGTCCGCCAACTCGGTCGGATCCTGGGACCAGACGGTGTGATCACGCTCCCAGATACGGGGAACGGCGGTCAGGGCCTCGGCAGCAGCCGCGGCGACGGCGTCGGTCAGTGGGCCCAGGGTCACGGTGACTCCGAACGTGTCGGTCAGGTGCGGTGCTTCGAGCGGACAACCCGAGCCTAGACAGGCCAGCGGTAGCCTCGTCGGGGCCGGACACGGCCAGACGGGACCTCGATGCGACAGGACCGCGACGTGAGCGAGCAACCCAACCCCGAACCCGACCCCGAACCCGATGCCGAACCGCAGCGTGCGGCGGGCAACAAGCAGGTCCAGGTGGTCGTCCCCGACGACCAGAAGCACGGCGAGTACGCCAACTTCCTGGTCGTGTCCCACTCACCCCACGAGTTCACCCTGGATTTCTGCCAGCTGCTGCCGTCAGGCGAGCCGGGCAAGGTCAACGCCGAGGTGGTCTCGCGGGTGCGCATCGCCCCGACGATGGTCGGGCGCGTCCTCAACGCGCTGAACACCAACCTGTCGAACTACGAGGACCGGTTCGGCCAGGTCAAGGCGCTCGGATGACGCTCACGACCGCGCTGCCGGCCGGCCTGGCGCCGGGGGGACGGTTCGAGGCGTGGCGGCCACGTCCCGTTCGGTACGTGGTCTGCGACGTCGACGGCACCCTGATCGGCCCCGAGGAGCTGTCCACGCCGGCGGTCGCCGCAGCCATCGGACGCGCGCAGCGGGCCGGCATCCGTGTCGGGTTCGCCACGGGCCGGATGCGCGACGGGGTGGGCGATCTCCAGGCACAGCTCGGCGCCCTCGGCCCCCACGTGCTGCACAACGGCGCCGAGGTCCGAGCCGACGGCAGGACCGTGGCCTCGTGGACGCTCGCGCCCCCACAGATCGAGGCCCTGCTCGCGCTCGCGCACGAGCACGACGAGCTCTACCTCGAGGTCTACGGCGAGACCGGTTTCCACGTCTCCGCGATGGACGAACGCGCACGACCCCACTGGGAACTCCTTGGGGCCGAGCCGCTCGGCGTGGTGCGCCGGGCCGCCGACCTCGGTGACACGCCGGTGCCGAAGGCCACCTTCGCGGTCTTCACCGACGCGGCGCTCGACTGGCTGCAGGAACGGCTCGCGAGCATGGACGCGGAGGTCGGCACGGCCGGTTCACCGCGGACCCCGGGCATGGTGTTCACCAACGTCAACCAGCCGGGCGCGACCAAGGGTGCGGCGATCACGGCGGCCGCCGATCACCTGGGGATCGGGACCGACGAGGTGGCGGCCATCGGCGATGCCGGCAACGACCGCTCGATGCTGACGGTGGCCGGGACCGGGATCGCGATGGGACAGGCCGAGCCGGACATCATCGCCGCCTCGCATCTGGTGACCCGTTCCGTCGATGAGGACGGGGTCGCGGTAGCGCTCGAGGCGCTCATCGGCTGGTCCCCCACCGGCGCGACCGGGTGAGCGACGACCTGCCCGGAGCCCGGCGTGTGCCCCTGGTCACCCGTCTGGACCCCGCGCACCCGGCCTACGAGCACGTGCTGGCCGTGCACGAGCAGGCCCTCGCCGCTGACGTGCCGACCTATGCCGATCCACTGTCGGGATTCGAGGTGCTCACGGCCGGGGAACTGTGGGCCCGCGGCTTCTGCTGCGACAACGGCTGCCGCCACTGCCCCTTCGCCGACGGGCCGCGCGGTCCCGACCACGTCGTCCCACCTGCCCTCGCCGACGATGGGTGAGCGCACGACCCGTCGCCCGGGGGTGAGCGCACGACCCGTCGCCCGGGGGTGAGCGCACGACCCATCGCCCGGGGGTGAGCGCACGACCGTCACCCGGCGCCGGTCGCGCTCAGCCCTTGGTGGGTACCTGGTAGTTCGGCGCCTCGTGGACGACGTCGAGGTCGTGGACGTGCGACTCGGCGGCACCAGCGGCGGTCTGCCGGACGAACCGGGCGCGCTCGGCGAGTGCCCGCAGGTCCTGGGCACCGAGGTAGCCCATGCCCGAACGGATACCGCCGGCCAACTGCTGGGTGACCTCGCCGACGGTGCCGCGGTACGGCAGCAACCCCGAGACGCCCTCGGGGACCAGCTTGGTGAGCTGTCGAGCCTCGGCGGCACTGCCGCCAGCACGGTCGTCCTGGAAGTAGCGGTCGGCGGACCCCGCACGCATCGCGTCGATCGAGCCCATGCCGCGGTACTCCTTGTAGCGGCGACCGCCGACCAGGACCAGCTCACCCGGGGACTCATCGGTGCCGGCGAGCAGGTTGCCGACCATGACGGCGGTCGCGCCACCGGCCAACGCCTTGACGACGTCGCCGGAGTACCGCACGCCCCCATCGGCGACGGTGGCCACCCCGACCTCGTGGGCAACGCGGGCGCAGTCGAGCACGGCGCTGAACTGGGGCATGCCGACGCCGGTGACCACCCGGGTCGTGCAGATCGAGCCCGGCCCGACACCGACCTTCACGATGTCGGCGCCATGGTCCACGCAGGCCCGCACCGCGTCGCCGGTCGCCACGTTCCCGACCATCAGCGCCACGTTCGGGTGGCGGTCCTTGAGCTTGGCCGCGAACTCGAGGATCCCACTCGAGTGGCCGTGGGCGGAGTCGATGGACAGCAGGTCGACACCGGCATGCGCGAGCGCCTCGGCACGCTCCTCGCCCTCCGGGCCGACACCCACAGCCGCGGCGCACAGCAGCCGTCCGCGAGCGTCCTTGGCTGCCGAGGGGTACTTGCGGACCTTCTCGATGTCCTTGAAGGTGAACATGCCCGTCAGCCGACCGTCGTCCGGGTCGACGATCGGGAGCTTCTCCACCCGGGCCGCCTGCATCAGGTCCCGAGCCTGGTCGAGGGTGGTGCCGGGCGCGGCGGTGACCAGGCCCGTGCTCGTCATGTGATCGCGGACCGGCGTCCCCGGCGCCGCGCCGAGCCGCAGGTCCCGGTTGGTGACGATGCCGACCAGCCGACCCTCGGCGTCGACGACGGGGAAGCCCGAGACCCGGTAGCGGGCCATCAACTCGAACGCCGTGTCGACCGGATCCTCGGCACGAAGGGTCACGGGATCGAGGATGAACCCGGACTCGGAACGCTTGACGGACTCGACCATGCCGGCCTGAGCACCGATCGGCACGTTCTTGTGGATCACGCCGAGGCCACCCTGGCGGGCGAGCGCGATGGCCATGTCGCCCTCGGTGACCTTGTCCATGGAGGCCGACAGGACCGGGAGGCGGAGCGAGACACCGGCATGCAGGCGGATGGACAGGTCCACGTCCCGCGGGAGGACGGCGGAGGCCTGCGGCACCAGCAGGACATCGTCGTAGCTGTACGCCTCGGTGATCTCGGTCACAGGCTGGATCCTCAAGGTGGGCGGTGACCCGCACGGTAGCGCCGCGAGCGCGCCTGACGTTGCCCTGGCAACCGCACCGACGGGCGAAGCGGCGTGCCTGGCCCAGTGGCACCGCGACGCCCGACCCGCCCGCTGGCGAGGTGGTACCGAAGCCCTCGGATGGGTCGCAAGACGTGGAGAACCGGTGTGGCTGGCGCGCTCGTTGCCGGCCTGCTCGCCTGCACCACCCCACTCACGGATCCCCCGGTCGGGAGCGGCTGGCTGCAACTCGACGGCTCCCGGATCGAACTGGACGTCGTGGACTGTGCCCTGATCTCCGGGCGCCTGATCGATGAAGTGCCCGCAGGCGGGTCGGAGATCTCGCTGGTCGCCGAAGGTCGTGACGGCGACGAGCGGCCGGTCCTCGTGGTCGTCCGCCGTGGCACCGACATCGTGGCGCCCCACAGGTTCGACGTCCTCGAGGTGACGATCGGGGAGGTCGAACGGGACCTCGAGGTCCTGGTGCTCGTTCGCGGCTTCGACCGCGACACGGGGACCTGGAACCAGATCGATCCCAACGCAGCGCGAGCGCGTCGCGACGTCGACGGCCCCCTCGTGACGGTGGACGGGGCCGGTCTCCGGGCGCACAGCACGGTGCGCCTCGACGCCAGTGCGCAGCGGATCCCGGTCACGCTGGAGGCGGCGTGCCCTCCGGTGTTGCACGCCGATCCCGGCCTGGCCTGAGCGCTCGACCGCTCATCCGCGCGCAGCCAGCCGCGTGGGTCGCCGCCACCTCGCTGCGGGGGAAGCAGCCGGCCAGCCGTGGCCGCCCGACGACCCCACTCCCCCCACCGAAGCCGCCACCGCAACCGCGAGGCGTCAGATGGCGCCGATCTCCTTCAGCGCCGACTTCCATGCCTGCTGGTCACGGGCCTCGGGGATCGGGTTGCGATCGGTGTAGACGACCTTGCCGTCCTTGCCGACGATGAAGGTCCCGCGCACCGCCAACCCGATCCGCTCGTCGAACACGTCGTAGGCCCGCGCCACCTCGCCGTGGGGCCAGAAGTCGGACAGCAGTGGGAACTCGAAGCCCTGCTCGTGGGCCCACCGGGCATGCGTGGGTGGCGCGTCGCAGGAGATCGCGAGCGTCTCCACCTCATCGTTGCTGAAGGCCTCGATCGAGTCGCGAATCTGGCACATCTCGCCCTCGCACACCCCCGTGAACGACAGGGGGTAGAACACGACCACCACGTGCTTCTTCCCTAGGTAGTCCGAGAGCCTGACAGGCTGGTTGGTCTGATCCTTCAGTTCGAAGTCTGGCGCTACGTCGCCGATCTGCACGCTCACGTCGGGCTCCTCGCGCGCTGGGAGCTGCGCGCACTACAGGGAGATGAGGTCACTGGGACCAGGGAAAGGGGCTCGGCAGGCTAGCCGCCGGTGCTGCCCGCCGTCGGCAGGTGCCCGGGCTTCGAGACCGACCCCCGCACGGATGCGTCGGTCCGCGTTCGACGATCGGCGTCGTGAGCGGATCCCAGGGGGACGATGGGGGCGCGTTGGTCCTCGGCGACCACCGCGGCGACGCCGCGCTGCGAGCGGAGTTCCTCCACCCGATCCAGCTGCCGCTCGAGCTGGGTCCGGCGCGTTCCGGCCAACGCCTCGTAGGCGCGTTGGGTCGTGTCGAGGCCACGGCCGAGCTTGTCGAGTTGATCGGTGAACCGCCCCCACTGGTCCGCGAACCCGGCGAGCAACTGCAGGATCTCGTCGGATGCACGCTCGAGCGCGAAGGAGTCCACCGCCTGTCGCAGCACGGCCAGGACCGCGAACAACGTCGATGGCGAGCACAACACGACACGCTGTGCCAGCGCATCGTCGAGCAGCGCCGGGTCGTGCTCGTGCAGGAAGGCGTAGACCTGCTCGTTGGGGATGAACAGCAGGACCACATCGAGTGTGCCGTCCTGCTCGTCGATGTAACCGCGCTGAGCCAGCTCCCGGACCCGCGCCCGGGCAGCCTTGAGGAAGCCATCCCGTGCCCGGTCGCGTTCCACCTCGGTGTCGGCGTCCAGGAGTTCGAGGTAGCCGGCCAGGGGGAACTTGACGTCCATGTGGACGACACGGTCGCCTGGCAGCAGGAAGGTCACGTCGGGACGACTGCCGCTGCGCGTGGTCGCCTGGGTGCGGTAGTTGACCCCTTCGACGAAGCCGGCGGCCCGCAGCACGTCCTCGGCCATCCGCTCGCCCCACTGGCCCCGCGCCTGCGCGTTGGTCAGGGCCTGCGTCAGCGTGGCGGTGGTGCGGCCGAGCTCGGCATGGGAACGCGCCACACCCGCCAGCTGCGCCGAGACCTGGCCGAGCTGCCCGGCACGTTCAGCGTCGATCCGCTGGACGAGACCGGTGACCTCGGCGAGCACCGCGCGCATCCGCTCCAGCTCGGCGTCGATCAGCTCCTTGCGCGTGTCGAGGTGGGCGGCACCGGTCCGGGTGCGTGCGTCGAGCTGCTCGCCCGCCACGGTCACCAGCGTGTCGACGGCACGCTGCAGCTCCACACCCACCCGGTCCTGCTCACCGGCCTCGCCGCCGCGCCGACCCACGGCGTCGCCCCCGCCCGAGGTCGCAGCGGTGCGGGCGACGACGTACGCCGCCAACGCCCCGGTGATGACGGCCGTGAGCACGACGACCAGGACCAGCTCGAAGGTCTCCATGCGTTCCTCCCTCCCCAGCGGGCTCGCGCGACGACCGGCGCATCGGCGACGGCCAGCCGCAGGGCCGCCTCGGCAGGCTACGGAGCCCGTGTGACAGACCGGGAGATCTCCGAACGCGGCAGCCATGGTCCGCGCAACGCGGCAGTGTGGGCGTCGCGACCCGGTGCGCGGCCAAGTACCGAGCCTGCGGTCTCGCTCAGCGGGCCGACTGCCGAGCCTGCGATCTCGCTAGCGTCCCACCGATGCGCACCCTGTCCCTGCACCGAGCCCGACGACTCGTCCTCACCTCGCTCGGCCTGGCCCGTGGGCGCCCCGACGCGCGGTCGGTACGCGACGTGCGTCACCTGCGCCGGGTGCTGGAGGCGGTGCGGGTCGTCCAGATCGACAGCGTCAACGTGCTGGTCCGTGCCCACGAGCTGCCCTTCTGGTCACGACTCGGGGCCCACGACCGGGTCCATCGCGACCACTGGCTGTGGCGCTCCGGCGAGGTGTTCGACGGCTGGGCCCACGTGGCATCCCTGGCACCGGTGCGCGTGTGGCCGTGGCTGCATCATCGCCGGGCCGCCGCGCGACCGGGCGGCAGCCTCCGAGCGCACCTCGCCGAGGACCCTCACCTGCTCGAGCGCGTGCACGCCGAGGTCGCAGCGAGCGGTCCGGTGAGCGTGCGGGGTCTCGCCGACCCGGGGACCCGGTCCGGTCCGTGGTGGGGGAACCCACGAGGCAAGGTCGCGCTCGACCACCTCGCCGCATCGGGCCGCCTGGCCATCCGGGAGCGCGACGCCCGGTTCGTCACGATGTACGACCTCACCGAGCGCGTGCTCCCTCCCGATGTCCTCGACACCGAGCACCCCGGCGAGGACCGGGCCGCCGAGCTCCTGCTGCTGGCGGCGCTGCGCGCCCAGGGGCTCGGGACGGCGGACCACCTCGCCGACCACCATCGCCAACGCTTGCTGCCGGCCAGGGCGGCCCTGGAGCGCTTGACAGCCCGCGGCGAGGTGGAGGAGATCCGGATCTCGGGCTGGGGGGATCTCCCCGTCTACCTCGACCCGGCAGCGGTCACGACACGCAACTCGCGGGCCCGCACGCTCGTCGCCCCCTTCGATCCGCTGGTGTGGCACCGAGCCCGCACCGAGGCGCTGTTCGGGTTCCGCTACCGGATCGAGATCTACGTCCCGGAGGCCGAGCGCGTGCACGGGTACTACGTGCTGCCCTTCCTGCTCGGCGACCGGCTGGTGGCCCGGGTGGACCTCAAGGCGGACCGCGCTCGGCGTCGGTTGCGGGTCCGTAGCGCCTTCGCCGAGGCCGGCGTCGACCGCGTGCACGTGGCCCGGGAACTGGCAGCAGAACTCCACGAGCTCGCGGCGTGGCTCGGGTGCACCGAGGTGGAGGTCGAGGAGCGCGGCGACCTCGCGGCACGGTTGGCACGTGCGGTGGGCAACGGCTGACGCAGGCTGTCTGGTGCGTCGGACACCACGCGGCGGACACCACGCGGCGGACACCACGGATTGGGTGCAGAACACCCCGGAATCCGAGGCACCACGCACCCGAACCCCCGCACGCGGCGGACACCACGCGGCGGACACCACGGATTGGGTGCAGAACACCCCGGAATCCGAGGCACCACGCACCCGAACCCCCGCACGCGGCGGACACCAC
>JAWOCZ010000039.1:0-3081 GCA_046483565.1 Nitriliruptoraceae bacterium
CCCGCTGCTCGAGGCGGAGATCCGGTCGGCCTTCTTCATGACCGAGCCCGACGTCGCCTCCTCCGATGCCCGCAACATCCGCACCCGGATCGAGCGCGACGGCGACCACTACGTGATCAACGGTCGCAAGTGGTGGTCCTCCGGCGCGGCCAGCCCCCGCTGCAAGGTGGGGATCGTGATGGGGGTAAGCGATCCGGCCGCTGACCCCTACCGGCAGCAGTCGATGATCCTCGTCCCGATGGACACCGAGGGCGTCGAGGTGGTGCGGGAACTGCCGGTGTTCGGTCGTTACGACGGGCACGGCGGCCACCCGGAGGTGTCCTTCACCGACGTGCGTGTGCCAGCCACCAACCTCCTCGGCGCAGAGGGCGACGGGTTCGCCATCGCACAGATGCGGTTGGGTCCCGGTCGCATCCACCACTGCATGCGGGCGATCGGGATGGCCGAGCGCGCGTTCGACCTGATGTGCGAGCGGGCCCTGGAGCGCACGCCCTTCGGCAAGCCGATCGCGGACCAGGGAGTGTTCCAGCACTGGATCGCCCAGGCGCGGGTCCGGATCGAGCAGGCGCGGCTGCTCACCCTGAAGACCGCCCACCTGATGGACACGGTGGGTGCCCGCGGTGCGCGGCTGGAGATCTCCGCCATCAAGCTGGTGGCGCCGTCGACGGCCGAGTGGGTGCTGGAGAAGGCGGTGCAGACCTTCGGCGGCGCGGGCTTCACCGATGACACCCCGATCGCGGCGATGTGGGCCCACGCCCGCACCATGCGCGTGCTGGACGGGCCCGACGAGGTCCACGAGATGGCGCTGGCTCGCCGCGAACTCAAGCGCTACCGCGCACAGGGCTGAGCCCGCGCGCAGCGGGGTGCGGCGAGCCGAGCGCCTGATCGCCTCAGGGTGAGACCGACGCGGGCCGCGCAGCGCGTAGCCACGCCACCGTGGCGCCGATGGCCTCGGCATGGGGGGTCAGCTCGATCGGACCGAAGGTGGCCTCGAACGCGCTCGCGTCGACGACGTAGGGGCGGTCGAACTGCGGCACGACCTCCCGGGTCTCGCGCAGCTGGGAACTGAACAGACCCATGGCCCACAGCATCGCTGGCGTGACGCGGCTGGTGCGCAGCGGGTGGCCGAGCAGGTCGCCGAGGTGGTCGACCAGCGTCGCCTGGGTGGTAGCCGGTGCGGCCGGCAGGATCCAGATGCGGCCGTCGGCCTCAGGTCGCTCGACCAGGGTCGCGAAGCCGCGGGCGGCGTCGGGCAGGTAGTGGAAGGTGTGGGGTCGATCATCGGCGATGAAGGTCCGCACGCGCTTGCCGACCACGGCTGGTTGGACCAGCAGTTCGTTGACCAGCGAGCTGCCATCGAAGGGGCCGTAGTAGTCGGCGAAGCGGCCGATCGCCACGCGTAACGTCCCGGCCTCGTGGCGTGCGAGGAGTTGCCGGCCGATCGTTGCCCGCAACCGACCCTTGCGCGTGCTGGCCGCCTCGGGGGTGGACTCGGACATGGGGATCCCGGGGGAGCCGTAGGCGTAGAGGTTGTCGACCATCACGAAGCGGGCGCCGACCGCTGTCGCCGTGTCGGCGGCGCGGTCGACGAGCCCCGGGAGCTCGGCGCTCCAGCGGGGGTAGGGGACCTGCGCAGCCATCACGACCACGTCGGCGTCGCGACAGGCGGCCAACGTCTGGTCCCGATCGCCGAGGTCGGTGGCCAGGGGCGTGACGCCGTCGGGCCAGGAGCGGTAACCGGCCGAACGGCTGGCAGCGACGACCTGGTGCCCCCGATCGGCGAGCTCGTGGACGATGGCCTGGCCGGCACCGCCGGCGGCGCCGAGGACGGTGATCTGCATGGTGCGCCTCCGTGGGAGAGAAGGGGGGAGAGAAGGGGGGAGAGAAGGGGGTCGGGACTGGGGTGGGCATCGTGGACTGCGATATGCGAACGTTGTTCGCATAGCCAATATGCGCGAACGCTGTTCACACCGCAAGCGATGTTCGCGATTCGACGCTAGGCTGCGCGCACAGCGGACGTTGGCGCCGGTCGTGCCGGTCGCGCCGACCGCCGGACCCGATGGGGAGGCAGGCACGATGGACACCGAGGCCGCGGCCGCGCCGCAGGGTCGACGGGCCCGGGCGCGAGCACGTACCTGGCTCGAGCTCAAGGCCGCTGCGCTCGCCGAGGTCCGCGAGGTCGGACCGGCCGGCCTCGCCCTGCGCTCGGTGGCACGTCGGCTCGGCATGAGCCCCGCGGGCCTGTACCGCTACGTCGAGTCGCGGGACGGCCTGCTCACCGCCCTGATCGCCGACGCGTACGACGATCTGGCGGATCACCTCGAGGTCGCCCTCGGGACCGATCCCGACGCGCTCGGGGACCGGGAGTCCCCGGCGCCGCAGGTCCCCCTGACCGTGGAAGGGGACGGGACACCGGGGGAGCGGCTCACGGCCGCCGCGCTGGCCTACCGTGCCTGGGCACTGGAGCACCCGAACGAGTTCGGGCTGCTGTTCGGCGACCCGATCCCCGGCTACGCCGCCCCGACCGACGGCCCGACCGTGGCGGCGATGACCCGCGTGGGCACGGCGCTGTCGCGTCCGCTGCTGGAGGCTGCCGAGCGGGGGTCGCTGCGGGTGGATCCCGTCCTTCGTGACCCGGCCGTGACCGGGCCACCCGAAGCGATGGCTCCCCTCCTGCCGCCGGGGACGGATCCGGCTGTCGGTCCGTTGCTGCTGCTCGCCTGGGGCCGGCTCCATGGGCAGGTCAGCCTCGAGGTGTTCGGCCACCACGCCTGGTTGTTCCCGGCGGGTTGCGAGCCGCTGTTCCGCGCAGACGTGGACCGCACCCTGCACGACCTCGGTCTCTCGAGTTAGTCCGCCACGGGCATGCTCACATCGTCCGCACGAGCTGCACGTGCCTGGTGGACGTGCCCAGCGGACCGCGTGCCGTTACGGCGGCGTGACCGGCGAGCCCCGGCGGTAGCCTGCCCGCATGCCCGCCCCCGATCGTGTGCCCGCTCCCGACGCCCATGGTCCACCTCGACGGGTCCTCGGGGTCGACGGCTGCCGGCAGGGTTGGGTCGTGGTGACCCTGGTCGACGG
>JAWOCZ010000091.1:0-20237 GCA_046483565.1 Nitriliruptoraceae bacterium
GCCATGGGCGCGGCCGTCCAGGCACTGCGCGCCAAACAGGTCAACCGGCTGATCCTGACCCGACCGGCCGTCGAGGCTGCCGAGCGGCTCGGCTTCCTCCCCGGGACGCTGCACGACAACATCGATCCCTACCTCAAGCCGTTGTGGGACGCGCTGCACGACATGATGGAGGCGGAGGAGCTCGTCAACCACGTCGATCGGGGCACGATCGAGATCGCGCCCCTGGCCTACATGCGCGGTCGGACCCTCAACGACGCGTTCATCGTGCTCGACGAGGCCCAGAACACCACGCCCGAGCAGATGAAGATGTTCCTCACCCGCATCGGGTTCAACTCCAAGGCCGTCGTCACCGGTGACGTGAGTCAGGTCGATCTGCCCAGCGGCTCGCGCTCGGGCCTGCGCATCGTCGGGGAGATCCTGGACGGGATCGAGGGCGTCGCCTTCTCCCGTCTGCGTTCCGGGGACGTCGTCCGTCACCACATCGTGCAGCGCATCGTCGAGGCCTACGAGGCCTACGACGAGGCCCAGGAGGAGCCAGCAGCCGGGGCGGCCTCCGGTGCCCCGACGGCGGGGAGCTGACCGTGGCCGTCTACCTGGCTGATGAGCAGTCGGAACCCGCTGACGGGGCGGACCTCGTCGACCTCGCGCGCCACGTGCTCGCCAGCCAGCGCGTTCCCGAGGACATGGAGGTGGCGTTACTGCTGGTCGATCGGGAGACGATCACCCGGTTGAACGCCACGCACATGGGGCAGACGGGGCCGACCGATGTGCTGGCCTTCCCCATCGACGAACCCGGCGAGTCTCCACCGGATGCCCCCTCGATCCTCGGTGACGTCGTGCTGTGCCCGGTCGTCGCCACCGAGCAGGCGCCCGGGTTCGATCGGTCGGCCCACGAGGAGCTACGGCTGCTCACGGTCCACGGGCTGCTGCACCTGCTCGGCTGGGATCACGCGACCCCGGAGGAGGAGCGCGACATGTTCGCGCTCACCGATGCGCTCCTGGCCAGCCACGAGCGCGAGGTCGATCACAGGTGAGTGGCCAACCGAGCGTGATCGGGATCGTCGCCGTGGTCCTGATCTTCCTGGCCATCGCGCTGCTGGCGGCGGTGGAGACGGTCGTGAGCCGGATGAACGTCGTCCGTGCCCTGCGGCTGCTCGAGGAGGACGAGGAGGGACCGGAAGCGGCCCGCGCGACGGCGCTGCTGTGGCTCACCGAGCACCGTGCCGAGTCGCTGGACGCGCTGCTCGTGGCCACCGTCATCGCCCGGGTCGGCCTGGCGACGGTGGTCACCGTGCTGGTGCTCGCGGTCACCTCGGCGTGGTGGTGGGTGGTCGCAGCGGCCGCCGGCACGATCGCGCTCAGCCTGGTCGTCACCGAGGTCGTCCCCCGGACCGTGGTGCTGCGGCACCTGGACGCGGCCGGGCTCGTGCTCGCCCGCCCGGGCCGGTTGCTGGTGCGCCTGTTCAGACCGATCAGCACGGCCTCGGTGGCACTCGGTCGGGCGCTGATGCCGCGCCGTCACGAGGTGTCGGGGCCACACGCCGGCGACGACGAGCTGCGGGCGTTGAGCGACGAGGTGGAGGAGGACGCCGGCGAGCTGGAGGCCGGGGAGCGCGCGATGATCCGCTCCATCTTCGAGCTGGGCGAGACCCTGGTCCGTGAGGTCATGGTCCCGCGTCCGGACGTGATCAGCGTGCCAGAGGACGCCGCGATCGGCGAGGTGGTCCGGGTCGCGGTGGACGGCGGCTACTCGCGGCTCCCGGTCCACGCCGCGGGCGAGGTCGGCCACGTCGTCGGTGTGGTCTACGCCAAGGACCTGCTCCGGCGCCTGGCGACCCAGCCGGAGCTCGAGGACTGGAGTGACCTGACCCGGCAGCCGACCTTCGTACCGGAGACCAAGCGGTGCGACGAGCTGCTGCGCGAGCTGCAGTCCCAGGCCGTCCACCTCGCCGTGGTGATCGACGAGTACGGCGACGTCGTCGGGTTGGTCACGATCGAGGACGTCCTCGAGGAGATCGTCGGGGAGATCGTCGACGAGCACGACCAGGAGCAGCAGCTGGTCGAGCCCCTCGACGACGGGCGGTTCCGCATCGACGCCCGCCTCGGCGTCGACGACCTCAACGAACTGCTCGGGACCGAGCTGCCCGAGGAGGGCTGGGACACCGTCGGTGGGCTGGTGTTCGGCACCCTCGGTCGGGTGCCTCGGCCCGGCGAGCGGGTCGAACTCGATGGCACGACCATCGAGGTGGAGCTGCTGCAGGGCCGACGGGTCGCCAAGGTGGTGGTCGCGGTGGCATCGACGGAGCAGACGGAGCAGACGGAGCAGACGGAGAACGGCGGGGCCGTCGGGGCGACCGACGACGAGAACGCCGCAGGAGGTGCCGGCGAGGCCGCGGACGAGGCGCCCGGCACCGCCGCCGGGCAGGAGAATGAGGCCAGGGCCACCGATGGGGCCCGAGGTCCCACCGATCGGGGACCTGCGGCTGCACACCGGGACACCTCGACGTCGTAGCGTCGGCTGCGACGACCGCGTGCGCCCGCGCCGTGCGCTACTCGAGAGGTGTCCGATGGCAGCAACGACCGTGTCCACCGCCAGCAGCGAGCCGGAGGCCTCCGGCGAGCAGCCCCGGCCCGGGATCGCCACCCTTGACGGGAACGAGGCCGCCGCACGTGTCGCGTACCGGTGTTCGGAGACCGTCGCGATCTACCCCATCACGCCGTCCTCGCCGATGGGGGAGTACTCCGACGCGCAGGCCTCGGCGGGGGTGCCGAACCTGTGGGGTGCGGTGCCCTCGGTGGTCGAGATGCAGTCCGAGGGCGGCGCCGCCGGTGCGCTGCACGGGGCGGTGCAGGCCGGCTCGCTGGGGACGACCTTCACGTCCTCGCAGGGGCTGCTGCTGATGCTGCCGAACCTGTTCAAGATCGCCGGCGAGCTCACGCCGGCGGTCATCCACGTGGCCGCGCGCACCGTTGCCACCCACGCCCTGTCGATCTTCGGGGACCACTCCGACGTCATGGCGGCGCGCTCCACGGGTTGGACGATGCTGGCGTCGAACTCCCCCCAGGAGGCGCACGACATGGCGGCCGTCGCCCACGCGGCGACACTGGCGACCCGCCTGCCGGTCATGCACTTCTTCGACGGCTTCCGTACCTCCCACGAGCTGAACCGGGTCGAACTGCTGAACGACGACGACCTCCGGGCCCTGATCGTGGAGGAGGACCTCCTCCTGCACCGTCAGCGTGCCCTGGACCCGGACCAGCCGAGCTTGCGGGGCTCCGCGCAGAACCCCGACGTGTTCTTCCAGGCCCGCGAGGCGATCAACCCCTTCGTCAGCGCCGTGCCGGAGTCCGTCCAGTCGATCATGGACACCTTCGCTGAGCGCACCGGCAGGCGGTACGAGCTCGTCGAGTACCACGGCGCACCGGACGCGGAGCGGGTCGTGGTGCTGATGGGTTCCGGTGCCGGTCCGGTCCGCCAGCTCGTCGATCACCTCGTCTCTCAGGGCGAGAAGGTCGGGGCGCTGGTGATCCGTCTGTTCCGGCCGTTCCCGGTCGAGGCCTTCCTCGACGCCCTGCCCGACACCGCCAAAGGGATCGCGGTCCTCGATCGCACCAAGGAGCCGGGCGCCACGGCGGAGCCGCTGTTGCAGGACGTCCTGGTCACGGTGGCCGACCGGTTCAGCTCCGGGGCCAGTGACGAGCTGCCCACGGTGATCGGCGGCCGCTACGGGCTCTCCAGCAAGGAGTTCACCCCGGCGATGGTCGCGGCGGTCTTCGACGAACTGGCCGCCGAGACCCCGAAGCGGCGCTTCACGGTCGGCATCGTGGACGACGTGACCGACCTCTCGCTGGACGTGGATCGCAGTTTCCAGCTCCCGCGCCTGGACAAGGACCTCGCGGCGATCTTCCACGGTCTCGGTTCCGATGGCACGGTCGGTGCGGCCAAGAACACCACCAAGATCCTCGCCGAGGGGCTCGGCCGCTACAGCCAGGCCTACTTCGTGTACGACTCGAAGAAGTCCGGTGCGGTCACGGCCTCGCACCTGCGCGTCTCCGAGGAGCCGATCGACTCGACCTACCTCGTCGAGCAGGCGGACTTCATCGGCGTCCACCAGTTCGGCTTGCTCGAGAAGCTGGAGGTGCTGCGCGAAGCCAAGCAGGGCGGCATCGTGCTGCTGAACTCGCCCTTCGCGGCCGGAGACGTCTGGGACCGGCTGCCCCGCGACGTGCAGCAGGTCATCCTCGACCGCGACCTCGAGCTCCACGTGATCGACGGGCACGGCATCGCCCGGTCGGTGGGCCTCGGTGGCCGCATCAACACCGTCATGCAGACCGCCTTCTTCCTCGTCAGCGGGGTGCTGCCCCGGGACGAGGCCCTGGAGGCGATCCGCGGTTCCGTGCGCAAGAGCTACGGCGACTTCGGCGAGAAGGTCGTGACCAAGAACCTCGATGCGGTCGAGGCGGCGACGGAGGCCATCTTCCGGGTGGACATCCCGGGGGAGGCGACCTCGAACCTGCACCGTGAGGACCCGATCGACCGTGCGCTGGAGCTGCTCCCACTCGAGCGCGACGACGTGTCCGGCTTCGTCGAGCGGGTCACCGCCCGGCTGCTCGCCGGCGAGGGCGAGCTGCTGCCCGTGTCCGCCCTGCCCGTCGACGGCGCGTTCCCGACCGGCACGGCCCGTTTCGAGAAGCGCTCCATCGCCCTGGAGGTCCCCACGTGGGATCCGGACATCTGCATCAGCTGTGGCAAGTGCGCCATCGTCTGCCCCCACGCCGCGATCCAGATCAAGGTGTTCGAGGAGGAGGAGCTCGAGGGCACACCCGACAGCTACCTGTCCCGGCCGTTCAAGGACCGTGACCTCAAGGGCATGCACCTGACCGTCCAGGTGGCTCCCGACGACTGCACCGGCTGCGGTGTGTGCGTCGAGACCTGCCCGGCCGTCAGCCGCAGTGACGTCGGTCACAAGTCGATCGACATGACGCCGGTCGACGAGCTGGTGGCCAGCGTCAACGGCTCCGGGGACGGCGAGGGCGACGCCGAGGAGGCGGAGGGCGAGGGCCGCACCGTGCTCGAGCTCGAGCGCGAGCGCTTCAAGGCCTTCCAGGCGATCCCGTACCCGGACCGCAGCGAGATCCGCAGCGACACGGTGAAGCACACCCAGACGCTGCAGCCGCTGTTCGAGTTCTCCGGTGCCTGTGCCGGCTGTGGGGAGACGCCCTACATCAAGCTGATGAGCCAGCTGTTCGGTGACCGCTCCGTGATCGCCAACGCGACCGGCTGCTCCTCGATCTACGGCGGCAACCTGCCGACCACCCCCTACGGCACCAACGCCGACGGGCGCGGGCCGGCCTGGTCGAACTCGCTCTTCGAGGACAACGCGGAGTTCGGTCTCGGCATCCGACTCGCGATCGATGAGACCCGCGAGCTCGCCCGTCACCTGCTCCAGGTGCTGGCCGCCGAGGTGGGTGACGACCTGGTCACGGCGCTGCTGGCGGCCGAGCAGGGCGACGAGGCCGGCCTGAAGGCCCAGCGTGACCGGGTCGCCGAACTCAACCGCCGGCTGGAGGGCGTCAACGGCGAACGCGTCGGTGCCGCTCGCCACCTCGCCGCCATCTCCGGCACGCTGGTCCGTCGCGACGTCTGGATCGTCGGCGGCGACGGGTGGGCCTACGACATCGGCTTCGGCGGCCTGGACCACGTCCTGGCCTCGGGAGCGGACGTCAACATCCTGGTGCTCGACACCGAGGTGTACTCCAACACCGGCGGGCAGGCCTCCAAGGCCACGCCCCGCGGCGCGGTGGCCAAGTTCGCCACGGCCGGCAAGGGCGCACCGAAGAAGGACCTCGGGATCCTCGCGATGCAGTACGGCCACGTGTACGTCGCCAAGATCGCGCTGGGTGCCAACGAGATGCAGACGCTCAAGGCCATGCGTGAGGCCGAGGCGTGGCCCGGCCCGTCGCTCCTACTGGCCTACTCGACCTGCATCGCTCACGGCGTGGACATGCGGGACTCGATGAAGCGGATGGACCTGGCCGTCAAGACCGGGTACTGGCCGCTGTTCCGCTACCACCCGGCCGAGGGCGAGCACGAGCACCCGTTCCAACTCGACTCCAAGGCGCCCAAGCAGCCGGTCAGCGACTTCCTGTCGACCGAGGGGCGCTACGCGACGCTCGCGCGCTCCGAGCCCGACCGTGCCGAACAGCTGGCACAGCTCGCCCAGAGCGACGTCGACGAACGCTGGCGGTACTACGAGCAGCTGGCCGGGCTGGAGCGGACCCAGCCGGCGGTGGCCACCGATCCGCCGGACCCGAGTGGGCCCGACGGCTCCGCTGACGAGACGTCCGAGGAGGAGTCCCGATGACCACCGACTGGAACGAAGACGAGGCCCCTCCCGGCCCGGGTCAGGTCGTGGTGAGCGGTCCCGAGCTCACCGGCGAGGTGGATCTGACCACCGACTACCTCGGACTGGAACTCCGCAGTCCGCTGATGGCCTCGGCCGGGCCCTTCACCGGCGACCTCCCCTCGCTGCGGGCGCTGGATGCGGCCGGCGTCGGTGCGGTGGTCCTGCCGAGCCTCTTCGAGGAGCAGCTCGAGCACGAGTCCAGCCAGATGGAGACGTTGTCGGAGTACCAGAGCGAAGCGAACCCGGAAGCCACGACCGGGTACGTGCCCAACCTCGACGACTACAACAACGGCGTCTCCCGCTACCTCGCCCTGGTCCGTGAAGCGAAGAAGCTGACGTCGGTCCCGGTCATCGCCAGCCTGAACGGGGTGACCACCGGAGGATGGACGCGCTACGCGCGACTGCTCAGCGAGGCGGGTGCCGACGCGATCGAGCTCAACGTGTACCGGGTGGCGGCCGACATGGACGTCTCAGGCCGGCAGATCGAGTTGGAGACCCTCGCGCTGGTCGAAGCGGTGGTCGGTGCGGCGTCGATCCCGGTCTCGGTGAAGCTCGGGCCCTACTACTCGGCGTTCGGGAACCTGGCGCGCCAGCTGGCGGACGCCGGCGCGGCCGGTCTGGTGCTGTTCAACCGCTTCTACCAGCCGGACATCAACCTGGAGAGCCTCTCGGTCGGTCCGCACCTGGTGCTGTCCACCTCCGAGGAGCTGCGGTTGCCACTGCGGTGGTGCGCGATCCTGCACGGCCGGGTCGGTGCCTCCCTCGCCGCGACGACGGGCATCCACACCGGCACGGATCTCGCCAAGGTGCTGCTGGCCGGCGCCAACGTCGGGATGTCCACCTCGGCGTTGCTGCGCCACGGCCCGGATCACGCGTCCACGATGCTCGATGAGCTCGAGGCGTGGATGAGGGAGACCGGCTACGCCTCGGTGGAGGAGATGACCGGTGCGGTCTCCCAGCGCACCGTGCGGGACCCGGCGCAGTTCGAGCGGGCAAACTACCTCGACACCCTGACACGCTACGCGAGCACGTTCCTGCAGTGAGCCTTGTCCGCCCTCGTGGCGGGCGGGAGCGGGGGGAGGATCGACGGCCGGCCGGTGCGGGGCCGGCCGTCGGTCACGTCCGTGCCGGCGGCCGGAGCTGGTGGTCGGTCGCGTCGGTGCCGGCGGCCGGAGCTGGTGGTCGGTCGCGTCGGTGCCGCCGGCCGGCGCCGCGGGTCTGCCCAGTACGCTGGTGCGTCCCCCTCCTGGAGCTGCCGTGAGCGAGCCCGCGACGCACGATGCCGAGCTGTCGGTACCGGAAGCGCTGGTGGCTCGCGCCAGAGCGTTGCGGGCGCACGCCTACGCGCCCTACTCCGGGTTCCACGTCGGCGCGGTCGTGGTGACCGCCTCCGGGCGGCGGTTCGAGGGAGTCAACGTCGAGAACGTCTCCTACCGGCTGACCACCTGCGCCGAGCAGGCGGCGCTGGCCGCGATGTGCGCGGCAGGCGAGCTCGATGAGGTCGTGACGGTGGTCGTCGCCGGTGACGGCCCGGACCCGTGCACGCCCTGCGGTGCGTGCCGGCAGACGATCGCCGAGTTCGGAGCTGCAGCGGTGGTCCACGCCGCCGGTGCCACCGGGGCGGTGCTGACCGCCCCGATCGCCGAATTGCTGCCCCGAGCGTTCACGCCCGAGCGGCTCGATGCGCGCGCGGAGGTCCCCGATGTCGGAGCGTGAGCTCGACGTGGAGCAGGTGCTGGCCGGGCTGCACGAGCCGGTGCCGGAAGGCCATCGCAGCGGCCTGATCGCCCTCGTCGGGCGACCGAACACGGGCAAGTCGACCCTGCTGAACCGGCTGGTCGGCACCAAGGTCGCGATCGTCACCCCGGTCCCGGGCACGACCCGCAACGCGATCCGCGGCGTGCTGACCACCGACACGGCACAGTTGGTGTTCCTCGACACCCCGGGGCTCGCGAAACCGCGCACGCTGCTGTCGCGACGGCTCAACGACCTGGTCCGTGATACCTGGGCCGGTGTCGACCTGCTGTGCTTCGTCACCGACGTGGCCGCCGGTATCGGCCAGGGTGACGCCTACCTCGCCCGGGAGCTGGCGGAGACCGCGACCCCGGTGGTCGCCGTCGCCAACAAGGTCGACCGGGTGACGCCCAAGGAACGCCTGCTGCCGGCGCTGGTGCAGCTCGAGGAACTCGGCGCGCCCCTCGGTGGGTTCGCCGACATCGTGCCGGTCTCTGCCGAGACGGGGGACAACCTCCCGCGGCTCGTCGAGATCCTGCGCTCGCACCTGCCGGAGGGCCCCCGTCTGTTCGCCGGCGGCCAGGTGTCGGATCAGCCCGAGCGGCAGCTGGCGGCCGAGATCCTGCGTGAGAAGCTGATCGGCACCGCCAAGGACGAGCTGCCCCACTCGATCGCGGTCACCGTCGACGAGGTGGCACCCGATCCCGAACGCGCCGACCTGTTGCGCATCGACGCGGTGATCCACGTCGAACGCGAGTCCCAGAAACCCATCGTGATCGGTCGCGGCGGGGAGCAGCTGAAGGCGGCGGCGACCGCAGCCCGCACCGAGCTCGAGGTCGTCTTCGGCGCCAAGGTCTTCCTCTCGACCCACGTCCGGGTGGCCAAGGAGTGGCAGCGCGACCCCAAGCAACTCGGCCGCCTGGGCTACTGACCCTGTCGGCGGCGGCCTGACGTGGGGTGGCACCCGGGTGTCGGCGGCCGGGTGGCACCGGCCTGACGTGGGTGTCGGCGGCCTGACGTGGGTGGCACCGGCCTTGCGGGTACCGTGAGCCCATGCAGCCTCCGACCCTGATCCAGACCGGACCGGAGTCCTTCGACCTGCTACTCGGTGATGGCCGGGTGCGGGTGCTGCACCTGGCCCAGCACACCCGCCGCGGGCTCGGCCTGACGGGCATCCCGCCGCTGCAGGTCGCGACGGAGATCGTGGGGATCCTGTCGGAACGCGGTGAGGAGCTCGAGGGCGACGAACCCCTTGATCTCGGCCCGGCGCTCGGTCGTGATCCGGCCGGTTTCGAGGAGCTCAGGGTCAGACTGGCCTGAACCGACCACGTACCGATCTACGTGGATGCCGGCCGCACACCGTGCCGCCGCCGCTCGCAACCCCAGCACCACGGGAGCACCGATGACCGACGACGACGACGAGGTGGTGGTCGACGACGTCGCGGCCCGCGCGACCGAGCAGGGACGCGTCGCGGTGACCGGCGGTGGCACAGGGGGTCTGGAGGTGCTCGTGCCGGCTGGTGTGGGCGTGCCGGGGGCCGACGAGGTGGAGTTCGCGGCGGCGCTCGTCGCCGTGCTGCTGCGGCGCGGGGCCACGGTGCCCGCGGTCCTGGACGCCAGCGCCGCCATCGCCGCCGATCCAGAGCTTCTACCCGAGGTCGCCGAGCGCCTCGAGGGGCTGTGGGAGGACGAGGGCTAGCTGTCCTCGGCCAGGGCACCGGTGGCCAGAGATCGCAACGATGCGACCCGGGTGGGGTCGATCGGTTGCGATCGGTCGAGCTGCAGGCCCACCGGTAGCGGGCTGACGCGGCGGGGCGCCCGGGCACCGGTGGCCAGAGATCGCAACGATGCGACCCGGGTGCGGTCGATCGGTTGCGATCGGTCGAGCTGCAGGCAGGCCCGGAGCCTGGTCAGCTGCGGTCGGGCACGAACAGCGCCAGACCGAGCGGCGGGAGCGTGAGGTCCAGCGAGGCCGCGCGTCCTGCCACCTCGACGTCGTCGGCGACGACACGGCCGTTGACCGCCCCGGTGCCGCCGAAGCGTTCCTCGTCGGAGTTCAGGACCTCACGCCAGGCACCGCCGGCCGGGACGCCGATGCGGTAGGGCGACCGGGTCACCGGGGTCAGGTTCCAGACCACCACCACGTCGTCGTGGCCGGCGGCCCTGCGCAGGAACGACAGCACCGACTGCTCGCGGTCGGAGGCGTCGATCCACTCGAAGCCATCCTCCCGGGCGTCACCGATGTGCAGGGACGGCAGCTCGCGGTACGCGGCGTTGAGCGCCGCGGTGTAGTCGAGCAGCGCGGCATGGTCGGGGTCGTCGAGCAGGGGCCAGGCCAGCTGTGACTCGACGTTCCACCCCTCCCTGACCCCGAACTCCGTGCCCATGAACACGAGTTTCTTGCCCACCGAGGTGAACTGGGCGCCGAGCAGCAACCGGAGGTTGGCCCGCTGCTGCCACGGGTCCCCGGGCAGCTTCTCGAGCATCGAGCCCTTGCCGTGGGACACCTCGTCGTGCGACAACGGCAGACAGAACGACTCGCGTGTGGCGTAGACGGCGCGGAACGTGAGCCGCTCCTGCTTCCCACCCCGGAACAAAGGGTCGGTGCCGAAGTACTCGAGCGTGTCGTGCATCCAGCCCAGGTCCCACTTGTGGTCGAAGCCGAGCCCGCCCTGCTCCGTGGCGCGGGTGACCCCGTCCCAGGAGGTGGATTCCTCCGCGAAGGTGATCGCCCCCGGGAACTGGCGATGCACCTCGTCGTTGCAGCGCCGCAGGAAGCTGCTCGCCTCGAGGTGCTCGTTGCCGCCGTACTCGTTCGGGATCCACTCGCCGGGCTCGCGCGAGTAGTCGAGGTAGAGCATCGAGGACACGGCATCCAGGCGCAGGCCGTCGGCGTGGAACCGCTCGAGCCAGTACATCGCGGAGGAGAGCAGGAACGAGCGGACCTCCCCGCGTCCGTAGTTGAACATCGCCGAGTTCCAGTCCGGGTGGATGCCTCGGCGTGGGTCATGATGGTCGTAGAGGTGCGTGCCGTCGAAGGTGGCCAGCGCCCACCAGTCGTCGGGGAAGTGGGACGGCACCCAGTCGAGGATGACGCCGATGCCTGCCTGGTGCAGCTGGTCGATCAGCCACATCAGGTCCTCGGGGGTCCCGTACCTCGATGTCGGGGCGAAGTACCCGCTCGTCTGGTAGCCCCACGAGCCGTAGAAGGGGTGCTCCATGACCGGCAGGAACTCGACGTGGGTGAAGCCGGTCCGCTGCAGATGCGCGATCAGGTGCGGGGCGATCTCGCGGTAGGTCAGGAAGCGTCGGCCGTCCTCACCGCGCTGCCAGGAGCCGAGGTGGACCTCGTAGATGGCGATGGGTGCCTCGCGGTGCTGGCGCTGTTCGCGAGCGGCCATCCAGGTGCCGTCGCCCCAGGTGTACTCGGTCCGCCACAGCTTGGAGGCGTTCGCCGGTGGGGTTTCGGTGTGGATCGCCATGGGGTCGGCGTGTTCCACCACCTCGCCGTCCGTCGTCGTGACGGCGTAGCGGTAGCCGTGACCGTGCGCTGCGCCCGGCACGAACCCCTCCCAGACCCCGCTGGCGGCGCGCGGGGTGAGCGGGTGGGCGGTCGCCTTCCAGCCGTTGAAGTCGCCGATCACGCTGACGTCCTCGGCGTGAGGGGCCCACACGGCGAAGGTCGCACCGGGGACGCCGTCGAGCTCGGTGAGGTGGGCGCCGAGGTGGTGGTGCAGCCGCAGGTGGCTGCCCTCGGCGAACAGGTGGAGGTCGTCGTCGCTGAGCCGTGAGGTCGGGGCTGGCACGGGGTGGCCTTCGATCGGCGTTCGGCGTGCGGGAGGCGGGCTGACGGTGCCGGGGAAGGGTGCAGCGGCGCGGTCGCGGGTCGCAGGCCTGGTCTGGCAGCTCGCACTGCGCTCGCGACCGTTGGTCTCTGCACGCTAGTGGCGGCCGGAGCCGGTCGGCGGTTCTCCGTTGTCGCGCGGCGGCAGGGGACCGGTAGCGGCCACGGCTACCTACCACGGAGCGCGAACGACCGGAGCGCGAACGACCGGGGCGGGGCGGCCGGGGCGGGGCGGCCGGGCGCTGTCCCACAGCGCCGCGTCATCGCCCCGGCGACTACGTTGTTGGTCAGGCGGCGCGGAGGAAGCCCATGGCGACCGGACCACTGGCGGGTGCTCGCAGGAGGCGGCGCGCCAGAGGCTGCCCGGTATGCGGGTGAGCAGCGCTCCGGGACCGTCATGAGGCAGCCGGCGAGGGAGGCACCGCGGCTCGTGCCGGTGGAGGGACGGGCGTTGGACGGCACGGTCGTCGAGCTCCCCGCGCAGCTGCCGGGCAGGTGCACCGTCGTCGTGCTCGCGTTCCGGCAGCGTCACCAGCGGGACGTGGATCGCTGGATCGAGCTGGCGGTGGCGTCGGGCGTCCCGGCGAGCCCCCTCGGTGTCACGGAGCCAATGGAGACGGCGGTGGTCGAGGTCCCCGTGCTGGGTCGCCGCTACCTCGGGGCTCGACGGTTCATCGACGGCGGCATGGCAGCCAGCATCGCCGACCCGGTGGTCCTCGCCCGCACGATCACCGTCTACACCGACCCCGTCGCCTTCCGGCGGCGGTGTGGGGTACCGACGGCGGAGGAGGTCACGGTCCTGCTCGCCGGCCGCGATGGTGCCGTCACCTGGCATCGCACGGGGCCGCCGCAGCCCGCTGATCGCCAGGCGCTGGCCGACGCGCTCGCTGCCGCCGGATGAGCGGGAGGCGCAGCCCTACGAGCGACCGACGCAGCCCGGTGCTGCCACGACTCAGCCCGCCCGCGCACGCGCCGACCAACGGACGGTCTCGAGAGCGGCACCACCCTGGCGCAGCGACCTATCGTTGGAGCATGATGATCCTGCGTCGAACGTCTCACGGAGGCTCCCATGGACGTCAGCACGATCCACCTCGCCGACGGCACCACGGTCCCGCGTCTGGGGTTCGGAACGTTCCAACTGGCCGGCGAGGACGCCTACCGCTCGGTGTCGGTGGCCCTGGAGACCGGCTACCGCCACATCGACACCGCGCAGGGCTACGCCAACGAGGCTGAGGTGGGACGCGCCATTGCCGACAGCGGGATCGACCGCGACGAGGTGTTCCTCACCACCAAGCTCACACCGTCCAACGCCGCGGCACGAGACGTTCGCACCTCGACCCAGAACAGCCTGCGGGAACTCGGCACCGACCACGTCGACCTGCTGCTGCTGCACTGGCCGGCTGAGGACGTCGCCCCGCTCGCCGAGACGCTGGAGGCGATGACGACCCTCCAGCAGGACGGTCTGACCCGCCAGATCGGGGTGTCGAACTTCCCCTCGCAGATGCTGGCTCGGGCCTACGAGCTCGCGCCGATCGTCACCGACCAGGTCGAGCACCACCCCTACCTCGGCGTCACGAAGATCGAGGAGGTACTGCGGGTGCGTGACGGGTTCCTGACGGCGTACTCGCCGTTGGCCCGCGGGACGGTCATCGACGACGAGACGCTCCAGGCGATCGCGGCCGATCACGACGCGACCCCAGCCCAGGTCACGCTGCGCTGGATGCTGCAGCGTCCCGGCGTCGTGGCGATCCCCAAGTCGGGCACCCCCGAGCGCATCCGTTCCAACTTCGAGGTGGACGGGTTCGAGCTGAGCGAGGAGGAGATGGCCCGCATCGACGGTCTGGAGCGGGGGGAGCGCCACATCGATCCCGGCTTCGCTCCCGACTGGGACTGACCGGCGAACCGACGACCTCACGCGGCGTCACCCGCGAGCCGTCAGCCCTGCTCCTCCTCGTCGATCCAGGCGAGGAAGTGGTCCACGTCGCCGGAGCCGAACCGAGCGGTGAAGGTCGCCACCGCCCGACGATCCACACCGCGGGAGTACCGCTACGGTCGAGCGCCGCGGGGGCACGGGTCCCACCGACGGGTCCCACCCCCGATGGACCGTGATGGATCGCTGAGGTGCGAGGATGTCCCCAGTCCCGAGATGGGTGCGAGCAGCGCTGTGGTTCGGCCTGCTCGCGGTGGTGTCCTACATCGGCAGCTGGCTCGTCGCCGGATGGCTCCGTGACGGCTACGACCCGCGACAGCAGGCGATCAGCGAGCTGTTCGAGCTCGGGGCACCGTGGTCATCGCGAGGACTGGTGGTCTCCGGTCTGGTGCTGTCGGGGCTCGCGTTCCTGGTCCTGGCGCCGGCGTTGCACCGCGCGTTGCCGGGGGAGGGGCGACTCGGTCCGCTGCTGATGCTCCTCGCCGGTGTCGGCACGCTCGGGGTCGTCGCCGCTCCATGCAGCCCGGGCTGCCCCGGAGCGGCCACCACCGCCTTCGACCGCTGGCACACCATCATGGCGGGGGCGGGCTACACCGCGTTGGTCCTGGCGCCGCTGGCGTTCGCCTGGCGGCTGCGACGCGCTGAGCCGCTGCTCGCGGCGTGGTCACTGGCCATCGGTGGTGGGGCGGCGCTGCTGTTCGGCGTGTACGCAGCCGGACTCGTCACCGCGGCTCCCGGCCTCCAGCAGCGGGTGTTCAACACGCTCGCGGACGCCTGGTACGTCCTGGTCCCGTTGTGGGTCCTCCGGCGTGATGCCGCCCTGCGGGCCGGCTAGATCGCCGGCCCTCGTCGCCGCTGCTCCAGGATCTGCAACTCCTCGAGCGCCTCGGTCTTGCGATCGACCGGTGCGTGCACCAGCCATACCCCTTCGTCCACCTGCTCGATGGTGATGGGCGCGATGCCCGCACCTTCGAGCCGTTCCCGGGCGACCTCGGCGTCCTGCTGTGACGCGAAGCTGCCGACCATGGTCGGTGCTGGGGATCCTGCCATCGCGCTGTCCTCGCCGTTGGTGTCGACGTACGGTCCGCGCCGGTCGGCGTGGGCCCACCGGGGCCTGCGCTCGATCGGCCAGGACAACGTACGGCGCCTGCGCGGGCGAGGACCACCGACGATGGACGGGGCCGCCCCGATCCGGTCGGGCCGCCCTGATCGCCCGGTCAGTAGCCTGCCGGTGACAGCGACGACCGCGTGCCGGCCGGAGGGTCCGATGTCCAGCTACGTCGCGGTGATCGGCCCCGGCCAGGACGCCACCGAGCAGGACCTGGCCGACGCCGGACGTGCCGGCGCCCTGCTCGCCGCGGCTGGCGTGGTGGTGGTCACCGGTGGTCTCGGTGGGGTCATGGCCGCCGCCGCCAGCGGCGTCCGCGATGCTGGCGGGACGAGCATCGGCCTGCTGCCCTCGAGCCAGCGGGCCGACGGAGATCCCGCGCACAGCCTGCTGCTGCCCACCGGGCTCGGGGAGCTGCGCAACGCACTGGTGGTCCGCACCGCCGATGTGGTCCTGGCGGTCGGTGGGAGTTGGGGGACGTTGAGCGAGATCGCGCTGGCGGTGCGGGGTGACACGCCGGTGGTGGCCGTGCGCAGCTGGGATCTCCCAGACGGCGCGGTCCAGCGTGCCGAGGACGTGGAGGCGGCGGTCACCACGGTCATCCGGCTCCTCGGCGCGGACGCACCCGTGCCGGACACGACCACCGGGCCGTTGCCGTGCTGCTACTAGCCGTCGCCTCGGACCTGGGCGCTGTGGGTGAAGGTGATCAGCAGCCCACCGACGAGGTTGCCGACCGTCGAGAGTCCGAGGTTGATGCTCAGATCGGCGTAGCCGACGGCGCCGTCGAGCCAGATGCCGAACCGCCGTGGAGCTGCCGACACGACGACGTGGTCGCAGGGTCCCAGAGCGAGGAGGACGCCGACCATGAACGCGATCGGAACGCGCGCGGCGACGGGGTGGTCCTGGATGGCGGACCACATCCGGCTGATCGCCCTCGGACCTCATCGGGTTCAGTACGGCGCGGACGGGGGCGCAGAGCGATCTAGGCTGGTGGTCCAGCACCCGAGGCGGTCACCGCGTGAGCGAACGAGCCAGGTCCGGGTCACGGATCGAGCGCACCGGCCAGCCCCGCGAGATCACCCCGCAGCTGGCGACCGCCGGCGGTCGGCTGGAGGTCGGGACCTGGTTCTTCGAGCGCAAGCTGGACGGGATCCGTTGCCTGGTCCACGTCGAGGACGGCATCGTGCGGCTACAGAGCCGCCAGGGCCGGCCCTACGCTGATCGCCTGCCACACGTCGCCGGCGCCGTCGCCCGGCAGGCATCCGGTGATCTGATCGCCGACGGTGAGCTCGTCACGTTCGAGAACGGGGTCACCTCGTTCCCGCGTCTGCAGCAGCTGCTCGCCGGAAGCAGAGCCGTGGAGACGGGCGTGTGGCTGTACGTCTTCGACCTCCTCTGGCTGGCCGGCCGAGATCTGCGCCCGTTGCCGCTGACCGAGCGCAAGCCACTTCTCGAGGGTGCGCTGGCGTTCGACGGTCCGCTACACCCGACGGCGCACGAAGCGGCAGCCCACGATCGTCAGGATGCCCTCCTGGCCGAAGCGTGCCAGCGGGATTGGGAGGGGCTGATCGCCAAGCGACCCACCGCGCCCTATCGCGGCGGACGCTCCCGTGCCTGGCGCAAGCTCCCGTGCCTGTCGCGGGAGGAGTTCGTCGTCGGTGGCTGGACCGCGGGAAGTCGCAGCGGTCTCGGGGCCCTGCTGCTGGGCCGCGAGACGCCCGCCGGCCTGAGCTACGTCGGCAAGGTCGGCAGTGGCTTCGATGCACGCCACCGCCAGGCACTCGAGGGGTTCTTCGGGCAGATCACCCGCGCGTCAACCCCCTTCGTCGACCCTCCCGAGGAGCGCGGCGTCCGCTGGGTCGAACCCGTCCTGACCGTACTGGTGGAGTACCTCGGTTGGACTCCCGGAGGCAAGCTACGTCAGCCTCGTTTCGTCTCGGTGGTCGCCGACCCAGCGGGGGATCCCGACCGTGGGCGCACTGACGAGCGGTCGCCCTGATCGACCAGTCACGCCGACCGTGGTCACCCCCAACGGGGGCAGGCCACGGCCGCTTCCCGCCGCGTCCGCGTCCGGGTCCGGGTGCCGTGAGGACGGTGGGAGTTCGGCCAGTGTCCCCGCTCGATGACGGTGCATGATGGTCGTTTCTCGTGAAAGGCGTCGCATTGGCACGTCCGACGTGGAGCGGCTCGGTCAGCTTCGGGCTCGTCACCGTGCCGGTGGAGCTCTACACGGCGGTACGGCAGCAGAGGGTGCGCTTCCGGCAGCTCAGCCGGGACACCCACGCACCCGTCCGCCAACGGCTCGCCGATGCCTCGACCGGCGAGGAGGTGGCACGCGACGAGATCGTCAAGGGCTACGAGCTCGACGACGGTCGCTTCGTCGTGATCGAACCCGATGAGCTCGATGAGCTGAAGCCGGAGTCATCGAGGCTGATCTGCATCCACGCCTACGTCGAGCAGAGCGATATCGATCCCGTGTTCTACGACCGGGCCTACTACCTCGCTCCCGACGGCGAGATCGCCCGCCGGCCGTACCAGCTGTTGACTCAGGCCATGGAACGGACCGATCAGGTCGCGGTCGCGACCTTCGTGATGCGCAACCGCGAGTACCTTGCCGCCATCCGGGCCCGGGACGGGGTGCTGGTCCTCTCCACGATGCACCATGCCGCCGAGGTGATGGAGCCGGCGGACCTGGGCGTGGATCCCCAGCCGGGGACGTCGCCCTCCGATCAGGAGCTGGCGATGGCCGAGCAGCTCATCGGATCGCTGCGCGCCGACTTCGAGCCCGAGGCGTTCCCCGACCGACACCAGGCCAAGGTCCTGGAGTACCTCGAGGGCAAGGCCGAGGGACGGACGGTCGAGGTGGAGACGGGCCGGGCCGACCGGGGCAACGTGGTCGACCTGATGGCCGCGCTGGAGCAGAGCCTGCAGCGGGCACGGTCCGGCTCCGAGGCGGGCGGTCCTTCGGCCGACTACGACGCCATGACCAAGTCCGAGCTCTACGAGATCGCCCGCGAGCGAGACGTCCCGGGGCGCTCCTCGCTGTCGAAGGCGGAGCTGATCGAGGCGTTGCGCCACCAGGACGAGCAGGCCGACGTCGCGTGACCACGCGAACCGCGCCGACCGTCGTGCGGGTCGGCGGGCGTGAGCTGCAGGTCACCAATCCCGACAAGGTGCTCTTCCCGACCGCCGGTATCACCAAGTGGCAGCTGGTGGAGCACCTGCTGATCTGCGCTGAGCTGATGCTCCCGCTGATCGCGGACCGGCCGCTGACCCTGCGGCGGTACCCGGACGGCATCGACGGTGAGGGATGGTTCCAGAAGCACACCCCGCCCGGACTGCCGTCATGGGTACGGCGCGCTTCGGTCCCGCGTGGGTCGGCCGGCGAGAGCATCGAGCACGTCGTGGTGGGCGGGGCCCCCACCCTGGTCTACCTCGCGAACCTCGCCGCCATCGAGCTGCACATCGGCCCGGCCCCCGTCCAGGAGCCGGATCATCCCCGGGAACTGGTCTTCGATCTCGACCCGCCGCCAGGGGCGGAACCGCCGATCGCCCGCCAGGCGACGCGTCGCGTGCGGGCGGTGCTTGATGAGCTGGGGATGGCGTCACGGCTCAAGACCACGGGTTCCGCCGGCTTCCACGTGCACGTCCCCCTGGACGGGGTCGCCACGCAGGCCCTGGCGCGCGATGTCGCGAAGGCGGTCGCCACCATCGCCGCGCGGCGGCACCCCGCGGAGCTGACGATCGAACACCGTCGCGCACGCCGCTCGGGACGTGTCCTGGTCGACTGGTTCCGCAACTCTCCGGGACAGACGGCGATCGCGCCGTACAGCGTCCGTGCGCACCCCTCGGCGCCGGTCGCGACCCCGATGGACTGGAGTGAGCTGCCGCGTACCCGGCCGCAACGGTGGACCATCACCTCGCTCCCGCGTCGACTGGCGCAGCAGGGGGACGCCTGGGCCGCGCCGATCCCGGCCAGCGACCTGCACGAGCTGGCACCGACGATCGCCGAAGCGCTGGCAGAGACGTAGTCGCCGGGCCGTTCAGACCGCAGCTCTCTGGCGGATCTGTGCGGTCACAGGATGCCGATCAGCTCGCGAGGTGTCCCCACCACCCAGCTGGCGCCCGCCTCCCGGAGGGTCTGCTCGGTGAAACCCCCGGTCCGCACACCGATCGCCTCCATCCCGAGACGTCGCGCCGAACGCGCGTCCCAAGGGGCGTCCCCGACCATCGTCAGGCGCTCGGGTGGCAACGACAGCTCCGCAGCAGCCGAGGCGAGGAGATCGGGAGCCGGCTTCGAAGAGGTCACGTCGCTCGCGTCGACCACGTACAGGTCTTCGCGACCGAGGGCGGACAGCAGCGCCGCTCTCGAGGTGTCCCTCGCGCCGCTCGCCTACCGTGGACGCCGCCGGGTGAGCAGCAGGTACGACGAGCGAGACACGAGGAGGCGGGTCGGTGGTCGAGATCACCAGCTTCCTGGCGCTCGGCGACTCCTTCACCGAAGGGATGGAGGACGAGCTCGGCCCCGATGGTCGGCACCTCGGCTGGGCGGACCGTGTGGCGGCGGCACTGGCGGTGGAGCAGCCGGAGCTCGTCTACGGCAACCTGGCGATCCGTGGTCGACTGCTGGATCAGGTGCTCGACGAGCAGCTGCCGGTCGCGCTCGACCTGCGGCCTGACCTCGTGTCCTTCCATGCCGGTCCGAACGACGTGCTGCGTCCGGGCATGGACCTGGCCGGGCTGGCGACGCGCTACGACGAGGCCGTCGCGCAGCTCACCGCTGTCGGGAGCACCGTCGTGCTGTTCACGGCCATCGAGCGAGCCGGTGGGACCAGCCGCTTCGCGGACCGGCTCGCGAGCCGATTCGGTGCCTTCAACGCCGAGGTGCGTACGACCGCGGCACGACATGGTGCGGTACTCGTCGACGTCGCCCGGCAGCGTGCGTTCCATGACCGTCGGCTGTGGCACGAGGACCGGCTCCACCTCGCACCCGCGGGGCACGTCCGCGTCGCCGCGGCGGTCCTCGAGGCGCTCGGTGTGACCGATCCGGACCGACTCGGTGGGGAAGTCGGGTGGTGGCGTCAGCACCTGCTGGCGACGCGCCGTCCCCCTGTTCACCGGCGCCTCGCCGCCGATCTGCGCTGGGCCATCCGCTACCTCGCTCCGTGGATCGGTCGTCGGCTGCGCGGGGTGTCGAGCGGTGACGGTGTCAGC
>JAWOCZ010000099.1:0-3426 GCA_046483565.1 Nitriliruptoraceae bacterium
GCCGGGTCGCGGGTTGCGAGCATCGCGTGGCGCGCGACTCTCGGACCCGATGTTCCGTGCCTTCGTCGCCGGCTGCGGGTTGCTCGTCCTGGTGATCCTGGCGTGGATGATCTTCGCCACGACACAGGACGCGTTGCCGGTGTTCGAGAAGGAGGGGATCGCCGGCTTCTTCCTCGGCACCGAGTGGGAGCCGGGCAACGCCCGTGACGGCACCATCACCGGCGAGTACGGCGCGCTGGAGTTCCTGGCTGGCACGATCTACGTCTCCGTGATGGCGATGATCATCGCGGTGCCCATGGCGATCGGCATCGCGCTCTACCTCACCGAGCTCGCGCCACGACGGATCCGCCAGCCCCTGACCTACATGGTCGATCTGCTCGCCGCGGTGCCCTCGGTCGTCTACGGCCTCGTCGGCGCGAAGATCCTGGCCGGTGTCCTGCTCCCGCTGTGGACCGCCATCAACGACACCTTCGCGTTCCTGCCCTTCCTCGGCGGCAACGTCCGGGTCAACAACCTCTCGCTCGGCGCGCTGGTGCTCGCGATCATGGTCCTGCCGATCATCAGCGCCGTGACCCGGGAGGTGTTCGCCCAGGTGCCCGTCGATGAGCGCTATGCCGCCTTCGGGTTGGGCGCGACGCGATGGGAGGTCATGCGCCACGTCGTGATCCACCGCAGTCGTGCCGGCATCATCGGCGGGTCGATGCTCGGTCTCGGGCGCGCGCTCGGAGAGACGATCGCGGTCCTGCTGGTCCTCGGTGCGAACGCGCGGCTGGAGTTCGAACCCTTCAACACCTCACAGACGGTCGCGGCGCAGATCGCGGCCGCCTTCAAGGAGGCCTCGCCGGAGTACATCCGCGCGCTGGTCGCCCTCGGGGTCGCGCTGTTCGTCCTGACCCTGATCGTCAACGTGATCTCCCGGCTGATCGTGAGCCGGTTCGGCAACATCACCGGAGATGCCTCGATATGACCTCCACGACCACGAACGGTCCCTCCTCGGATCAGCAACGCAGCCTGCGCGACCGCACCCCGAACGCGATCCAGCGCGAACGCAAGGACCGCGCGGTGAAGGTGGCGCTGCTCGGCACCGTGGCCTTCGCGCTGGTACCGCTGGCGTTCATCCTCGGCGTCACCGCCTACCAGGGCATCGGCTCGTTCGGGTGGGAGTTCCTGACCCAGCCGCCACCGGCCAACCCCAACGAGGAGGGCGGGGGTTACGGGCCGATGGTCTTCGGCACCATCTATATGGTCGGCATCGCGGTGCTGCTGTCGGTGCCCCTGGGGATCGCGGCAGCGGTCTTCCTGGTCGAGTATCGCGAGTCGCGGCTGGTCGCACCCATCCGCTTCTTCACCGACGTCATGACCGGGGTGCCCTCGATCTTCGTCGGGCTGTTCGTCTTCTCCGCGCTGGTGGTCGACGCCGGCCTGTTCTTCGGCACGCTGCCGGGCGCGGTCGCCCTCGCCGTGCTCATGCTGCCGATCGTCGTGCGTTCGAGCGAGGAGGTCCTGCGCCTGGTCCCCGACGACCTGCGCAACGCCGCCTACGGCCTGGGCTCGCGCCGACACCAGGTCGTCACGCGCGTGGTGTTGCCCGCTGCCGGCCCGGGGCTGATCACCGGATCGATGCTGGCGGTGGCGCGCGGCGCCGGCGAGACGGCACCGCTGCTGCTGACCGCGCTGGGCGGGCGACAGCTGGTGCTCGAGCTCACGGGCCGTCCGCAGACGGCGCTGCCACTGCAGATCCTCGACGATGCCCGCGGGGCGTTCGAGCCGGCGATCGGACGCGCCTGGGCGGGTGCGTTGACGTTGATGCTGCTGGTGCTGCTGTTCACCGTCATCGCGCGACTGATCGGTCGACGCAGCCAGCTCGACGGCCGCTGATCGCCGCGATCCATCATCCCCGAACGACCGAGGGGCCCGAGCGTCACGCTCGGGCCCCTCGTCGCCGTCCTGGGGTGGGCTCAGCCGAAGCGGCCGGTGATGTAGGCCTCGGTCCGCGGGTCACCGGAGGCGGTGAAGATGGTCTCGGTCTCGTCGTACTCGACCAGGCGGCCGGTGCGCATACCCACCTCGTCGTCGACGTCGACGGTGAAGAAAGCCGTGCGGTCCGAGACGCGGGCGGCCTGCTGCATGTTGTGGGTCACGATCACGATCGAGTAGTCCGCGCGCAGCTCTCGCATCAGATCCTCGATCTTCAGCGTCGCGATGGGGTCGAGCGCCGAGCACGGTTCATCCATCAGGATCACGTCGGGCTTGGTGGCCAGGGCGCGGGCGATGCACAGCCGCTGCTGCTGGCCGCCTGAGAGCGCCAGACCGCTCGCGTTGAGCTTGTCCTTGACCTCGTCCCACAACGCCGCGTCCCGCAGGGCCTGCTCGACGATCTCGTCCAGTCCCTTGCGGACACCGTTGAGACGCGGGCCGAAGGCCACGTTGTCGTAGATCGACTTGGGGAACGGGTTCGGCTTCTGGAACACCATTCCGATCCGGCGCCGCACCTCGACCGCGTCGATGCCGTCGTCGTAGATGTTCTCGCCGTGGTAGAGGACCTGTCCCTCGAGGTGAGCGGTCGGGACGAGATCGTTCATCCGGTTCAGCGACCGCAGCAGGGTCGACTTGCCGCAACCGCTCGGACCGATCAGGGCGGTGATCTGGCGCTGCGGGATGTCCATGGTCACGTCGCTGAGCGCGACGAAGTCGCCGTAGCGGACGGCGACGTCACGGATCTCGAAGACGTGGCCGTCGGGCTCGGCAACCGCGGCTGCTGACGATCCGGAAGCGGTCGCTGTCGCGCCGTCGGTACCGGTCGCGGTTGGCCGGTGCTCTGGCTCCTGCGACACCTCGACCGTGGCTTGCACGGACCCGTCGTGATGCTGAACCACCGCTGCTCCGATGTGTCTTGGTCGTGGCATGACCGTGCTGTCGACCCGTAGGTATACCCATCCGAGTTGAACACCCGGTGAACTCCGGTGGACGCTCCGGCGTCCCCGCCGTACCAGCTCGGCGGCACCGTCAGCCGGTCGGCAGCCGCTCACCCCGATGGATCGCTCGGGCGGCCGCCAGCCGGTCTGCATCGTCGGGGGTCCTCTCCGGGCGATAGCCACGGACACGCGCGAACCGCAGCGCGAGCCCGCCTGGATACCTGGTGGAGCGCACCACCCCGTCCAGTGCGATCTCCACCACCAGTTCCGGCCGCACGTGCACGACGTGGCCGTCACGGGTCACCTCCCGGGCGAGGAGGGCCTCGGTCTGCCACGCCAGCGTGGCGTCGGTCAGCCCCTTGAAGGTCTTGCCGAGCATGACGAACCCGTCACCGTCGTCGGCACGCGCCCCCAGATGGAGGTTCGACAGCCACCCCTTCCGGCGTCCCGAGCCCCACTCAGCCGCGAGGACGACGAGGTCGAGGGTGTGGACCGGCTTGAGCTTGCGCCA
>JAWOCZ010000194.1:0-2533 GCA_046483565.1 Nitriliruptoraceae bacterium
ACCTCGCAGGCCACGCCCAGCGGATCGGGGTGCGTCTGCTGGCCGACGGCGAGGTGCTCGTCGACGGCGTTGTCGACGACCTCCCAGACCAGGTGGTGCAGGCCGCGAGCGTCGGTGGAGCCGATGTACATCGCGGGACGCTTGCGCACGCCCTCGAGACCCTTGAGGACGCTGATGTGCTTGGCGGAGTACTCGGTCACGGAACTCCCCATGGGGGCGTGGCGGTCGGCAGGGGTGCGGGGCACCGCCGGTTCGAGCGGCAACGGTACGTCAGGGGCACGACAGCTCCGAGCATCCCTGCGCCTCGTCCGTGACGACCGGTCCACCAGCGCCGAGACGCCGAGGTACCTGCCTGCGCTCGACCGACGCCAACGTGCGACGCCCGGCCGCGAACGGCCGGGCGTCGCAGATCCTGCGATGCGGTCCTGGCTAGACGGCCGAGCCGCGGCGGCGTGAGACCACCAGGAGCAGCGCGCCAGCAGCCAGCATCAGAGCGGCGATGATGGAGAAGAGCGTCGCGCTGACACCGGTCTCGGCGAGCGCAGCGCCATCGGTCTCCGTCGAGGTGGTGAGGATCTCGACGCTGGCCTCATCGATCTCGGACTCTTCCTCGACCCCGGACTCCCCGCCGTCGTCGGGCTTCTCCTCGATCTCGGAGTCGATGTCGCTGCAGGCTGGATCATCGGGGTTGACGTAGCAGTCCACCTCGGCATCGTCGGCGACCTCGGCGTCTTGCGCGAAGGCGTTCGCCGGCACGAGCAGCAGCAGCGCCACCGTGGCGATCGTGAGTCGGTTCCGCATCGTTGTTCCTGTCCCATAGATCTGTTTCGGGTCGCATGCCCCGTCGAGCCGTGGCCCGGGACGCTAGCGGACCGTCATCGTAACCTCATCGAGGCGCTACCACGCGGGACGGGCGGCGGGAGCCGACCGGGACTCTGGTCACGTATAGTGGCTTGCTGGCCGCTTCGCGTCACTCGGCGGACGGTCGTGCGAAGCGCAGCGGGAGCCGGACGTCCTCGCCGCGCACCTGGCCCTCCCACAGGACGGTGTCTCCTTCGACCCGGACGCCCGGCGGTGGATCGACGAGCTCGGCCCCGACGGGGAGGCCCACCCTGATCGTGAGCTCGGTCGGTCGGACCACGGTCTGGCCCTGGAACAGCAGGTCGTAGGCGATGAGGTTCTCGTCGGTGACCGACCACGCGTCGGTCGTGCGCCAGGCGTAGTCGCGTTGGACCGACTCGCCGCTGGGGATCTGGACCCAGGTGTCGTGGACCGGATGACCGAGCGCGGTCTCGGTGAAGCTCGGTCGGTCAGCCGGTGGCGGCACCTGTGTGAACTCCGCCTCGGGGGAGAGGTACACGCTGACGTCGAGGAGGTTGTCGCCGGCTTCCAGCTCCGGGTTGCTGGGGCCGATCACGTAGCCCGGCTGGCCCGACGTGGGAGCCTGGTTCTCGATCGTGACCTCGAGGGAGGAGCGGGCGCTGCCGTCCTCGAGCAGCGTGGTCTCGATCTCGACCGTGCGCTGCGCGAAGAAGTCCACCTTGCTCGCGGTGCCGCTGTTCAGCGCCACGTTCACCAGATCGCCCTGGAGTTCGCCGCCAAGGTCTCCGAGCCCGCCGGCGACCCCCGCTTGGGCCAGTGCGGACTGGGTCGTCGGGTCGCGGGTGTAGGCGACGAGGTGTCCGTCCTCGACCAGCTCGGCGAACTGGGACACCGCCGCCTCGGGCGCCACCTCGACGTCGCCGGCCAGGAAGCGGCCGAAGGTCGCCGCGGCCACCTCGCCGAGCACCTCCTTGCGCTCGGTCGGGTCATCGAACGTGGCGTAGGCCTCGTTGGCGACGAACGCGACCACCGACCCGGCCTCGAGCGTCACGCCGTACTCCGGGATCTCGGTCGGCCCCGACAGCTCAAGGAGCGCTTCGAAAGCGAACGGGTCGACGACCACCATCCCATCCAGCGCCGTGCCGCGCGTGGCCTCCCAGTGGGTGAGCATCGCGGCTGCCGCCGAGGGGAAGTCCGCGGTGCGGTTGAGGTTGACGAACAGCCCCGTGCCGCCGTAGCGGCTCCAGCGGTCGGAATCTTCGGGGACCGGCGGAGGCAGCTCGTCAGGCGGGAGGCCCGGAAGGCCGCTGCTGGCTTCGAACGTGCCGAACTCCATCGCGCCCTCGTCCACCCGCAGGAGGGCGACCGAGCCGATGAAGCCGCCGGTGCCGCGGAGCTCGGCCGGTGTGGCAGCGCCGAACAGGTAGGTGCGTGGCCCATCCGATCCCAGGAAGCGGGGCAGCTCGGCCGCCAGGAGCGCGGCCGTGTCGGCCTCTTCGGCGATCGGCCCCAGAAGCTCAAGGACACGGTCCCTGGCGTCGACGACCTGCTGGAAGCGGCCGGAGGGCGGGCTCGCCGCGATCTCCTCCACCGCCGAGGTCGCGGTGGCAGCCAACCGCGCGACGATGGGTGCCAACTCCTCGTAGCGTTCGACCGGGAAGCGGCCGCCATCAGGTGCCAGGCCGCCGAGGCCGTCGGGCAGACCGGCGAG
>JAWOCZ010000205.1:0-2624 GCA_046483565.1 Nitriliruptoraceae bacterium
GCGATGGAGCGGACGATGAACGCGGACATCTGGCCACGCGTGACCGGGTTGCCCGGGTTGTAGTCACCGGCGGCGTCGCCCTCGACCACGCCGACGTCGGCGAGGAGCAGGACGTTGTCGAGGTGCACGTCAGAGATCTCGTCCTCGTCACCGAAGACGCCAGCGTCCGGCGCGAAGCCGGTGAAGTCGACCTCGAGCGCGGCGTGCGCATTGGCGACGAAGGACGCCATCTGCTCACGGGTCACGGTGCCGCTGGGGTCGTACTCGCTCTCGCTGACCCCCTGCACGATGCCGAGGCTCGCGAGGAGGTTGATGGCGTCACGCGCCTCTGGGGGGTTGATGTTCGCGATGTCGTCGAACTCGTCGTCGGTCGTCGCGGGGATGTCGGTGTTGCCGTTGAGGGCCTGGGTGGCCAGACGGGCGATGAACAGCGCCATCTGCTGGCGGGTCACCGAGCCGGGGCTGTTGAAGTTGCCGTCGGCGTCGCCGACGGTCACGCCGTAGGCAGCCATGCATTCGATATTCGACTCGAAGAAGCCGAGGGCGTCGTTGAAGTCAACGAGTCCCTCTGCTCCGTCGCAGGCGTCGAGGCCATCGGTATCGATGACCTCCGCGGCTGCAACGCCGGCCGGCAGCAGGGCGAAGACCATCGCCCCTGCCAGACCGGCAACGAGCGAACGCTTCACGCGATGCGCGAGTCTCACTCTTGCCTCCTGTGGTTGTTGGCCGTTCCCGGCAGGTCCGGGAGCAGCATCGGGTCACCCGCAAAGGACTCTGCGGCCTTCCAAGTGTGGAAGCGTAGACGAGACCTCGCATCGGTACACCCATCCCCGTACGCGGTGACAACGCGCGGTGCTCGCACGTCGTCACCGTCCGGGGCGCGCCGCCACACGTGACATCGCCTGCCTGCTCGCTAGCGTGCCCCCCGCCGAACAGCCGCGAGGGGGTCGCTGGTGCGCCAGGAACGGCAAAGGGTCCTCGCGACGGCGGTGCTGGTTGCGGTGGCGCTCTCGGCATCCGGTGTCGTGGCGCCCGGCACCGCGGACACCGCTGCCACCGCGGACGGCACCCGTGCGCTCACCTCCGCCTGTGCGAGCGCGCCCACCAGCCGCTTCCCCGACCGTGCCGAGGCCGGCGTGCACGCCGGCGCGATCGACTGCGTGGCCTGGTGGAACGTCACCCGGGGACTGCCCGACGGGACCTTCCAGCCCCGCGGCACGGTTACCCGCGGCCAGATGGCCACGTTCCTGACCAACGCGATCCTGGCCGCTGGAGGCCAGCTCCCCCCACCTGATGGCGGTTTCCAGGACACGGGTGCGACCGTGCACCGTCGGGCGATCGCACGACTGGCAGCCGCTGGGATCGTCGGCGGGTTCCCCGACGGCACCTACCGGCCCGGGCAGGCGGTCACGCGCGGCCAGATGGCCACCTTCCTGATCGGTGCTCTCGAGCACCTGGCGGTCGAGCCGCCGCCGGTGGCGACCGATGCGCCGATCGAGAGCTTCCTCGACGTCCCCGGCACGACGCACGAAGCGCGGATCGTGCTGGCCGCCCGTGTGGGCATCGCGGGAGGCTTCAACGACGGCACCTACCGGCCAGGTGAGCCCGTTGCGCGGATGCAGATGGCCACGTTCCTGGCCCGGCTGCTGGCCACGGTCACCGACACCGGGCAGGAGGTCCGGGCCGCTCGCGCCGCGGTCGACCGCACAGCGATGCGCGATGAGGTGTGTCGGGCGGACAGCGCCGACGTGGCGCGGGCCCAGCCGCTGCTCGAGGGCCGCTACGAGTTCCTGCCCCACCCTCCGGTCACGCTCGGCACCGACCTGACGTGGGCCGAGGACCCGCTGGACGACAGCAACTGGCAGTTCCAGCTCCACACGCTGCGCTGGCTGTGGCCGTTGCTGGGAGCGTGGGCACAGACCGGTGAGCAGCGCTACCTCGACCACGCCTACGACATGGCGCGCAGCTGGGTGAAGCACAACCCGCTCGACGATCCGCCCTCGCGGTACTCGTGGGACGATCACTCCACGGCCTGGCGCGCGATGGTGCTCGGCTGCCTGTCGATGCACGGCGAGGTACCACCCTGGCTCGCCGACGCGATGGCCACGCACGCCCGACTGCTGGCCGACCCGGACTTCTACGTCGACACCGGCAACCACGCCCTCAACCAGGACACGGGCCTGCTGACCCTGGCCTGCCTGGCTGATCGGTGGGATGCCCGTGATCTGGCTGCGGAGCGGATCGCCGGGCTGGCGACCACCTCGATCGATGAACAGGGGGTCACCGACGAGCAGGCGACCGAGTACCAGGACTACAACTACGAGCGCTACCTGGCCGCATGGCACCTCACCGAGGCCTGCGGGCTTCCGACGCCGAACTGGTCGCCACGCCTGCAGCGCATGCCGATCGTGCTCGCGCACATGGTCCAACCCGACGGGCGGTACGTGACCCTCGGTGATACCGACCGGCGGCGAGCCAAGTTCGCCTTCGAACACCCGGCGATGCGGTGGATGTCGACCGCGGGGGACTCCGGCGAGCCGCCACAGGAACGCTTCCTCACCCTCGATGCCGGGTTCACCCTTGCCCGCAGCGGCTGGGGTGTGGACCGGCCGCGGCTCGAGGAG
>JAWOCZ010000255.1:0-16896 GCA_046483565.1 Nitriliruptoraceae bacterium
GACCGACCAGTACAGCGCACCGACGTGGACCGCCAGCGAGGTCATCACGCCCGCGAACAGCAACTTGTTCGACAGCAGGCTCTTGCGGAAGATCGACACGTCCTCGCTGCGGCAGTTGAACACGTGCACCTTCTGGAACAGCACCAGCGTCGTCACGGCGATGGTCCTTGCCAGATCCACGTCGTCGCCACGGACCTCCCATGACCACCAGAAGACCCCGAGCGTGCCGATGGCCAGCCAGATCCCGACGATCACGAGGCGTTCGATCAATGTGCGGTCGAGCACGCCCTCGGACTTCGGCCGCGGCGGGCGACGGAACAGCGCCTTCTCACCGGGTTCGAAGGCCAGCGCGACATCGGCGATGCCGTTGGTGACCACGTTGACCCACAGGATCTGCGCCGGCAGCAACGGCAGTGGCCAGCCGAGGAGCAGCGCCGAGAGGATGATCAGGACGTCCGCCAGGCCGGTGCTCAGCAGGAAGAAGGTCGCGACGCGGACGTTGCGGAAGGCGGTCCTGCCCTCTTCGACCGCCGCGTAGACGCTGGCGAAGTCATCATCGGTGACGACCATGTCGCTGGCTTCCTTGGCGACATCGGTCCCACTGCCCATCGCTGCCCCGATGTGAGCGGCCTCCAACGCCGGCGCGTCGTTCACGCCGTCACCCGTGACCGCCACGACCTGATCCGCTGCCTTCAACCTCTCGACGAGCCGGAGCTTCTGGTCCGGTGTCACTCGGGCGTAGACGTCGACCTCCGCCAGCCGTCGATCGAGGTCCTCGTCGGACAGCTCGGCCAGCCGCTTGCCCTCCAACGTCGCCGCCCCCGATGCGCCGCCCCCCGACGCCGAGGCCCCGGACGCCGTGGTCTGCGACGCCGCGGTCTGCGACGTGGCGGCTTGCGACGCCGTGGTCTGCGACGCCGCGGTCTGCGACGTGGCGGCCCCGGACGCCTCCGTCTCCGACGATGTGCCGACCTCGCTACCGCGCCAGCCGCCGACGCCGATCTGCCTGCCGATCGCGGCAGCGGTGGTCGCATGGTCGCCGGTCACGACCACGACCCGGATGCCTGCGTCGTGGCACCGTCCCACCGCCTCGACCGCGCTGGCGCGGGGCGGATCCAACAGGCCGTGCATCCCGATGAAGGTCATCCCGTGCGGATCGTCGGAGGTCACGGCCCCGGCCAGGTCCTCGCCGCGGCCAGCGGCCACCGCCAGCACGCGCAGCCCTTCAGCGGCGAGGGACTCGCTGCGCGCGCTCGCCGCGTCGGCATCCAACGGCTCCTCCTCGGCGTCCGTTGCACGCTGACGATCACACATCCCGAGGACCCGCTCGGGCGCACCCTTGACGACCACCAGGGGCTCGCCTCCGTCAGGGTGCTCGTGGATCGTGGCCATGTACCGCTGCTCGGTGCGGAACGGGACCGTGCCGCGACGGGGGTAGGCCGCGCGCATCTCGATCGGCGACAGACCTGCCCTGGCGGCGGCCACGATCAGCGCCACCTCCATCGGATCACCGCCCGACAACGACTCGACGTCACCGTCCTCGGGGATCTCGACGTCGTTGCACAGCACGCCGGCGAGCAGCACCTCCTCGAGCAAGGGGTCCTCGTCCGCTGCCACCTCGGTGCCCTCGCGGGCGATCACCGGAGCGTTCGCGTCCTGTTGCTCGCGGTCCTGTCGCTCGGCGGTCACGTCGTAGCGACGGCCCCCGGCGAGCACGGCGCGGACCGTCATCTGGTTCTGGGTGAGCGTCCCGGTCTTGTCCGAGACGATGGTGCTGCAGCTGCCGAGCGTGTCGACGGCATGCAGGTTGCGGATGACCGCCTGACGTTGCGTCATCCGCTGCACCCCGATCGCCAGTGCCACCGTGACCACGATCGGGAGCCCCGCCGGGATCGCGGCGACCGCGAGGGCGACACCCAACAACAGCATGTCGAACACGTCACGTCCGGCGAGTACCCCTCCGACGAAGGCGACGGCCGCCACGCCCAGGATGGCCGCGGCGATGAAGCGTGCCAGCCGATCGATGCGCAGCTGGAGCGGTGTCTCGCTCTCTTCGGCCTCCTCCACCTGCTCGGCGATCTCGCCGATCTTCGTGCCGGCACCCGTGGCGACGACCACGGCCCGCCCGTTGCCGCTGGTCACGGCCGTACCCATGAACCCCATGTTGGTCTGTTCGGCCGGTGGGAGATGCTCGTCGTCCTCGATCCGCGAGGTGAGCTTGTCGACGGGGACCGATTCGCCGGTGAGTGCTGCCTCGTTCACCTGCAGGCTCTCGACCTCCATGAGCCGGACGTCGGCGGGGATGATCGAACCCTGCCGCACCTCGACGAGGTCACCGGGGACCAGCTCCTCGGCATCGATCGTGCGGCGCTCGCCGCCGCGTACCACCGTCGCCTCCGGAGAGACCATCTCCATGAGCGACTGCACGGCGGACTCGGCGCGGTACTCCTGCACGAAGCCGATGGTGCTGTTGATGACCAGAACGGCGCCGATCACGATCACATCGGCCCAGCTCTGGATCGTGACGGTCACCACCAGCGCGGCCAGCAGCACGTAGATGAGGGGACTGGTGAACTGGCCGAGCAGTATCCGCCACGCGCTGACCCGCTCGCTCTCCCGGATGCGGTTGGGGCCGTGGTGCTCGAGTCGCCGTTCGGCCTCCTGCTGGCTCAGCCCGTCATCGCCGGTCACGAGCTCCGCGAGCACCTCGTCGGTCGGCATCCCGTACCAGATGCCCGCGTCGCCGCTGGCGGCTCGCCCGACATCAGCGTCGCTGCGGGCGGCTCGCCCGACATCAGCGTCGCTGCGGGCGGCTCGCCCGATGTCAGCATCGCTGTGGGCGGCCGGACCTTCGTCGGTGCTGCCGGAGTCATCGCCGCCACCGCTCGTGCCCGTCGCCATCCGAGACCCATCCATCGTGGCCCTTCCCGCTGATCGCCCTCCTGGATGAGGGCGCTGCGCGGCAGGCCACCGCCCATCCTGCCCGTCCGCCACGCCGTCGGCCCGTCCGTATGGCCGAGGTGTCATGCCCGCCCGGACGGGGCATCGCGGATCGGGTGGGGCGTGGAGGCGGCCAGGGGTGGCCGGCTGGTGACCCCGGTGTGGAGCCGGCCTCGGGGTGGGGGGTGGAGGCGGCCGGGGGTGGCCGGCTGGTGACCCCGGTGGGCCGACGTGGATGGGGTGGGGGGTGGAGGCGGCCAGGGGTGGCCGGCTGGTGACCCCGCCCGTCCGATGGGGCCCCGGTCACGGCAGATGCGGTCCCGGGTGGCTCCCGGGTGGCTTCTTGACACGGGCTCGCTCCGAAATTATGGTGCAACGGGATACAAACGATTGCAGCAACTCGCATCGGTTCGGAGGGCACTCGTGACCGCGACCAGTCCGGAGTTCGCGCAGACGGCCATCGCTGCGCCTGGTATCCAAGGTGTCGACTGGGAGGCGCGGGTCGACTACGCGCGCCTGCGTGACCACCGGCTCGCCCGGGCGCGCGCAGCCCTGGAAGCAAGCGATCTCGGCGCGCTCCTGATGTTCGAGAGCAGCAACATCAGGTACCTCACGAGCACCCACATCGGCACCTGGGGCTACAACAAGACCGAACGCTGGGCCCTGCTGACCCGTACCGGTGAGCCATGGATCTGGGACTTCGGCTCGGCCGCCAAGAACCACCGCCTCCACTCTCCCTGGCTACTTGCCGAACACTCGAGAGGCGGGAACACCGGGCTGCAGGGTGCGATCTCACCGGTTGGCGGTCTTCCGACGGAGGCAGCGCAGGAGATCGCTGCGATCCTGCGGGAGGAGGGGGTCGCGGCGCTGCCGGTAGGGGTGGACGTCACCGAGATCCCGTTCCTCCGTTCCCTCGAGGCGGCTGGCGTCGAGGTGCGTGACGGGCAGCAGGTCATGCTCGACGCCCGCGAGATCAAGAACCAGGACGAGATCCTGTTGCTCTCCCAGGCCGCCTCGATGGTCGATGGCGTCTACCACGACATCTACGAGGCCCTGAAGCCCGGGGTCCGAGAGTCCGACATCGTCGCGCTGGCGACCAAGCGCCTGTTCGAGATGGGGTCCGAGCAGGTGGAGGCCATCAACTCGATCGCCGGGGAGCGGTGCAGCCCGCACCCGCACGTGTTCTCCGACCGCCTCATCCGACCTGGGGATCAGGCCTACTTCGACATCATCCACGCCTTCAACGGCTACCGGACCTGCTACTACCGGACCTTCGCGGTGGGCCGGGCGACGCAGGCGCATCGAGACGCCTACACCAAGGCGCGGGAACTCATCGATGCCGCGATCGCGATGGTCAAGCCGGGCGTGGGAACCGACGAGATCGCTCAGCTGTGGCCCGACGCGACGGAGTTCGGCTTCTCCTCTGAGATGGAGGCGTTCGGGCTGCAGTTCGGTCATGGTCTCGGCCTCGGCCTCCACGAACGGCCCGTCATCTCCAAGCTCAACTCCCTCGAGCATCCGGTGGAGATCAAGGAGGGGATGGTCTTCGCGCTCGAGACCTTCTGGCCTGCGGACGACGGCCACTCGGCAGCCCGCATCGAGGAGGAGGTCGTCGTGACCTCCAACGGCGCTGAACTGCTGACGCTCTTCCCCGCGGAAGAGCTCGTCGTCACCAACGCGTACTGAACGAGGACCCATGTCGACCACCGAGCTCGAGACGACGCCGCGCGAGACGACCGATGCGGAGCAGACCTGGCTGAGCCTGTACGAGCAAGTCGTGCGCATCCGCACGTTCGAGGAGCGGGCCTACCGACTGTTCATGGAGGGGCTCGTCAAGGGCACCTCCCACCTGTCGTTGGGGATGGAAGCCATCGCTGCCGGGTTCGGCGAGGCGATGCGGCGCGACGACTACACCTTCTGCACCTACCGCGGCCATGCGCACACCCTGGCGCGAGGGACGCCGATGGCTGGTGTGATGGGCGAGCTGCTGGGTCGCGCGTCCGGCGTGTGCGGTGGCAAGGGCGGCTCGATGCACCTGACCAGTGTCGAGCACGGCGTGATGGGCTCCTACGCCATCATCGGGGCACATCTGCCGATCGCAAACGGCGCGGCCTGGTCGGCGCAGGCGCGTGGCAGTGGCCAGGTGGCCGTGTGCTTCTTCGGGGACGGCACCACCAACATCGGGGCCTTCCACGAGGCGCTGAACCTCGCCAAGGTATGGAACCTGCCGGTGGTGTTCGTGTGCGAGAACAACCTCTACATGGAGTACACCGCGATCGGTGAGGTCACCGCGGTCGAGCACCCCGCTGCCGATCGTGCCAGCGCCTACGGGCTCGACTCGATCATCGTCGACGGCAACGACCCGGATGCCGTGTACGCCGTCGCCACCACGGCGATCGAACGTGCCCGGGCTGGCGGAGGTCCGTCGCTCATCGAGGCCAAGACCTACCGGCACGGGGGTCACTCGCGTGCCGACCCGGGTCAGTACCGCCCCGAGGAGGAGGTGGCTGCCTGGATGGAGCGGGACCCGATGCCCACCTACCGGTCACGACTACTGGGTGCCGGGATCGACGAGGCGCTGCTCAGTGCCATCGAGCAACGGGCCCAGGCGGACGTCGATACGGCCACCGAGCAGGCCCGGGCGGCAGCACCGCCCGACCTGCAGTCGGCCTACACCAACGTCTGGGCAGACGGAGGCTCCTCATGGCGGAACTGATCACCTACCGGGACGCCGTCGCGCGCGCGTTGACCCAGGAGATGCAGCACGACCCGTCGGTCTACTTCATCGGGGAGGACGTCGCAGCCGCGGGCGGGGTCTTCAAGGCAACGAAGGGGCTGCTGGAGGCGTTCGGTCCCGAGCGCGTCCGCGATACACCGATCTCCGAGGAGGCGATCCTCGGCGCGGCCATGGGTGCTGCGATGACCGGCCTCCGGCCCGTCGCGGAGATCATGTTCTCGGACTTCCTGGCCACCTGTTGGGACCTGGTCGCCGTCGAGATCCCCAAGTCGCGCTACATGACCGATGGTCAGGTGAGCCTCCCGCTCGTGATCCGCACCGCCAATGGCGGCGGCCTGCGCTTCGGGGCGCAGCACTCCCAGGCCGTCGAGAACTGGGCGATGGCGATCCCCGGTTTGAAGGTGGTGGCACCGTCCAACCCGCGGGACGTGATCGGTCTGCTCGCCGCGGCGATCCGCGACCCCGATCCCGTGGTGTTCTTCGAGCAGAAGTCGCTCTACCCGTCCAAGGGAGAGGTGCCCGACGGAGAGATCGTCGACACCCTCGGTGTCGCCAGCACCGTGCACGCTGGCAGCGACGTCACGATCGTGGCGCTCGCCTCGATGGTCCCGCGTGCCGTCGCGGCAGCTGAGGAGCTCGAAGGCCTGGGCATCTCCGCGGACGTGATCGATCTCCGCTCCCTGGTCCCGCTCGACACCGCTACGGTCATCGAGTCGGTGAAGCGGACCAGCAGGCTGGTGACCGTCGAAGAGAACCCTCGTCTGTGTGGATGGGGTGCGGAGATCGTCTCCATCGTCGCTGAGGAGTGCTTCTGGCACCTCGACGGCCCGCTGACACGCGTCACGACCCCCCACATCCCGCTCCCGAGCTCCGATGCGCTCGAGGATGCGTTCCTTCCCTCCGTGAGCCGCATCGTGGAGGCGGCACAGAAGGTCGTCCAGTGAGCCCACATGCCCTGCCACTCGCGGACCTGCCCACCGGCCTCTACATCGGCGGCCAGTGGCGTGATGCCTCCGATGGTGCGCGGATCGAGGTGATGGACCCGGCGAGCGACGCCGTCATCGCCGATGTCGCCAGCGGCACCCCGGAGGATGGCCGCTCGGCGGTGGACGCGGCGGCGGAGGCCGCCGCGGACTGGGCCGCCACCGCGCCGCGTGAACGTGGGGAGATCCTCAGGCGTTCCTACGAGCTGATGATCGAACACCGCGACGAGCTGGCGGAGCTGATCGTGCTCGAAGGCGGCAAGAGCCGCCGGGACGCCGAGGGCGAGGTCACCTACGCGGCGGAGTTCTTCCGTTGGTTCGCCGAGGAGGCGGTGCGTGGCACGGGCCACGTGCAGACCGCGCCTGGCGGCGACAAGCGGATCCTGACCATCCTGCAGCCGATGGGGGTGTCGATCCTGGTCACCCCGTGGAACTTCCCGGCGGCCATGGCCACACGCAAGATCGGCCCGGCCCTGGCGGCCGGCTGCACGGTCGTGCTCAAGCCGGCATCCGACACGCCGTTGACGGCCCTGGCCATCGCCCACCTGATGGAACGGGCCGGGACGCCGGCTGGAGTGGTCAACGTCGTCACCTCCCGCCGGTCCGGGCCGATCGTCAGCGCCATGCTCGAGCATCCGGCGACCCGCAAGCTCTCCTTCACCGGCTCGACCGAGGTGGGTCGACTCCTGCTCAAGCAGGCTGCCGACAGCATCATCGACTGCTCGATGGAGCTGGGTGGCAACGCACCCTTCATCGTCTTCGCCGATGCTGACCTCGATGCCGCGGTCGAGGGGGCGATGGTCGCCAAGATGCGGAACGCCGGGGAGTCGTGCATCGCCGCCAACCGGTTCCTGGTCGAGGCGTCGATCGCCGAGGAGTTCGCGAGCCGGCTGGCGACGCAGATGTCCGATCTCAAGGTCGGTCCGGGTACCGATCCGGACAACGACGTCGGCCCCATGATCAACGGTCCCTCCTGCGACGAGATCGCCGAACTGGTCACGGCGTCGGTGTCGGCGGGAGCGACCGTCCTGACCGGTGGCGGTCGCCGTGAGGGCCCGGGGCACTTCTTCGAGCCGACCGTGCTGGGTGGCGTGACCGCCGACGCCCCCATCCTGTCCGAGGAGATCTTCGGCCCGGTCGCTCCGGTGGTCAGCTTCAGCAGCGACGACGAGGCCGTGACGATCGCCAACGACACGCCCTACGGGCTGGCCGCCTACGTCTACACCAGCGACCTCGGCCGGGCGCTGCGGATCGCCGAGCGGGTCGACGCGGGCATGGTCGGGGTCAACCGCGGCTTCATCTCTGACCCCGCCGCACCGTTCGGCGGCGTCAAGCAGAGCGGCCTGGGGCGTGAGGGCGGCCACGAGGGCCTCCTCGAGTTCCTCGAGGCCAAGTACATCGCGGTCGACTGGGAGGCCTGATGGCCACCGTGGCCTTCCTCGGCCTCGGTCGCATGGGTGCGCCGATGGCCGCGAACCTCGCGGCTGCCGGTCACCAGCTGGTGCTCTTCAACCGGACCGCTGCCAAGGCCGATGCGCTCGCGAGTCGTCTCGGTGCCGTCGCCGCCCCGACCCCACGCGACGCTGTCCTTCGCGCGGACGTCGTGATCACGATGCTGGCGGACGAAGAGGCGCTGCTCGAGGTCTGTGACGGCGAAGCTGGGGTTCTCTCAGGACTGCGTCCGGCCACGATCTTCGCCGACATGGGAACGACCGGACCGGCCGGGGTCGGTCGGCTCGCGCCGCGGGTCGGGGCTGCTGGCGGCGTGCTCGTCGACGCCCCCGTGTCGGGCAGCACAGCTGCCGCAGAGGCGGGCACGCTGACCATCCTGGTCGGTGCGCCCGAGGAGAGCTTCGCGAGGGTCGAGCTGCTGCTGGCCGGCATGGGTGAGCACGTCTTCCACCTCGGCGGCACCGGTGCCGGGTCGGTCATGAAGCTGGCGGTCAACAACGTCGTGTATGCCCTGGGCAACGCCCTGTCCGAGTCGCTGGTGTTGGCCGAGCGCGCCGGGCTGGACCGCAACGTCGTCTACGAGGTGTTCGAGCACAGTGCGATCGCGGCGCCCATGGTGGGCTACCGGCACGATGCCTTCCTCGATCCCGAGCACACGCCTGCAGCCTTCGCGATGACGCTGGCGCGCAAGGACCTCGAACTGATCACTGGTCTCGCGGCGAGCGTCGACCTGGAGGTCGAGCAGGCACAGGCCAACCTGTCCCTGCTGTCTCGAGCCATCGAGGCGGGTCTCGGTGAGAAGGACATGGCCGACGTCGCCGTCTACCTACGCGGGGGCGACGCCCACTCGTGAGTCCGGACTCCTCGTCCGGCCCAGCTCACGCGCTGGCGCGCCAGCCCAGCGTGGACAGCCTCGGGACCAGGACCGGGGGCAGTGACAGCGACGTCCCGCCGTGCTCGGGGTCCTCGATGAGCGTGACCGCGGTATCTGCGGCCATCCGCCCGAGCTCGTAGCCCGGCAGACGCACGGTGGTGATCGGGGGAGCCGTGAGCGCCGTCATGGGCGTGTCGTTGTAACCGATGACGGCGACGTCCTCCGGACAGGACAGCCGCCGTTCTCCCAGGGCGGCGAGTGCTCCGAACGCCATGAGGTCGTTGTGCGCGAAGATCGCGGTGGGCAACTCGTCGTAGTGGTCGAGGAGCAGCTCCATCAGACGACGACCTTCGGCCAGGATCGGACGCTCAGCCGCGTCATCCACCTCGAGGGCGGTCATCCCATGGCTGTGCAGGTACGTCCGGAAGCCGATCGCTCGTTCGCGGAACGACGAGATGTCCCGTGGTCCACACAGCTGTGCGATCCGGAGGTGGCCCTGCTCCACCAGGTGTTCGGCCGCGAGCCGCCCGCCACGCTCGTCGTCGTGCGTGATCGCCGGGATACCCGACCCGGGCAGGTTCCGGACTGCCAACACGATCGGGTGGTGGCGTTGGGCCGCGCGCAGGACACGCTCGTCCCCGTTGCGGGCTCCGGTCACGATCACCGCATCGACGCGTCGGGCAGCGAGGTTGTTCAGGACCCGCTGCATCCGGCCGGCATCATCACGCGTCTCCGCGATCAACGCCATGAGGCCGCGCCCCTCGAGGTGGTTCTCGATCCCTCGTACCATGGGCGCGATGTACGGGTTGCCGAGATCCGCGACGACGATGCCCAAGGTGTCGGTCCGCCCCCGTCGCAGACCGCTGGCGACCGCGTCACCCTGGTAGCCGAGGTCCTCAGCAGCGGCCCGCACCCGGGCGACGGTCTCGTCACGGACCAGCGACCCCTTGCCGGGATCGAGGGCCCGTGACGCCGTGGACGGGTGCACCCCGGCTTTGGCTGCCACATCCTTGAGCGTGATCTTCGGCACGGCACCCCTCGAACGCGTGACCGTGCAAACGATAGCGGGCGCCGTTGCCGGTGAACACGTCGGCAGTGTCTTGCGCGCAGCTCCCACCGTGTGCCGATCGCGCGCTCTCGCGGCCCCGGTGAGCGTGATCGTGACCAGGTGGAGCTGCGGGCAGCGCGCTCCTTGACAGTGTCGTACTAGACCCATAGTGTGCAACAAAACGCAATCGATTGCGTCCCGGTGAAGGCGGGATGACTGGTCGAGGCGAACGGTGGCTTGGGAGGGTGCCGTGGGTGGATCGATGATCATCTCGCGTCGTGATGTCCCCTCGGACATCGTCGGAGCGCACGGCGGCTCGAACGTGGTGCAGTGGAAGCGGCTCGCGACCGGCGGGATGCTGCACAGCGACATCGAGTCGTTCGAGTGGAACCGCGTCCCCGCCGGAGCGGTCATCGGTGAGCACGTCCACACCCACACCGAGGAGATCTACTACATCATCTCCGGCCAGGCGGAGATGCGCTTGGGGGGCGAGTCCCGGCCCGTGGGGCCCGGTGATCTCATCATCACCCCCCTCAACGGCCGTCACGGCATCGCCAACGTCGGCGACACCGATCTCGATTTCCTCGTCATCGAGGTGCATCCCCCGGCCATCACGGACCGGCTCCCCAGGAAGATCCCGGTGGCCGCTGGAGGCGATCGATGAGCAGCTTCAACATCGTCAACATCGGCGACGGCACAGCCGTCGACCTCGGCGAACACCTCGCGGGTGGGTGGGGTCCTGCCCGGCTGCTCGAGCTCGACAGCGGTGACTCGCATCACCTCGACGCCAGTGCCGGAGAGGTCTGCGCCTTCGTCATCGATGGCTCGGGGACGGTGGCGATGGGGGACAGCGTCGCCCGCATGGACATCGGCACCGCAGTGACGCTCGTGATGGGCAGCGCGGCCGTGGTCACGGCTGAGACCCCGATGCAGCTCTTCGCTGCCTGGCTCACGACCTGAGGGGACGGCATGGGTGACAGGGTCGACGGTATGCGGGTGGTTGGCACGGGTGGTGCCCGCGGCATCGGCGGGGCGATCGTGCCTCGCTCCGTCGAGGAGGGCGCGGAGGTCGTCAACGCCGACATCCGTGACGGGCAGGGGGCCATGGCTCCCGCTGCGCTCTCCCTGGCCAGCGACGAGTCGGCGTTCGTGACCGGGGCCGAGCTCTACGTCGACGGAGGGTTCGTAGCGACATGACCGAGCCAAGGGACAACGCAGCCGGCCAGGATCACGGCGCTGCCGTGGACAGCGCCCCGATCATCGAGGGTCGCAACATCGTCAAACGCTTCGGCGGGGCGGTCGCGGTCGACGACGTCAGCATCGCGGTGTCGCCCGGCGAGATCCACGGTCTGGTCGGCGAGAACGGGGCAGGCAAGTCCACGTTGATGCGGGTCCTGGCCGGCGTCCTCGCCCCGAACGAGGGTTCGGTGTGGGTGGGTGGCCAGCAGCTCGATCCCGGCGACACCCGGGCTGCGCTGGATGCGGGTGTCTCGTTGGTCCACCAGGAGCTCAGCCTCGTCCCCGAGATGACCGTCGCAGAGAACATCCTGCTCGGCTCCACCCCCTCCCGCGCCGGCTTCATCGACACCCGGCAACAGAAACGGATCGCAGCCGAGGCGCTGGAGGAGATCGGCGTATCCGTCGACCTCGACGAGCCCATCGCCCGGCTCTCAGTGGCCACGCGGCAGTTCGTGGAGATCGCTCGGGCGGTCGCGCGCCGCCCCCGGGTCCTGATCCTGGACGAGCCGACGGCCACCCTCACCCCGGCCGAGACCGACTACCTGCTCGACATGCTCCAGCGGTTGGCAGGCCAGGGTCTGGCGATCATCTACATCTCCCACCGCATCCCCGAGATCTTCACCATCTGCGATGAGGTCACGGTCCTGCGGGACGGCCAGCTCGTCACCAATGCGGCGATCGCCGACACGACGCCGGGTGAGGTGGTCGAGCACATGGTCGGTCGTGACCTGCAGCTGGACCTGCAGGTCCACCGCCCCGAGCCCGATATCGGCGAGGTGGTCCTGTCGGCGCGCGGGCTGCGAGCACCCGGTGTGAACGGCATCGACCTCGACGTCCGTGCCGGGGAGATCGTCGGGCTCGGGGGGCTGGTCGGCGCGGGCCGCACCGAGCTGGTACGGGCGATGATCGGTGCCGACATCCGCAGCGGCGGACAGGCGAGCATCACCCTGGGAGGCAGCACCAAGCGGGTGACCAGCTACCGGTCCGCGGTGACCGCGGGTCTGGCCTACATCCCCGAGGAGCGGCGCACGGACGGGCTGGCGCTCACGATGGCGGTCGTCGACAACATCGCGCTCCCGAGCCGCTATTCGCTGTCCCGTGCGCACGTCCTCCAGCGCGGGCGCATCGTCGACTTCGCCAAGCGGATGGCCAACGCCGTGAACCTCCGCCCGCCCGAGATCCATCGGAACGTCGGCCAGTACAGCGGTGGCAACCAGCAGAAGGTCGTCCTGGCCAAGTGGTTGGGACGGGACCCCGACGTCATCATCCTGGACGAGCCCACCCGCGGGGTCGACGTCGGCGCCAAGGTCGAGATCCACCGCCTCGTCCGCGAGCTCGCCGACGGCGGGACGGCGGTGCTGGTCGTCAGCTCCGACCTGCCCGAGCTGCTCGAGCTGTCCGACACGATCCATGTCGTGCGCGACGGACGGATCGTGGGGACCTTGAGCGGGCAGGAGGCTGACGAGACGTCGGTGATGGCCCTGGCAGCGGGTCAGACGAAGGCAGATGCCTCATGACGAACGAGACCACCACACCGGGAACGACCAGCGTCACGACCGAGGTCCCACTCGAGGTGGAACTCGAGCAGCAGGCCTTCAAGCTGTCCACGTGGATGGCACAGCAGGGCATCATCATCTTCACCGTCGGGCTCATCCTGTTCGCGGCCTTCTTCATCGACGGCTTCGCGTCCCTGCCCAACATCACCGACGTCTTCAACCGCGCCGCACCGATCGGCATCGTCGCGGCCGGCATGACCTTCGTCGTGATCAGCGGGAACTACCTCGACCTCTCGGTCGTGGCCCAGGTGGCGACCGCAGGGGTGGTGCTGATCGCGGTCAGCAACGCGGTGGGGCTGCCGGTCGCGATCCTCGTCGGCATCGCGATCGCGCTCGTCTACGGACTGGTCAACGGCGTCGCCGTCGGCGTCTTCAAGGCCAACGCGGTCATCGTCACGCTCTCGACCACCTTCATCGGCCTGGGCCTGCTGCGGTGGGCCACCGGCGGCAGCATCTACTTCGGGCCGAACGACGGACCGATCCGCGCCTTCGGCACCGCCAAGATCGGTCCGCTCCCCTTGGCGATGATCGTGTTCGTCGTCGTGACGCTGCTGCTGTCGTTCGTCCTGAACCGTACGACGTTCGGGTTCATGGTCCGTTCCTACGGCTCGAACCGTGAAGCGACGCGGCTCGCAGGAGTGAGCACGGCCTGGGTCGTCATCGGCGCCTTCACGGTCACCGCGCTGGCCGCGATGCTCGGCGGCTTCGTTCTCGCCGCCTTCTCGAACACGGCCGTCTCGGCGATGTCGACGGGGTACGACTTCGAGGCCCTGGCCGCCATCATCGTCGGTGGGACCAGTGTCTTCGGAGGCCGGGGCAGCGTCCTGAGGACCTTGTTGGGGGTGGTGTTCGTCAGTGTGCTGACCAACATCATGGTGCTGTCCGGACTCGGGTTCGGCGTCCAGCAGATGGCGATCGGGTTCCTGATCGTCCTGGCCGTCTCCGTAGACGCGCTGGCCAGAAAGGCGACGGCATCATGACCGAGACGCAGACGCCCACGCAAGGGCCGGATCTGGAGACCTCAGAGGCTGCCAACGACCTCTTCAGCCGCGTCCGCACGATCCTGGGCCGCCGGACCGAGGGACGTGCCGTCGCCCTGCTGGCGGTGGTGCTCGTGGTCACCGCCATCATGGAACCGGTCGTGTTCACGGCCTACGAGGTCACGCTCGGCCGGATCGCGCTGATCGGTCTGGTCGCGCTGGGCCTGACCGCCGTGATCCTCATGGGCGAGCTCGACCTCGCCGTCGCCAGCACGCTGGCGGTCTCCGGTGTCATCATGGCCAGCTTCGAGAGCCTGCCCATCGGCATCCTCGCGGCGCTGGGCGCCGGGCTGCTGATCGGCGCCTCGAACGCGTTCTTCGTGGTCATCATCGGCATCAACTCCTTCATCGCGACGCTGGGGATGCTGTTCTTCCTGCGCGGCGCCGCCTTCGTGATCTCGGGTGAGGAACCGGTCCGTCTGACCAACATCGACGCCGGCATCGCCTTCGGGCGCCCGCTGATCGGGCCCTTGACGCCGCGCATGTTGATCTTCGTCGTTGCCTTCATCGCCCTGCACGTGTTCCTGACCCGGGTCCGCGTCGGCCGGGAGTTCTACGCGGTCGGTGGCAACCGCGAGGCCGCCTACGACGCCGGGATCCCGGTGAAGCGGCGCGTGTTCACCGGCTTCATGATCTCCGGGTTCGTCGCCGCCATGGCGGGCGTCATCAACACCCTGGAACGCACGGCCGCCGACCCGACCGCCGGTGGGTCGGTCCTGCTGGCCAGCTTCGCCGCCGCGATCATCGGTGGCGTGCTCCTGAACGGGGGACGGGGGTCGGTCTTCGGCACGCTCCTGGGCGCATCGTCGCTCGGGATCCTGCAGGTGGCCCTGACCCTCTCGGGCGTCCAGGTGGACGTCCAGAACATCGTGATCGGTGCGGTCCTGCTCATCGCGGTGACCACCGATCCCAACAGTCTCCGGGCGGTCGCAGGGAGCGCGCGGTCGTTCCTCCGGAGCCGCTCAGGGCCTTGACCACAGAGGTTGGAGCCCGCAGCCCATCGAGACGCGGTGGGTGCCGTACCGAGAACCGACAAGGGAGTAACAACATGCAGATGCGACGATGGAGGCTGATCGGCCTGCTCGCGGCCGGAGCCATGGTGCTCGCCGCGTGTGGTGGAGACGACGGCGAGGACACCACCGACGACACCGCCGAGGAGGAGACGGAGGACACCACCGAGGAGGAGACGGAGGACACCGCCGAGGAGGAGACGGAGGACGACAGCGGTGACGAGGAGGCCGCAGGCGGAGAGGAGTTCGAGGTCTTCGCGCTGCTGCCCCAGGGCAACGACCAGCCCTACGGCACGACCTACCTCCCGCCGATGGAGGAGTCGGCAGCCGAACTCGGCATGAACCTGACGATCACCAACTCGCAGTACGACGCGGACACCCAGGCCAGCGACTGCGAGGTCGCGGTCGCCTCCCAGCCCGACCTGATCATCCTGTGGCCCGCCGTGGGCGACACCGTGCGTCCGTGTCTCGAGGCGGCCAACAGCGCCGGCATCCCCGTGACGGTGACCAACTCGGACGTCAACCCCGAGGACCAGGACCTGACCGAGGGCTACTCCGGCCCCGACACCTACGGGCAGGGCGTCGCCTCCGCCGAGCTGATGTGCGAGTTCGCCGGCGGCGAGGACACCGGCATCATCATGGTCAACGGCCTGACCGGGAACTCGACCGCGATCGACCGTGAGAACGGTTTCGAGGACACGATCAACGACCAGTGCGCGAACGTCGAGATCCTCGCCCGTCAGCCGGGGAACTGGAACAAGGATGACTCGCAGATCGCGGCGTCGGAGATGATCACCCAGGTCGGCCCCGAGAACATCGACGGCGTGTACGCCGCCGACGACACGATGGTCGCCGGCGCGATCGACGCGCTGATCGCTCGGGACATCGACCCATCGGAGCTGATCATCACCTCCATCGGCAACACCGAGCTCGGCAACCCGCTGGTGTCCGACGGGCAGCTCGACGGGACCGTCTTCCAGTCCTCGTCGTGGGACGGCGAGAACGCCATCACCCTGGCCTACGAGGTCCTGACGGCGGACCCAGACGAGCGGGAGGTCCGCTTCATGCCATCGGTGAAGGTCACCGCGGACAACGCTGACGATCCCGAGGTGGCACCTGAGTGGTGAGCCATCCGGCCCGTCCCGCCGGAGGTCCAGACGGCCATGCCGTGTGGACCTCCGGCGGTGCCGGGTGCTGATCGTCGAGAGCACGGGCCCAGGACCGACAGCACGAGCGATGGAGGGAGCAGCGCGCGATGGACACGACACGACTCAGCGGCAAGCACGTCCTGATCACCGGAGGCGCCCAGGGCATGGGCGCGGCCGTGGGCAAGCACTACGCCGCCCAGGGGGCCAAGGTGTGCCTCGGCGACATCAACGTCGACGGCGTGGCGCAGGTTGCCCAGGAGATCCGCGACGAGGGCGGTGAGGCGACCCACGTGCAGTTGGACGTGACCAACCAGGAGGACGCGAAGGCGGCGGTCGCCCACACCGTGGAGGCCTTCGGCAGCGTCAACGTCCTGCTCAACAACGCCGGCATCAACAAGCCCCTGTTCTTCCAGGACATCACGCGGGAGAACTACGAGCGGATCACCGACGTGAACGCCTGGGGCAAGCTCAACGTGATGCAGGCGGTCGTCGCCCAGATGGTGGCACAGGGCAAGCAGGACCACCCCTACAAGATCATCAACGTGGGCTCGATCCTCTCGCGCGAGGCCTTCGATGACGTGATCGTCTACTCGATGAGCCAGCACGCGGTCCTCGGTCTGATCAAGGGCAGCGCGAAGGCGCTGATCGAGCACAACATCACCGTCAACGGGTACGCGCCCGGGGTGGTGCGCACGGAGATGTGGGAGCAGCTCGACCGTGACCTGGTCGAGATCGGCAAGTTCGAGAAGCACGGCGAGTCGATGGACAGCCTCGCGGAGAACATGATCCTCATGAAGCGCTACTCCTACCCCGAGGACATCGTCGGGACGGCCTCGTTCCTGGCGAGCCCGGAGAGCGACTACATGACC
>JAWOCZ010000063.1:0-2846 GCA_046483565.1 Nitriliruptoraceae bacterium
CGACCTCGCGACGGCCGCGCGACCCGTTGGGCGCCGTCATCGCGGCCTCTGGACCGGGAGCTGTCCCGGCGCCACCGTGGCGCCGGTGAGCACCGCCGCGACGGCGTCGCTGGACGGTCGGTGGAAGCCGTAGCTCAGCAGGACGGTCCCGACGTCCTCCACCACGGCCAGGTCGGCGGCGGAACGCTGCACGACCACGACGGTGGGCACCCCGCGGTCGAGCACGGCACGCACCAGAGCCCGCTGCGCCGGGTCGATCGCCGCGGCGCTGGTACCCAGCACGATCCGGTCGGCCGTTCGCACGTGTCCGAGGACCGTCGCGACGTCCGCCACGGATGGGGGGTCCGGGTGGACCACGACCTCGACACCGCCCGGAGCCGCCTCCGGCTCGCCGGAGCCGGCGAGGTCCGCCGCGACGCCCTCCGGCGACGGGGACGCTCCCCCCAGGCGATCGCGGATCGCCACCCCGAGGGTGGGGGGCACCTCCACGCTCGTGTCGGCGGGGGTGAGGTTGCGTGGCTGGGGCTCGACGACCACGACGCGGTCACCGCGCGACAACGGCAGCAGACCATCCACGTCCCGCACCAGGGTGACCGCGCGGGCGGCCAGGGTCTCGGCCAGCGCACGATGGGCGGCAGCCTCGCCCCCCGAGGGTCTCGCGCCTGGCGCCGGCAACGAGCGACGCAGCGCATCGATGCGGCCGGCCGAGACCTCGAGGGCAGCCGGATCGAGCAACCCCCGCTGCAGTGCCGAACGCAGGCCGTCACGCACCCGGGCCATGGCGAGGGGATCCGGTGCGGCGAGCAGGAGGTCGACCCCCGCCCGCAGGGCCGCGACCGCATCGAGCACCTGCCCGGCGGGGTCCTGCTGCAGCGCGTGCATGTCGAGCGCATCGGTGATGGCGACGCCGGTGAAGGCGAACTCGTCGCGGAGCAGACCGGTCATCACCTCACGCGACAGCGATGCCGGGAGGTCGACCCGGCCCGTCAGCGCCGGCACGGCCACGTGCGCCGACATGACCAGGCGCGGGCCGGCGGCCAGCGCGGTGCGGAACACGGCGAGCTCACGGTCGTGCAGCGTCGCGGCCTCGACCGGCACGACGCCGAGCTCGTGGTGGGAGTCCTCGGCCACCGCCCCGAGCCCCGGCAGGTGCTTGAGCGTCGAGGCGACCCCGGACCGCTCCAGGCCCCGCACGAAGGCGGCGGCCAACGCGCCGGCGGCCACCGGGTCGTCGCCGAAGCTGCGCAGCCCGAGCGAGGGGTTGGCGAGCTCGGTGGCCAGGTCGCACACCGGGGCGTACACGACGTTGATGCCGACCGCCGCGGCTTCCGCCCCGATGGCGGCACCCACCTCCTCGGCGAGATCCGGATCACCGGCCGCCCCGAGTGCGAGGTTGCCGGCGAACGGGGTCGTCTCCGGACCGAGACCGAGGAACTGCCCGCCCTCCTGGTCGATCGCGACGATCAGCGGGGGTGCGCCGGCGGGCCGGGCCGCCTGGAGCTCCGCCACCAGCTCGCTGACCTGCGCCAGCGACGCGACGTTGCTCGCGCGGAACAGCGTGACACCAACTACCTCGCCGGCGGCGATCTCGCCCAGCAACTCCGGCGGAGCGTGCAGGCCCTCGAACGCCCGCAGCAGGTGGCCGTCGGTCGACGGCGCGGAACCTTGCGTGCTCACCCCTTGACCCCACCGGTCAGCAGCCCACGGACGAAGTGCCGCTGCATGGCCAGGAACACCACCAGCGGGACGACCATCGACACGAAGGCACCGGCGGTCAGCAGGTGCCAGGACTCACCGCGGGTGCCGACCAGCTGCTGCAGCTGCGCCGTGAGCACGGCCACATCCGACGAGGTCCCCAGGAACACGAAGGCGACGAGGAAGTCGTTCCACACCCACAGGAACTGGAAGATCGCGAAGGCGGCCAGGACCGGTGCCGCCAGCGGGAGGACCAGGCGGGTGAAGGCGGCGAAGTGGCTCGCCCCGTCGACGTAGGCCGATTCCAGGATCTCCTTGGGCAGATCCGCGATGTAGTTGTAGAGCAGGAAGACCGCCATCGGCAGCCCGAACCCGGTGTGCGCGAGCCAGGTCCCGAGGTAGGTGCCCGTCAGGTCCCAGCGCACGTACAGCTCCAACAGCGGGATGAAGGTCATCTGGAGCGGGACCACCAGCAGCCCCACCACCAGCGCGAACAGCGGCTTGCGGCCGGGGAAGTCGATCCAGGCGAAGGCGTAGGCCGCGAAGGCGGCGAGGCTGATCGGGATCACCGTCGCCGGGATCGCGATGACCACCGAGTTGACGAAGGCATCGAACATGCCCTGCTCGGCGAGGACGCCGGCGTAGTTCTCGAGCGTCCACTGGGTGACCTCGAACGGGTGCGCGAACACCGTCCACCAGCCGGTCGTGGAGATCTCCGCCGCCGGTCGGAACGAGCTGATCAGCAGTCCCATGGTCGGCAGCGACCACACCACGACGATGACCGCCACGAGGGCGCGGACGAGCAGCGAACGCTGCCCCGGCACCCGTGTCGGGCCGTCGTCGCCGCGGCGGCGCCACGCGATCCGACGCGGGGCGCGCGTTGCGAGCTGGGTCTGGGGTGGTGCCTCGACGGTCCTCGGAGCCGTGACGCTCATGCGGATGCCTCCCTGGGTGACGCGGAACCGGTGGCCATCACGCTCCCACCCCCTGCCGGTTCATGTTGCGGATGTTGACGACCATGGCGGGGACCACGACCAGCAGGAGCAGCACCGCCAGGGCGCTGGCGCGTCCGAAGTTCTGGAACTGGAACATCTCCTTGAACATGCGGGTGGCCACGACCTCGGTGTCGAAGTTGCCACCCCGGCCCATGA
>JAWOCZ010000070.1:0-6925 GCA_046483565.1 Nitriliruptoraceae bacterium
AGCCTACGTCCATGGAAGGGTGGGCGGCCCGGAACGGCCCGTGAGAGGGGGCCTCCCACGCAGGTCCTTCACCGGCCAGCCGGTCGCCAGCTACGCCCCGGAGCTCGACCTCGTCACCGGCGCCGCGATCATCGGGGCGGATAGCCGGCGCTGCCCGGCCAGATTCCGGCTCGACGCAGGGAACACCGAGGGCGAACGCGGCGCCGCGGGTCGATCCCCGGCGGATCAGTCGGCGAAGCGGACTCCCGCGTCGTTGCCGAGGACCTTGACGAGCGCAGATGCGTTCTGGTCGCCGTAGCCGGCCTCGACGGCGCGTTCGATGGTGCCCATCGTGGCCGCGGTGGAGGGGATCGGGACCTCGAGGTCCCGGGCGAGCGCGGCGATCAGCCGCGCGTCCTTCAGCAGCAGGTGCAGCGCGAAGTCCGGCGAGTAGTCGCCTTCGAGCATCGATGCCCCCACCGCGTCGTAGATCGGGGTGCGGAAGTCCGTCACCGAGAGCACCCCGAGAACGTCGTGGAGGTCGAGCCCTGCCTTCTTCGCCAGCGACATCGCTTCACCGAGCGCTTCCAGTTGGGAGGCCACCAACAGGTTGCCGACCAGCTTCATCCGGGCACCGTTGCCGGCATCCCCCATGTAGTGGCGCGTCTCGCTGATGGGCTCGAGCACCGGCAGGGCAGCGTGGTAGGTCGCCTCGTCGCCCCCGACCACGACCCACAGACCACCGCCGTTGGCCTCACCCCGCGAGCCGAACACGGGGGCGTCCAGGAAGCGCACCCCAATGTCCGCGTAGGTCGCGTGCTCCGCCAGACTCGTCGCGGGTGAGACGGTGGACAGGTCGATGACCAACGCGTCGGTCGGGACCGCCGCGGCGATCCCCTCGGCGCCGAGGACGACGTCCTCGACCGCCCCGTCGTCGGCGAGGGAGTACATGACCACCTCGGCGCCGGCCACGGCCTCGCGGGCGTCGCCCACCGCCACCGCACCGCGCGCCTGCAGGTCGTCGGCCTTCCCGGGGCTCCGGTTCCAGACCCGGACCTCGTGGCCGGCGTCCAGGAGATTGCCGACCATGCCGGAGCCCATGGTGCCGAGGCCGAGGAACGTCACGTTGCTCATCCATGATCCTTCGCTGGTCGTGTGCTGCAGGGGGACGGAACGCGTCCGCGCCATCCTCGAACGTGGCGGGCACCGAGCCGAGCACACGTTGGCGACCGTGACGCTGAAGGCCGGTCCTCTTCCACGGTAGTTGTGGAGGAGTTGCAGGTGCCCCGACCGTTCAGCCGGCGGCGGCGTCGCTCACCTTGATGATGTCGACCGGGACCGGTTCGTCGGTCGCACCGTCGACGAGGACGCGACCGTCAAGTAGCCCGTCCAGCGGGATTTGGGCCGAGACCTCCTCGGCGATCTCGATGCAGGTGGGTGCGTGGCCATCCTCGGGGAGGTAGCCCTCGAGCAGCGTGACCGTGACCTGGTCCGCGGTGGCGTCCACCTCGATGTGGCCGAGGACACTGCACGGCTCCACGCCGCTCCAGTAGATGACGTGCAGACTGCCGTCGGTCTCGTCCGAACGGGCCCGCTCGAACGGGCGCGGTGAGGCGTCCCGTACCCCGTCGTGGACCTCGCGGGCCTCCGGCAGCGCCAACCGGGTGGCGCCATCGTCGTCGGAGGACGGCAGCACCGAGCCGCCGTCACCGGAGTCCATGGGCTGGTCGGCGGGAGCGTCGTCGCTCATCGGCGCCTGGCTGGCCGCGTCCGTGGGCTGCGCGGCGCCGCCGCAACCGGCCAGCGCGAGGACGAGGACGAGCGACGAAGGCAGGGACGTCAGCGATGCGGTCATGGTTGGACCTCGGTTTCGGTAGCGATGGGGTACTCGTGGGTACTCGGCGGCACTCGGGAGTGGGACCCGCGGCCGACGCGGCGGATCGCCTCGAGCAGGACGCGGTCGCCGTCGTGCTTGGAGACGAACGCACTGGCCCCCGCCGCGATCGCGGCATCCTGGGTGGCGAGGTCGTCGTGCAGGCTCAGCACGATGATGGCCAGGCCGGGGAACGCGCCTCGAAGCAGGCGTGTGGCGGTCACGCCATCCGTCCGGGGCATACGCACGTCCATGAGCACCACATCCGGACGCAGCTGCGCGACCTGCTCGAGCACCTGCTGGCCGTCCTCGGCGCCACCCGCGATGTCGAGGTCGTCCTCGCTCCCGAGCCGGATCGTCAGCCCGTGCCGGACCCCTGGCTCGTCGTCCGCGATGAGGATGCGCACCGTCGCGTTCGCCTGCTCGTCCATGGTGCGCCCCTCCGACGCATCGCCTCGACACGAACCGTTCGGGTCGAATCAACCAGCAGCAGGCGAGCACGACCTCGGCCCTACGATGGGTCTCGTCTGCGACCATCGACCGAGGTCGTATCGGCTGCGAGCGGCGGGAGGTGCGGCAGTGTCGATCCGGATCCTGCTCGTGGACGACCATGCGGTGGTGCGCCAGGGCCTGCGGATGTTCCTGGCGCTGGATCCCGAGCTGGAGGTCGTGGGCGAAGCCGTCGATGGTCGCGACGCGATCCACAAGGTCCGCGCGCTCGATCCGGACGTCGTGCTGATGGATCTGCTGATGCCGGTCATGGACGGCGTCACCGCGATCCGGGCGTTGGGCGAGGAGTTCCCCGGCACGGCGGTGGTCGCGCTCACCAGCGTGCTGGAGGACGAGCTCGTCGTGGCCGCCATCCAGGCCGGGGCAGCGGGCTACCTCCTCAAGGACACCGAGGCGCAGCAGCTGTGTGACGCCATCAAGGCGGCCGCCGAAGGCAAGGTGCAGCTCCATCCCGAGGCGGCCGCGCACCTGGCGAAGCGGCTCCGGGCTCCCGAACGACCGGAGGCGCTCACGACCCGCGAGACCGAGGTACTGCAACTGGTGGCCGAGGGGCAGAGCAACCGGCAGATCGCCGTTTCCCTCGTGATCAGCGAGAAGACGGTCAAGACGCATGTGAGCAGCATCCTGCGCAAGCTGGATGTGCCATCGCGGACCGCTGCCGCCCTCCATGCGGTGCACGCCGGTCTGGTTGCGGCCCCAGGTGCTGACGGTGGCCGCTGAACGCCCGCGCACCGAGCGGCTCGAGGCCGGGACGACCGAGCCGGGGCACGGCTACACGGCCATCCTGGCGGCGGTAGGCGAGGCGGCGGAACGCTTCCTGGACCGGCACCGACCCTGGCAGGCGGCCATGCCCGACGTGCTCGCCGCTCTGGGGCATGCCACCGGCGCGTCCCGGGCGTGGCTGTTCGAGGTGCAGCGGCGCCAGGCCGATGAGGCATGGGTCACCCAGCGGTTCCACTGGTCGGGACCGGGGCTGCGATCCCTTGACGGTGAGCCGGCGCTGGCCGAGCTGCCGATGGTCGCGGCCGGGTTGGGGCGGTGGGTGCCGGTCCTGGATCGGGGAGAACCCGTGTACGGCCGGCGTCGCAGCCTGCCGGTCGCCGAGCAGCCGCATCTGCAGGCCGACGGGGTCCTCTCGCTGGCCGTGCTACCGATCATGGTCGACGGCCGCTGGTGGGGGATGCTCGCGCTCGACGACCGTGCTCACGAGCGAACGTGGGCAGCGGAGGAGATCGATGGGCTGCAGTCGGCGGCCAGGATCATCGCTGCCGCCATCCGAGCGGACCGCGCCGACGCCACGCGCGACGCGACCCGGTCCTTGCTCCAACGACGGCTGCAGGCGCTGTCGACGGTCGCCGAGAGCCTGACGGTCGACCGGCCCATCGACGACACGATGGATGCGATCTGCCGCATCGTGTCCGGCGCTACACGGGCGGAGGTCGTGTCGATCGTGGTGGGTGATCCCGACACCGGCGAGCTGCAGTTGTCCGGGGCCTACGGCCTCTCCGAGGGCTACCGGCGTGCGCTTCTCGCCTGCTGGGAGGCAGGCGCGGTGTCGCCGCAACGGGAGCGGATGGAGCGCCGCGAGACGCAGTGGGTCCCTGATGCGCCCCGACAGACCCTCGACGATCCCGCGTACGCACCTCTCCATCCCCATCTGCGCCAGGTCCGGTGGCAGGGACTGCTGGTGTTGCCGCTGGACTCGCTGGGCCGCCACATCGGCGCCGTCAGCGTCGCGTACCTCCCAGGCATCGAACCCGATGAGGCCGAGCGAGCGTTCCTCGAGGCGGTGGCGGCCCAGGCTGCCGCCGCCGTCGAGAACGCCCGGGTGTTCGCTCGGATGCAACACGCCGCCGCACTCGACGAGCGACAGCGCATCGCCCGTGAGCTGCACGACTCGGTCTCCCAGGCGCTCTACGGGATCACCCTCGGTGCCCGGACCGCACGCACCTTGGCCGAGCGCGAGCCCGCGAAGGTGGTCGAACCGCTGGACTACGTGCTCGACCTCGCCGAGGCGGGCCTTGCGGAGATGCGCGCCCTCATCTTCGAGCTGCGACCCGAAGCGCTCGAGCGTGAGGGCCTGACCGCTGCACTCGAACGGCAGGCGCGGGTACTGCGGACACGTCACGGCGTCGAGGTCGACATGGAGGCCGGCACGGAGCCAGCGATCGATCTCCCGGTCAAGGAGGTGCTGTACCGCGTCGCGCAGGAAGCGTTGCACAACATCGTCAAACACGCCGGCGCCCAGACGGTCCGGGTGCGCCTCGGCTCCAACGAGACGGAGCTGTCCCTGGAGATCACCGACGACGGGGTGGGCTTCGATCCCGTGCGCAGCTATCCCGGGCACATGGGCCTACAGTCCATGCGCGAGCGCGTCGAGGGCGTAGCGGGCACGTTCACCGTGTCGAGCACGACGGGCCACGGCACGCGCATCCTGGCCCGGGTCCCGACGGGCTGAGCCGCGAGCTCGACGGCCACGCCCCCGAGTTGGCCTGCCGATCACGAGGACCGCCATGACGCGTGAGAGCATCTACAAGACCTCCGACGGTCACACCGCGGTGCGCAGCTACTGCGAGCAGCAGCTCGCTGCCTGGCCGCGTCCCCATCACTCGACGGTGCTCGAGACCTCCCTCGGGCCGACACATGTCGTGCGTTCGGGTTCGGGCCGGCCCGTGGTGGTGCTCCCGGGGACGAACTTCTCCGCAGCGGTGTCGCTGGCGCTGGTGGATGCGCTCTCCACCGACCTCGAGGTCCACGCGCTCGATCTCCCCGGCCAGCCCGGGCTGAGCCATGACGTGCGCCCACCGGATGTGGTCGGTTCCTACGGACGGTGGATGGCCGAACTCCTCCCCCAGCTCACCGCGCGGCCTCCCCTGGTCATCGGGCACTCGCTGGGCGGCCTGGTCGCCATGGCCGGCGTGGCCCAAGGTGCGGAGGTCGCGGGTCTGCTGCTGATCGACCCTGCCGGTCTGATGAGGCTCCGGGTGACGGTCCCCCTCCTGCGTGCGACGCTGGGGTGGTTGCGCACGCCCGAGGCGTCGACCTCCGAGCAGCTGCTGGCGAAGATGATGGCTGCCGGCGCCGCACCGGACCCCGCGCTGACCGACTGGATGACGCTCGTGGGTCGCCACGTCCGGACCTCCCTGGCGCCGCGTCCGATGTCCGACCGCGACCTGGCGCAGTTGACCGGTGTCGCAACGACGGTGCTCAACGGCCGCCATGACCTCTTCCTCCCACCTCGACCGCTCACCCGCACCGTTCGATCACGCCTGCCGGCCGCCGAGATGGTCCTGGCCGACCACGCCGGCCATCTGGTCCCGCACGAGCGTCCGGACGCCGTTCGAACCGTGGTGACCGAAGCGCACTGAGCCGGACCTCGCCCACCCTCTGGCCCGGGTCATGCCAGGACGTCCCTGCGCTGCAGCAGGACAGCGGCTGCCGCAAGCGCCGCCGCCCCGAGGACGATCACGAACACCATGGCGGCCGCGTCGTAGGTGGTGTGGCTGGGCGGCCCGCCGTGGGCGACGAGCAGCAGGTTGATCCCGGGGAGCCACCGCGCCGCCGGCTCGAAGAGGCCACTGAGGAGCTGCTCCACGACGAGCAACCATCCCACGCCGATCCCGATCGCCCCGACCGCTGAACGGGTCAGCACGCCGAGTGCGGCACCGAGCAACCCGTGGACGATGGTGGCGACGGTGACGTTCGCTGCATCCGCGGCGACGTGCCGGAGTGCGCCGGCCGTGGCCCACGCGCCGGTGTCGATGCCGATCTGCGGGGCCAACAGCCACGCCGTAGCGGCGCTGATGATGGTGGCGAGCAGCGTGGCTGCCGCCAGGTAGCTGGAGAGCGCCAGGAGCTTGCCCCCGAGCACCTGCAATCGCTGCGGCTCGGTGACCAGCAACGCACGCCACGTCCCGTGGGAGAACTCCATCGTGACGCGGACGGCGACCAGCGCCAACGCCAGGATCCCGAGGAAGGTCGCGGACTCGGTCAGGCCCGTGGTCATCCCCCCGGCCTGGCTCAGATGCGCGACCGTGGGCAGGGCGGGGTCCGCGGGCCTACCGCTCGCTGTTCGGTCGAGCTGTCCGGCGGTGAGGAAGATGGCGAGGGTGATCAGCGCGGGCACGCCTGCCAGGAGGCCGCCCCAGCCCAGGAGGAAGCGGGCGTGTCGCTGCTTGATCCATTCGGCACGGAACGTGCGGCTCATGCGAAGGCCCTCCCATCACGGGTGAGGTCGAAGAAGGCGTCCTCCAGGGTCCCGGTGAGCGGGGTCAGCTCCCGCAGGGTGATCCCGGCGTCGGACGCCAGACGGTTCAGAGCAGGTGCGTGGTGGCCGGCCGTGCGGACCCGGAGCCCGTCGTCGGCGTCGTCGAGGTCGTAGCCAGCTTGCAGCAGCACGCCCGCGAGACGAGGCCGGTCCTGTCGATGCTCCGGGACGACCAGGACGCTCTCCGAGCCCTGGGTCAGCGCGTCCCGGCGTGACGGTGTCGGCTCGATCTGGATGGACATGCGGGCTCCTTGGGGGGCGTGGCCGGCCGTCGATCGTCCTGGCACAGGCCGATC
>JAWOCZ010000188.1:0-5637 GCA_046483565.1 Nitriliruptoraceae bacterium
TCCGGATGCCGGGCCAGCTCGTCGACCTCGGGGGCCAGCGCACGGGCTACGCCGTGCTGACCGCTCGGGCCGCGAGCGACGGCCAGCAGATCGACCGCCGTGTCGAGGTCGCCGGTTCGGGGACCGGCGACCCGACGGCGAGTGGCAGCCCGCAGGCAGCGCCATCGCCGCACGGGGGCGCCGCAGGGACCGGCGACGAGGACGCCGCGGTGACCAGCGGCGGCGAGAGCGGGGATCCCACCGGACCGATGGCCGGCGCCGCGCCCACCCCGCGTGCCCCGGCCCATCCCGACGAGACGCCGCCCGACGCGACGGCCCTGCTGCGCCGCCACCAGGGCCCGAGGCCCCGCCCCGATTGACCGGCCAGGCCGGGCGGCCTCAGCCCAGCACGTCGCGGAGGAACTTGCCTGTGTAGCTCTCGGGGATGGCCGCCACCGACTCGGGTGCGCCGGCCGCCACGATCCGGCCGCCACCGTCCCCGCCGTCCGGCCCCAGGTCGATGAGATGGTCGGCGGTCTTGATCACGTCCAGGTTGTGCTCGATCACGATCACGGTGTTGCCCTTGTCCACCAGCCGGTGCAGGACGTCCAGCAGCCGGCGGATGTCCTCGAAGTGCAGGCCCGTGGTCGGCTCGTCCAGGATGTACACGGTCTGCCCCGTGGCCCGTTTCTTCAGTTCGCTCGCGAGCTTGACGCGCTGGGCCTCGCCACCGGACAGGGTGGTCGCCGGCTGGCCGAGCCGGACGTAGCCGAGCCCGACGTCGTAGAGGGTCTGCAGGTGCGCGGCGATCGTCGGCTGGTTCGCGAAGTACTCCAGGGCCTCCTCGACGGGCATCGCGAGCACGTCGGCGATGTTGCGACCCTTGTAGTGCACCTCCAGGGTCTCGCGGTCGTAGCGCCGTCCCTTGCAGACCTCGCAGGGCACGTACACGTCCGGCAGGAAGTGCATCTCGATCCTGAGCGTCCCCTCACCCTTGCAGGCCTCGCAGCGGCCGCCCTTGACGTTGAAGGAGAAGCGCCCGGGCTGGTAGCCGCGGACCTTGGCCTCCGGCGTGGCCGCGAACAGCCTGCGGACGTGGTCGAACAGCCCGGTGTAGGTCGCCGGGTTGGAGCGAGGCGTCCGCCCGATCGGCGACTGGTCGACCACCACGGCCTTGTCGACCGCGTCGAGGCCGGTGAGTCGCCGATGGGCACCGGGACGGTCCCGGGACCCGTACACCTGCCGCATGAGCGCCTTGGAGAGGATGTCGTTCACCAGCGATGACTTGCCCGACCCCGAGACCCCGGTCACGCAGGTGAACGTGCCCAGCGGGAAGGCCACGTCGACGTCCTGGAGGTTGTTGGCGCGGGCTCCCACCACCTCGATGTCGACGCCGCTGCCCGTGCGCCGGGCCGCGGGGATCGGGATCGAGCGTTCGCCGGCCAGGTAGGCGCCGGTCAACGACCGGCGGGTCAGGCGCTTGAGCCCCTCCACCGACCCGGAGTGGACGATCTCCCCACCGTGCTCCCCCGCGCCGGGCCCGATGTCGACGACGTGGTCGGCGGCGTCGATCGTGGCCTCGTCGTGCTCGACGACGATCAGAGTGTTCCCGAGGTCGCGGAGCCGCAGCAGCGTCTCGATCAGGCGCTCGTTGTCGCGCTGGTGCAACCCGATCGAGGGCTCGTCGAGCACGTAGAGCACGCCGACGAGCCCGGCGCCGATCTGGGTCGCGAGCCGGATGCGCTGGGCCTCGCCGCCGGACAACGTCGCCGCGGCGCGATCGAGGGTGAGGTACTCCAGGCCGACGTCGAGGAGGAACCGCAGCCGGGCGCGGATCTCCTTGAGCACCCGCGCCCCGATCAGCTGATCGCGTTCGCTCAGCCGCAGCCCCTGCACGAAGGCATCCGCGTCGGCCACCGACAGGGCGGTGAGCTCCGCGATCGAGCGGCCCCCGATCGTCACCGCCAGCACGATCGGCTTGAGCCGCCGACCACCGCAGGCGGGACACGGCACCTCGCGCATGTACTGCTCGATCTGCGTGCGGACGTGGTCGGACTCGGTCTCCAGGTGGCGTCGGCGCAGGGAGGCCAGCACCCCCTCGACACGCGCCCGGTAGGAGCGGCGGCGCCCGTAGCGGTTGGTGTAGGACACCTGGACCCGGTCACCGGTGCCCTCGAGCACCCCCGCTCGCACGTGCTCGGGCAGCTCGCGCCAGGGCGTGGACGGTTCCGCGCCGAGGTGCTGGAGCGTCGCCCGGAGCAGCTGGCGGTAGTAGCTGGACTGCGTGCCGGTGCTCCAGGGCAGGATCACGCCCTCCTCCACCGACCGTTCCTCGTCGCCGATCACCAGCTCGGGATCGACCATGAGCTGTGTGCCGAGGCCCGAGCACGTCTCGCAGGCGCCGTAGGGTGAGTTGAAGGAGAAGCTGCGTGGTGCCAGCTGGTCGTAGCTCACGTGGCAGTTCGCGCAGGCCAGGTGCTCGGAGAACACCAACGATTCGGCCTGGGGCGCGGGCTCACCGGCGGCCTCCGCCGCATCGACCGCCTCCGGCGTCGGCAGGATCTCGATCATCGCCACGCCATCCGCCAGCTGCAGGGCGGTCTCGATCGAGTCGGACAGGCGGCGGCGCAGGTCCTCCTTCTGCACCAGACGGTCGACGACCACCTCGATGGTGTGCTTGACGTTCTTCTCCAGCCGCGGCACCTCGTCGATCGAGCTGACCTCGCCGTCGACACGCACCCGGGCGAACCCCTCGGTGCTCAGCTGCTGGAACAGCGCCCCGTGCTCACCCTTGCGTCCCCGCACCACGGGGGCCAGCACCTGGAACCGTGTGCCGAAGGGGAGCTCGTGGACCTGGTCGACGATCTGCTCCGCGGTCTGGCGCGCGATCGGCTGGCCGCAGTTCGGACAGTGAGGCTGACCGATGCGGGCGTAGAGCAGCCGCAGGTAGTCGTAGATCTCCGTGATCGTGCCGACCGTGGACCGCGGGTTCCGCGAGGTCGACTTCTGATCGATCGAGATGGCCGGCGAGAGCCCGTCGATGAAGTCGACGTCGGGCTTGTCCATCTGCCCGAGGAACTGACGCGCGTAGGCCGACAGCGATTCCACGTAGCGCCGCTGTCCCTCGGCGTAGATCGTGTCGAAGGCCAGGCTGGACTTGCCCGAGCCCGACAGCCCCGTGAAGACGATCAGGGCATCGCGCGGGAGGTCGAGGTCGACGTCCTTGAGGTTGTGCTCACGCGCACCGCGCACCGTGATGCGATCACGATGGGCGGCGGCGGTGGACCTGGAGGGCGAGAGGGCCACGAGCGGATCCGTCGGGGTGCGGGCCGGGCCGGACACCGGCCGGTCGAGGTTCGAAGCGGCAAGGAGAGGCTACCGGTGCACCGTGACCGCCCGACCGAACGGATGGGAGCGTCCCGGGTCAGGGCGCCAGACGGCTCCCTAAGCTGCGAGCCCGGCGCCTGTCCGCCCCGCACCCTGTCTGCCCCCGCGACGAATCGAGAACGCCGTGCGCATCGCTGTGTACAGCACCAAGGCCTACGACCGCCGCTCGCTGGAGGACGTCAACGCGCGGTACGGCCACGAGCTCACGTTCCTCGAGGCCCGGCTGCAGGCCAACACGACCGCGCTCGCCAGCGGCCACGAGGTGGTGTGCGCCTTCGTCAACGACATCGTGGACACCGAGGTGGTCGACCTGCTGGCCGAGCAAGGTGTCGAGCTGCTGGCGTTGCGTTCGGCCGGATTCAACCACGTCGACATCGATCGGGCGGCGGAACGCGGGATCACCGTCGTGCGCGTGCCGGCCTACTCGCCCTACGCCGTCGCCGAGCACACCGTCGGGCTGATGCTGGCCGTCAACCGCCGGATCCACCGCGCCTACAACCGGGTCCGCGACGGCAACTTCGCGCTGGAGGGGCTCCTCGGCTTCGACCTGCGGAGCAAGCGGGTCGGCATCATCGGCACGGGCAAGATCGGCCAGATCACCGCCAGGATCCTGCGTGGGTTCGGCTGCTCGCTCCGAGCCTACGACCCCTACCCCAACGACGAGGTGCGTGACTACGGGGTGCGCTACGTCGACCTCGACACCCTCTTCGCCGAGTGCGACGTCATCACCCTGCACTGTCCGCTGACCCCCGACACCCACCACATCATCGACGAGGAGTCCATCGCGAAGATGAGGGACGGCGTGATGATCGTGAACACCTCCCGCGGACCGCTCGTGGACACCGTGGCGGTCATCGAGGGGCTCAAGTCCGGCAAGATCGGCAACCTCGCCCTCGACGTCTACGAGGAGGAGGGGGACCTGTTCTTCGAGGACCTCTCCGACAAGGTCATCACCGACGACGTCTTCTCCCGGCTGCTGACCTTCCCGAACGTGCTGATCACCGCCCACCAGGCCTTCTTCACCCAGGAGGCGCTGTCGAACATCGCCGAGACCACGCTCGGCAACGTCGCGGCCTACGCCCGTGGTGACCGCTCGGGGAACGAACTGACCCCGAAGAACATCCGGCCGGCGCGTGACGACGACGAGGACGAGTGACCTGGCCGACAGGATCGCCGACCACGCTCTGGAGACCGTGATGACCACCACCGACCCCGGTCACGTCGTGCCCGACGGCCCCTGGCTGGACCGTTCCGACGGCCCCGTCCGGATCCGCAAGCTCTCGGTGAGCGAGATGGACAACAACGTCTACGTGGTCAGCTGCGTCACGACCGCACGGTCGCTGTTGATCGACGTGGCGGACCGGGCGCCGCGGCTGCTGGAGGCGCTCGAGGACACCGACCCGCTGGCAGCGGTCCAGACCCACGGCCACTGGGATCACGTTCGTGCCTGGGAGGGCATCGCCGCCGCGGGGATCGCCATCTGGGGCCACGCGGACGATGTACCGCTGTTCCCCCGGGCCCCCGACCGCACGCTCAGCGACGGCGACGTCCTGACCGTGGGCGAACTCGCGATCGAGGTGCTACACGTGCCCGGCCACACGCCCGGTTCGCTGCTCTACCTCGTGCAGGGCGCCGCACGTCCCCACCTGTTCTCTGGGGACACCCTCTTCCCCGGCGGCCCGGGGAACACCTTCGGTTCGGCCGAAGCCCACCGCCAGATCATGGACGGGCTGGAGGAGCGGGTGTTCGCGCGCCTGCCCGACTCCACGCACGTCTATCCCGGCCACGGGGACGAAACGACGCTCGGCACCGAGCGTCCGCACCTGGCGGAGTGGCGGCAACGGGGCTGGTAGCCAGCTCCGATCGTCGCCCGGCGTGTGCAGCCGGATCCTCGCGGGGCCAGCGTCGACGGCCCGGTCCCCGCCCGTGGTACATGGCCGTCCACGGGCCAAGTCGGCATGATGGATCTGGTAGGTCCGTCAACCCGAAAGGCACGACGTGGGCATCATCGCGTTCCTGATCCTAGGCCTCCTGGCCGGCGCTATCGCGAAGGCGGTCCTGCCCGGCGACGACCCTGGTGGGATCATCGTCACCATGATCATCGGCGTCGTCGGGGCGCTGCTCGGCGGGTTCCTCGCCGGCGTCTTCTTCGACGTCGACCCGATCGGCGCGTTCTTCAGCATCGCCACCTGGCTGGCGGCCATCATCGGGTCCATCCTCCTGCTGCTCATCTACCGGGTCGTCACCGGCAGCCGCCGCTAGGTCGCCCCG
>JAWOCZ010000219.1:0-4271 GCA_046483565.1 Nitriliruptoraceae bacterium
CCCAACCCCCCGGGTGCGGCGGCCGACCAGGGGACGAGGGCAGACTGGGTGCACAACACCCCGGAAACCGGGGCAGAACGCACCCAACCCCCCGGGTGCGGCGGCCGACCAGGGGACGAGGGCAGACTGGGTGCACAACACCCCGGAAACCGGGGCAGAACGCACCCAACCCCCCGGGGGCGGGGGCCGACCGGGGGCGGGGGCAGACCGGGGGCGGCGGCCGACCCGCTCGCCGGGTCAGGCGAAGCGCAGGAGGCCGTAGCGCTTCTTGCCGGATCTCAACACCGCGGTCGACTCGCTGGCCAGATCGCCCGGCCCCAGTCGGTACTGAGGATCCTCGATCCGCGCGTTGTTGAGCCGCACGGCGCCCTGCTGGACCAGGCGACGCGCCTCGGCGTTGGTCCTGGTGAGCCCGGCCGCCGTCATCGCCTCGAGCAGGCCCACGCCCTCACCCTCGAGACGCGCACGCTCGAGCGTGACACTCGGTGCCTCCTCGAAGGCCGCGGACAGCACCTGGTCGCTGAGATCGGCGAACGGCGCGTCCCCGAACAGCACCGCGGTCGCCCCCTCGGCGGCGGCGACCCCCGCATCCCCGTGGATGATCCGGGTGGCTTCGCGCGCGAGCTCACGGTGCGCCACGCGCGCAGATGGATCGCGCTGCAGCTCGCGCTCGAGGTCCGCGATGCGCTCGAGATCGAGGAAGGTGAACAGCTTCAGGAACCGGACGACGTCCGCGTCGGCCGCGTTCAGCCAGTACTGGTAGTAGGCGTACGGGCTGGTCAGCTCCGCATCCAGCCAGATCGCGTTCCCGGCCGACTTGCCGAACTTGGACCCGTCGGCAGTCGTCAGCAACGGCCAGACCAGCCCGAAGGCGGGGCCGCCACCACGGTGTCGGATCAGGTCGATACCGGCGACGATGTTGCCCCACTGATCGGACCCGCCGCCCTGGAGCACGCAGCCGTGGTACTCGTGCAGGTGGGCGAAGTCGAAAGCCTGGAGCAGCTGGTAGCTGAACTCGGCGAAGGTGAGCCCCTGCTCACGCTCCTCGAGCCTGCGCTTGACCGACTCCCGGGCGATCATCTGGTTCACCGAGGCGTGGACACCGACCTCCCGCAGGAAGTCGAGGATGCTCACGGGCGCGGTCCAGTCGTGGTTGTCGACCAGGAGCCCGGCGCTGCCAGCCGCCGCGTCCTCACCACCCGTGAGGGCATCCCCAGCACCTGAGAGCTCCAGCACCAGGCCCAGCTGGCGCCGGATCCCAGCGAGATGGCGATCGATCGTGGCGTCGTCGAGGACCTCTCGCTCGATGTTGCGGCCGGAGGGATCCCCGATCCGCCCGGTAGCCCCGCCGGCCAGGGCGATGGGCCGGTGCCCATGGCGTTGCAGCCATGCCATCGCCATCATCCCGACCAGGTTGCCGGCGTGCAACGAGGGCGCGGTGGGGTCGAACCCGACGTAGTAGGTGATCGGACCCGCGGCCAGGGCAGCGGCCAGGCCGGCCTCGTCGGTGATGTCCTGGACGAACCCGCGCGCGCGCAGGACGTCCAGGACGTCCCCCGGAGCGGGCGTCGTCGGCGGCGGAGGTGACGTCGAGGTGGTCATGGGGGTGACGCTACCTCGACGGCCCCGTCAGCCCCAGGCGGGCAGCGACGCCCGGGTCTCCGGCGGTGGCGTGACCGCCGGCACCTGGCGCGCGGGCATCCACTCGGGCATCCCGTCGGCCCACACGTAGGTATCGGGGCTGACCGTGCCGTCGAGCACCCGCGCACGGATGTCGCTCAGCGGCAACGGGCCGTACTGCTCCGACCCCTGGAGGTGGTACCAGCGGGCGGGGTCGGGCTGAGGCGTACCATGCTCGTCCACGTGCATCTCCACTGTTCACCGGGGACGTTTCCCGCACGGTAGCGCCCGTCCTGCCGTCCTGGGAGTCCCGGACACCGCTCGGCGACCCGGCCCGCACCCCATCGGGGCGCCCGGCGCTACCGTCGCACCGTTCTCGACACGCCCGGGGGGTGTGATGACGGAGTCCGACCGCACGCGTTGCCGTTGTGCCGTGCTGAACGTGATGAGCGGTGACGTGGCGAGCGAGTACCTGCGCTACCACCTCGAGGTGGAACGGACCGACGGGATGGGGCGACGCGTCCACCGCTGCGCCGACAGCGGGGTCAGCTGGATCGAGGAACGCCGCCCATCTGGCTACGGCGGCGACGTCATCGTGCTGCGCCGGGCGGTGGACTGACCCCCGGCGCAGCTAGCTGTCACCCTCCAGCGCCAGGCGGATGCGGCGGAACCCCTTGCCCTTCGACTCGACCTTGGCGATGCGGACCCGCCCGACCTCGGTGGTGGACGCCACGTGGGTCCCGCCATCGGCCTGCCGGTCGAGACCGACGATGTCGACCACCCGCACCTCGGTGAGCGAGGCGGGGAGCAGCGACACCTTCGTGCGGATCAGGGACGGGTCCTGATCGGCCACCTCACGCGGCAGGAAAGCGATCTCCACGGGCCGCGCAGCGATCAACTGGGCGTTCAGTTCGGCCTCCAGCGGCGCCTTGTCCTCCGGGTCCCAGTCGGGCAGTTCGAAGTCCAGCCGGCCCACACCCGGCTCCATGTTGCCCCCGGTGACGGGACTGCGGAAGCGTTCCCACACCACCCCGCACAGGGCGTGCATCGCGGTGTGGGTGCGCATGAGGCGGTAGCGCCGCTCCCAGTCCACCTCGGCGCGGACCTCGGTGCCGGTGCCGGGCAGGCCGCCCTGCAACCAGTGCCACACACCGCGATCGTCCTGGGCGACCCTGGTCACCGCTAGGCGGTCGTCGCCGAGCACGAGCTCGCCGAGGTCGTGGGGCTGTCCACCGCCACCGGGGTAGAACACCGTACGGTCGAGCAGCACGCGTCCGTCGGCGGGGTCGATGTCGACGATCGTCGCATCGGCCGTCCGCGCGTACTGATCGGTCGAGTACAGACGGTCGGTCACGGGTGGCTCCTGGCAACGGTCGTTGCCACCCTACTGGTGCCGAGCACGTAGCCTCGTGCCCATGCGCTGCCCCCACTGTCTCGACGACTACGAGCCGCACGTGCGCCGGTGCGCCACGTGCCACCTGGACCTGGTGCCCGCCGAGCAGCTCCCCGAGGGGGGTCCGCCAGGATCCGATCGCCCTGCTCCACGGCCCGATCGGGTCGCACCGTCCGCCCAGCATCTCGGCCGGTTCCACCCGACCATGGCCACACAGGTGCTCGCGCTGATCGAGGAACGCGGGATCGACGCCACCGTGCACGCCCACGACGACCACACCGAGGTGGCGGTGCCCGGCACGTGGCGCGACGACGTACGGGCCGAGCTCGTGCTGCGGTGGGACGAGTTGTTGGCCGGGCTCGAGCCCGACGATGCGCCGGAGGTGCTCGCGGCCGGTGGCCGCACGCCGGGATGGTTCGACGCCCCGCTCGGTGGCCACATCGACCGTGATGGCAAGCTGGTCGTCGACGCCCCCGCCGAGGACGATGCCGAGGGTGGTCGAACCCTGGGACCGGCGATGATCGCGGGCGGGGCGATCCTCGTCGTCAGCGGCTGGCAGGTCGTCGAGTTGCCGGCGCTGGTGCTGATCGGCATCGCGCTGGCCGTGCTCGGGGTGTTCCTGCCGCGCTGATCCGGTCAGCCGACCGCCGTCCCCCGCGCCAGTTGCCGGTACGAGGCCATCAGGTGGTGCCAGTGGCACGCCGTGCACACCTCGACGACGTAGACGGTCAGGTCGCCATGGCGTTCGGCGTGCCGTTCCAGCGCTTCGCTGGGCAGCGCGCGCCCGGAACTGGTGCGCGCACCCTTGCTCTCGAAGACGTAGGACACGTGCTTGAGGTATCGGCCCTCGCACAACGGGCAGGGGTCGCGGACCTCGCTGCCGATATGGCGCCCCGCCCGGACCAGATCGGGGTGGGCGTCCCGGACGTCGTCGGCACTGCGACGGCCCTCGGAGACCTCCCGCAGCAGTGCACGCCGCTGCAGGCGGTAGTCCATCCGACGTTCTCGCATGCCGTGCGTCCATCCGGTCCGGCGAACCGCTCGCCGCCCCCACCTCGGGAGCCTCTACAGGCTACGGACCAACGCCAGCCGGCGCAGCCCCCTCCGGCTGGCGACGCCCCGAGCGATGCCATGAGCGATGCCCTGAGCGATGCCATGAGCGACGTCCTGAGTACCGTCCCGCACCGCCCGACTTTAAAAAGAGTTAAATAGTCTCCCCTAGTAAGGGGAGATTTAGAGGGGTGTTTAAGCAAATTTT